>WALU01000013.1 GCA_015522685.1 Thermoproteota archaeon | reverse complement strand
CTCCTCAGGCGGCCGGCTTAACGCCTTCGCTTCGACACCGGCCGAGGCCGAAACCTCGGCCGGCACCTAGCCGGCATCGTTTACAGCTGGGACTACCCGGGTATCTAATCCGGTTTGCTCCCCCAGCTTTCGTCCCTCGCCGTCGGACGCGTTCCAGCCGAGCGCCTTCGCCACTGGTGGTCCTCCGGGGATCTATGCATTTTACCGCTATCCCCCGGAATACCCTCGACCCCTCTCGCTCCCTAGCCCTACAGTATCCCCGGCGGCCCACTGGTCTTCCAGTGGATTTAACCGGGGACTTACAGGGCCGGCTACGGACGCTTTAGGCCCAGTATGCGTGGGGACCCCTCGGGGAGCTGGTTTTACCGCGGCGGCTGGCACCAGCCTTACCCTCCCCTTCCTACCCCAGGCTGTTTACACCTGGGAACAGCTACCCTCAGCGGGCAGCACTCGAGCTCACTCCCTCACGCTTGCGCGTATTGGGGAAGTTCCGCGCCTGCTGCGCCCCGTAGGGCCTAGGCCCTTGTCTCAGTGCCCATCTCCGGGCTCCTCCTCTCAGAGCCCGCACCCGTCTTAGGATAGGTGGGCCGTTACCTCACCTACTACCTGATAGGACGCGGTCCCATCCTGAGGCCTCAGCAAGGCCATTCCCTCACCTACTTTAGAGATGAGCCCATTCCAGGAAATCATCCCTATCCGGGATTAGCCTCAGTTTCCCGAGGTTATCCCGGTCCTCAGGGCAGGTTAACCGTGTATTACTGAGCCGTGCGCTGCTAGGAGCAAGGGCTCCTAGCTAACTTGCATGGCTTAATCCGAGCCCGATAGGAGTCCCCTCCGGCAGGATCAACCGGTCTCACATACGGCCACAAGATCTCTAAAAAGCACCCACCATTCATGAGGACATCCGGACTCTCTTGAATGTGAGGGATCTAATGTTTCCTCACACTCACATAACCATCTATATTACTTACATACTACTCCTGTCGCCACGGTTGGAAAGACGATTCCTCACCCAATCAGGGCACTCCCTTCATCTCTCAGAATCGCCACCGAGTTAACCATGGCCAATCAGATCATTAGTAATATAGCTATATAAAGTTGACTGAGAAAGATTTATATGGATAATACCTCCAGCACGGCCTTTGCTGTATGCAATCTGTTCTCTGCTTGCTCGAATGCTATAGAATGAGGGCCGTAGGCTACCTCTTCTGTTATCTCCTGCCCTATGAACCATGGCTGGCAGTGCATTACCTTGACGTGAGGGGCTGCGTGGGATAGCAGGTTGCTGTTCACTTGATAAGGAGGGAAGAGATCTTTTCTCTTCTCTATATCGGAAATACCCATTGAAAACCAAGTATCCGTGTACACAACATCAGCATCCTTTGCTGCTTCGATAGGACCCTCTATAACCTCCAGGGAGCCTTTAGTTTGCTCATTTATCTTCTTTGCTTCAGATATTATCTCTTTATCCGGCCAATAATCCCTAGGGGCGCCGACGACGTAATCGTACCCCGCTAGAGCCGATGCAATCATTAAGCTATGGTTCGTGTTAGTAGCGCCATCACCTAAGAATACAATCTTCACCTTCTTACTTCCAAAGAACTCGATTATCGTAAAGACATCTGTTAATGCCTGTAGAGGATGGAACTTATTGCTTAACATGTTTATTATAGGCACTGTGGCCCACCTAGCTAACTCCTCCAAGGTAGAGTGAGATTTAACCCTAGCGGCGATAGCATTTACAAATCTGCTGAGCACTTGGGCCGTATCCCTGAATGTCTCTCCTCTAGATACCTGAAGACTTGATGTTGGGAGCTCTAAAAATACACCCCCCAGATCAAATGTTGCTACGGACATGGAAACCCTCGTCCTAGTAGAAGGCTTCTCAAATATGCCAGCGACGTATTTACCCCTTAATACATTGCTTTTAACTAAACCCCACTTATGCTCTTTAGATCTTTCTAAAAGGGCTTTGAATTCCAGAGGTGTGAAGTCAAGGAGAGTCAAGAAATCCCTGCCCTTAAGCCTCCTAATAACCGAAGCCATTCAAATCACCGCAGATGAGGAATCATTGAAGAATATAATCTATAGCCTTATCGGGATCGAATGTCGAGATGTTATTGAAGTCTTGACCGGTTCCTAAGAAAAGTATGGACTTACCTGAATAGAGAGATGATATTAAAGGAGTGGATAAACCAGATCCATCTACTTTAGTAACTATCAAGGCATCTATCCCAACAGCTTCGTTGAATGAGTCGCACTGGTTAAGTACATCATTACCTACCATACCATCCAGTACAAGCACCTTAAGATTTGGCTGGATTACCCTCACTACCTTTCTTAACTCTTCGCTCAGGTTCTTATTAAGATAATTTCTACCAGCCGTATCTACTAGGACAAACTTATATCCTTTAGAGGATGCCATATTAACTCCATCATAAGCCACAGCAGCAGGATCAGCTCTACGAGGTCCCTTGAGCATGGGAACATTAGCAGCTCTACAATAACCTTCAAGCTGATCTCCAGCAGCAGCTCTATATGTATCAGCTGAGACTATTAAGACTCTATCTCCCTTCTTTTGCAAGTACCTAGCCATTTTTACTATGCTAAGGGATTTCCCTACACCATTAAAACCAAAGAAAACGACTTTATAGGGGAATTCTAATGGCTTTAGGTCATTGAGAGTCATCTTTGGAGGAAGCTTCTCTAAAATGGCCTTTCTTATCATCTTGAGAACTACTTTCTTTGGATCTCCTTTAGTTTCAACACCATCAAGCTTCTTTGATACTGATTCCTTTAACTTATCTATTATTGCAGGAGAGACTCCTTGAGCAACAAGCTCCAGTTCCAATGAATTAAATATTTCCATTACAGATTTTCTAGTCCATCTCTTCTTTATCAGCCCCTTAGTGGTTAGCTCATCAACTAATTTACCTAGCACGCTTTCCTGTCCTCCTCTGGAGGTTTTCCATCTCCAACTGCACTTTAGTGAGGTTCAGGCCTACTTCCGATAGGTTCTTACTGACCTCCTCTAATCTCCCTTGGGCTTGTTTTAAGGCCTCTTCCGGATTCATCTTTGCAAAGATGTTCCCACCAAGGAGGACAAGCATATCCTTAGCCTTAGCGCCCTCAATCATCAAAGATAAGAATGAAGAGACAGGTATTATGAGGGGACCGATCTCTCCATCCTGAGCCTTCTGAATAGCTTTTAAGGTCTCAATGGACCTCTCCAAGTCTGTTTTGATTAATGTTAACCTATTATACTCATCGAGCAGGTACTTGTACAGAGATTGAAGGAAATTCAGATCCACAACTCTTTCTTGGCTCAAATATCACACCTTAGAAATACCTTAAGGTTTTATTTTAAGGGCTTCCGCTACATTCTCAATCTCTAATGGCGTAGTTGAATAGCCAACGAGAGCTCTCTGATCACTTGCTACTAGACCTAACCTCACGTACCCAATCCCATTGTTAATAGTACCCCTCAGACATTCCACTCCAAGTACTTCTGATGCTCCTCTCAATTCTGAGTCATCAGCTGCTGGTGAAATGAGGCAACCCTCGTTGTTGGCAACTATAAGAGACCCAACTACAGGTACACCACCAACTTTGCCTTTACTTGCCTTAACGCCTAATAACCTACCTATAAGATCCAGCTCGCCATCACTGAAGGAAGGGTGAGCTAGTGCCCCATAATCATTTGCTACTATATCGTTTCCAAGAGCTGTAAGCTTCATTGTGGGTAATATATGAACCTCTAGATCAAGAGCATCTCTTAACTTTCTTAAATCGCTCTCCGATATTATAGGGGGAACAAGTAAAGTCTTATTATTCCCGACTAAGAGTATCCCTAACATTCTGCTATCATATATGCTTGCTTCTATGACATTCATAGTCCCATCAACTTCTCTCGATATTATTGCCGTAGATCCTTCAGGAGCGAGGAGGTAAGAGCCAATAGACTTGAGGTAAACTCCTAGATTAGAGCTTCCAAATAGCTTTACCTTAAATATAGTCATTTAAATCCCTAAGCTGGCCAAATAACAGCTTCCTCATCTTCCTCATTTAAGGCTACCCTAACCCTCAGCTTATTAGGAGGATTATTAGCTCCTTGAGACCATAAAAGTTCGTTAAGCTCGGGTCTAACTTTGATTCTATAATCTTCAGGCACTTTAGCATGTCTTCTAACAAAAGTCTTCACAAATTTCATGGCCCTGGCAGCTCTTTTCTTTGGGGGGTACTTTGCCTTTATTAGGATACCTAAATTGATATTGAAGAGTAACTCCTGCTCCTCAGGCATATTCATCACCATCCATTAAATTAAAGCTGTAGCCTACTCCTCCTCCAATTTCTCAGAGGCTTCGTTCTGGCCCTTCTATTGGCCTTAGCATAAACCCAAGCTGGTACCCTCCTATTACTCCTAAGAGCCCTAGCATACCTAAGCTTGCTTCCCAATGGCCTATGGCCCGCCATCAGATCACCTCTACACTATTCTTATATTGAAATCCTTCCTACCTCTCCCAGATAACTGAGCTAGCAGCGTCTTTAACTCCTCATCACCTAATCTTCTAGTCAACCTACCTGAGGTGTAAAGCTGAGCCAAATATAACTTTACCTCATTTGCTAAATCTGGCTTAACTAGCTCTACTCTCTTGAGCCTCTGCCAAGCTTCATTGGTTAAAAACTGTTTGACTATAGCATCTATTTTCTGTAGCTCCTTGGCTGCCTCCTCTTCCTTACTCTGTTTAGCAGCCATTTCAGCCATTAGCTTCTCCTGTATCTCCTTTAATGATTTATCCTCGGAGCTCATGGGATCTCAACTCTCCCAGGAATTATCTCTAGCTCTCTAAGTAAGCTAGCAGCCATTTTATCTAGTAGAGAGGACCCCTTAGAGGTAATTCTCCTACCCTTCCTCTCCACTTTCTCTACAAAACCTGCTGATTCAAGTTGCTGAAGGATAAGCCTTATTACATGACCACTTCCCTTGATAAACCTCTCAGGTTTAGCTCCTCTATCCTTTCTACCACCATACTTAGCCCTAAGCCTCTCTACTCCAACAGGCTTTTCCCCTCTCAAGTAGAGGGTTCTAAGTATCGAGGCTGATCTGATATACCACCAATCTTCCTGTGATGGAGGTCTTTCCTTATGAGCCCCTGTTTTTGTGTAGGCCGCCCATTCTGGCGGTTTTATGGGTTTGTATTTCTTTAATTCATCCTTTAGGCGTTCTATCAATATATCGGCGCGAATAT
Organism: Thermoproteota archaeon; assembly: GCA_015522685.1. Classification (GTDB taxonomy): domain Archaea; phylum Korarchaeota; class Korarchaeia; order Korarchaeales; family Korarchaeaceae; genus Korarchaeum. The sequence goes on along the minus strand of WALU01000013.1, from coordinate 30,207 downwards.
CTCTGGCTGTAGGCATTCACATCACCCTCTCTTCCCCTAAACCTTCAGAGTAGCTAGAATCGTGTGGCATATAAAACCTTAATGTGAATACACATGCCAATAGAAAGTAAGATAATATAAACCCTCACTCTTTTCAGGTCTCATTTCGCTCCCTCTCGCTCAAGTAAGGCATTCTTCTAATTTCACCGCACAATTCACACTTGATGACTATATGGGGGAGTCTTCTACCTCTTAACCTGATTTGAGCATTTATCCCGGGATATAAAAGGATCTTGCACTTCTTACAATACCTCCATCTCCATTCACGTGGTATCCTCACCCTAGATCTTTGGGCTATTCTCCTCGCTAGTTCTCCATACTTTATAGCAAGCTCAGGTTCTCTCATATAAATCGAATCAGCAAGCATAAGAAGTCGTATTATCCTCTGTCTTGCTATGTCTCTCTCTCTTCTTCTATTTCTCCTCAGCTAACCACACCTCCAAGTAATGCATATATGTTATAAACATGGAGATGAATGAAGGAAGTACATCTCTATGTAGAGATACATTATAAATTTTAATTCTTTAAGAGAATGAGTGAGATTTCATACCTCTTCCTCTTTCTCCATTGAAACTACTCTTTCCTCGGTAAGACCTCTTAGATTTACATCAACCTCTCTTAATATCTCTTCCTATACCAACTCTCATCTATCCCATTTCCAGCAACTGAGCCATTAGACTGAGAAATTTTACATAATTTATATATATATTATAATTTCTTAAATTATATAGTACTTTATTTAAAGAATATCCTGCTAATATTAGAATAATAATCAAATAGTATAGGAACCAACACTTAAATACACGATCACTGATTATAGTGCTGGCGGCCGTAGTCTAGCCTGGATAGGATAGGGGCCTGCCACGCCCCAGACCCGGGTTCAAATCCCGGCGGCCGCATCACTTTTGCCGGGGTGAGGTAGCCTGGTAACCTAGGGGCCTGTGGAGCCCTTAACCCGGGTTCAAATCCCGGCCCCGGCCCATAATTGGTGGTAGTACTACAATAACTCTAGCTTTTAATCTAATTTGATTTTCCAGTTTCTGCTCTAATCTAATTGTATTATGGACCCGCCGGGATTTGAACCCGGGACCTCCGGCTTGCAAAGCCGACGCTCTACCATCTGAGCTACGGGCCCGAAAACACAGATATTGTAAAGTTTTAATAACCTTTATCGATATATAATTACTATAGGTTATTATCATTATAATCCATAATCACTAAATATCCAATTATTCTTTTATATAAAAAGTTAATTGCTGGAAATTAATTAATAAAATTAGGCTATCACTCTTAATAAAACGATCGCTTTTGAACACATCGTCAAACATACGCCTTACTTTAAATAGGGAAATTATATTACACTAATGAGAGGAATCAGGAGCTACAAGGGGATGTATATTGAAGTCCATAGTTAGGTCTGCCACACGAAGAGTTAATGAGGAACTACGAGAGATTCCTCAGAAGGTATCGCCTGAAGATTCGGCTCTAAAAGATTTCGTTGAGAAGGTTAAAGCTAGGATAGTAATTATGGGGATAGGAGGGGCTGGGAGCAATACGATTACTAGGCTCAATGCCATAGGAGTAAATTCTGTGGAAACTGTGGCTGTTAACACAGATGTCCAGCACTTACTCGCAACAATAGCTGATAGGAAAATCTTACTCGGTAAGGAGCTATGTGGTGGAAATGGATCTGGAGGAGATCCCCAGATAGGAGAAGAGGCAGCGAAGGAAAGCGTTGATGAGTTGGAACAATATCTAAAGGAAGCAGATATTCTTTTCCTCATGGCTGGTCTTGGAGGAGGAACGGGAACCGGAGCTTCTCCAATAATAGCCGAGGTAGGAAAGAAGGTAGGGGCGGTAGTAGTGTCTATTGTCACACTACCCTTTTCTGCTGAAGGGAACAAAAAGAAAGAAATAGCCACGAAAGGACTAGCTAAGCTAGCTGAGTCCTCTGATACAATAGTTGTGGTAAATAATGATAGAATTCTAGATATAGCTAAGGAGCTCCCTTTACATCAAGCCTTCTTTATATCAGATGAAATTGTAGCTAGGGCGGTAAAGGGGATAGTTGAGCTTGTAATGAAGCCCGGCTTGATAAATGTAGATTTAGCTGATCTAAGAAACGTTCTAGAGAATGGGGGACCAGCAGTTCTCTCATTTGGTGAGAGCGATGGTGAGAATAGAGCAATAGAGGCAGTCGAAGATGCCTTAGGTAACCCTCTACTAGAAGCTGATATTTCCGGAGGTAAAGCTGCTATAATAAATATAACATCTGGTCCAGACTTTTCACTAGAGGAAATGGAGCAGATAGTTGAGACGATAGTTGGATCCTTAGATGCATCAGCTAATGTAATCTGGGGAGCTAGAATAGATGAATCTCTAAAGGGCGTAGCTCAAGTCTTACTGGTTGTAACTGGAATAGCATCTCCTAGCGTTGAAGCTGCCCTACAAGGAGAGGTAACTGAAGTAGCTAGTGAAAGGCCAACTAAAGCTAGGATAGAGAGAGCCACGACGCCTAGGAGGGTATCTGAAAGAAGAACTATCCCAATAGCTAGAGAAGTAAGATCCTCAGAAGCTGATCTAGGGCTAGATGAACTTTGAGGGCAGGCGATAATCATGCCAAGGCAGAAAAAAAACAAGAGATCCAGAGGTGGTTTATGGGACTACATGGTCCAAACATTAAAAGTAGCTGAGAAACCGAGCTGGGATGATATCTGGAACACTTTCAAAGTAACACTCCTCGGTTTCCTTTTAGTTGGCGTTATAGGGTTTCTCATACAGCTAGCGGCGCTTTACCTTGTAGGTGTCTAGAAAAATGAAGAGTCAACAGGCTCATACACTCTTTTTTCCTGTCAGAATAGTCTCAGGGAAGGAAATAAACGTAATTAGGCTATTAATGGCTAGGGCTTCCTCTACGGGAGCAAGGATAAAATCCATATTATTTATTCCAAGGTTTAAGAGGTACCTATTTATAGAAACAGATAGAGAGTATGAAGTAAGGAGGCTAATTAGAGGTTTATCTAAGGTAAGATTCATATCTACTAGTCCAATTCCCCTTCAAGAGATAGAAAATCTTCTAGCAGCTGAAGCTACTAGCATAGAGATAGAACCAGGTGATATAGTGAAGATTATTAAAGGAAATTTTAAGGGCTATAGGGCTATAGTTCTCTCGGTCCCTGAAGGTAGTAAAGGAAAAATGCTATCCCTTAAACTCTTGGATATAGATAGGGACTGGGAGATAAAAATGCCTCCAACAAATATGAAATTAATTGAGAAGAAAAAGAAAGAAGAGAGTGAAGGAGGTGCCGGAAGTGCCTAAGAAAGTTGTTAAGGTTATGATAGAGGGTGGTAAAGCTACTCCTGGTCCACCCCTAGGCCCTGCATTCGGTGGCTTAGGTCTTAATATGGGGCAAGTTGTGAAAGAGATAAATGCAAAGACAAAGGAGTATATGAAGATGAAAGTCCCTGTGGAGATTGAGGTAGACCTAGAGACGAAACAATTCGAGGTCAGGGTCGGAACCCCACCCACTTCGATGCTCATTCTTAGGGAATTGAAGGCAGATAAAGGTTCATCTGATCTAGCCTCTAAGAAGATCGGTGATCTCAAAATAGATCAGATTGTGAAGATAGCTAAGATGAAACTCAATAACGCCAATACCAAAGAGCTTAAAGAGATAGTTAAGCAGGTTTTAGGGACTGCTCTCTCTGTGGGTGTAACTGTTGAAGGTAAGGATCCCCGCGAGGTTCAGAGAGATATAGATTCAGGTGTTTGGGATAAAGTGATTAGGTGATCAGAATGTCTCAGCTATTACTGGAGGATGAGACCCTTAGAGTAATCTCTGAAATGAAGGATAAAAGTCCTAAGAGGAGATTTAATGAAGTGATAGATCTAGTAGTATTGCTTAGGGGTATAGATCTAAAAAGAAATCCAAATGCAAAGATAAACGAGGTAGTAAAGTTACCTCATCCACCTAATAAGCCTATAAAAATAGCAGTTATAGGCAGGGGAGAGTTTGCGCTTAAGGCCAAGGAGGCAGGGGCTGATAGGGTGCTTGAGCCTGAGGAGATAGAATCTATGGCTGGTAATAAAAAGAACCTCAAGAAGCTAGCTAGAGATTATGATTTCTTCATAGCTCAAGCAGATATGCTTCCAAAAATAGTTAGGTATATAGGCCCAGTATTTGGGCCTAGGAACAAAATGCCAATTAATTTGCCAGTTACAGCAGTATCACAACTTCCATCTACAATAGAGGGACTTAAGAGATCTGTACGGATAAGAATGAAAGATCAACCTCTTATCCATGTTAAAGTTGGTTCTAGGGACATGGATCCAGAGGGGATCCTAGATAACATTAGAACAATATTGTCAGTCATAGAGAGAAAATACGAAGATCCATCAAAGATAGCTAAGATTTATGTGAAAACTACAATGGGTTCTGCATACGAGCTACCTATATCCTTTGCAAAGAGAAGGTGATATTATGTCTACTATAACTGTTAGAAAAAAAGAGAGCCCTCAGAGAGCTAGAAAAGCTAAAATAATGGAGAAATTTGTTGAATTGATCAATAAGTACCCTACAATAATGTTCGCAGATTTCGCTAGGGTTCCAGCTAATCATTTCCAGCACGCTAGGAAAGAGCTATCCCCCGATATTAGGTTCTTTGTGATAAAGAGAAGGCTTGTCTTTAAAGTAGCTAGTGAATTAGATAAAAAGAGGTTAGATAAGCTATTGAAGCACATGCCCCTAAACCTAGTGGTTATATTTAGTAAGAAGGATCCCTCTGAGACCTATAGATTAATCACTGAAAGAAAGGCAAACGTTTTCCTTAAGCCCGGTGATATAGCAGAAAGCAATATAATTATACCAAAAGGCCCTACAGATATAGTTCCAGGGCATATATTAACTGATCTAAGAGCAATGAACATTCCCACTAAGATACAAGGTGGTAAAATAGCCATAATAGAAAACTTTACAATAGCGAAGAAAGGAGAGGTTATCTCTCACCAAATAGCAGATTTATTAAGAAATCTTGATATAAAACCGCTCAAGGTGGGATTTAAAATAAAAGCCGCAGTAGATAGTGAAGGTTTGCTATACCTACCAGAGGTACTCTCTATAGCTAGAGAGGATGTAGTTAATATGCTAACTAAAGCTCATTCTACGGCACTTAGCATAGCCATTGAGATGAGAGAGATAAACAAATACACAATAAAGCCTCTGGCAGAGAAGGCAATCAGAGGAGCCCTTAATCTGGCCTTAGAAATAGGTTGGATCTCTGATAAGACAATACCTTACCTAATAAGAAAAGCGGTCATCATAGCTAAAACTCTAAAGGAAAAAGTTAGTTAAAATTTGATTCTTCTTAATATTTCTTCTATTTTATCTGTCTGTTCTTTCCATATACTAATTAAAAGGCTCAGAAGCGAGGTTTCTTCATCTCTAATATGCCTGGAAACTATCACAAGTATGCTATCCTAAAGATCCCTTTCCTTACACTAAAAGAGAGAAGCGATTAAGAGATGCTTTCCCCTAGATATGGATAATAGGATTTCAATGCATCCTTCCATTCTAATTCGCCAAATAATCCCCTTTCTTTTTGGCACTTTTGGAGTCTATATAGTGGTTTTATTAGGCTCTTATCAGATAGTAATTTCTCCCTGACAGGAGAAAATTCCCTTATCAGATATTCCGCTAGAAAGTTCTTGAGATCCAATGGATGCACTTTACCCTCAATGTAACTCCTTTCTAGCTCGTTATAACTTGATATCCCTATTTCTCCTCCTCCAGAAGCTCTTGATCTAGGTAGCTTAATGTTCTCATGCATCGGCAATACGAAATATTTGAATATACCTAGTATCGGATTTTTAATCTTTCTTTTGATATCATACTGGCTTTCAGATCCTGGTGGACAGTAAGCTTGTTTTATCTTTTCTTTAATTACCTCAGGTGGATCATGAACAGCTATATGAGATCTAGGTAAACTACTACTCATCTTCCCTCCGGTCAATCCAGGTAGGAGAGGAATATGTATAGCAGATGGGACATATCTCTTTACCCTCAAGGGTATCTGCATAGAGAACACATCTCTTGCTAGAGCGTGTATCTTCCTCTGGTCTGTCCCTCCTATAGCGACATTTACTCCTAAATAAAGGATATCTAAAGCCTGCATCAATGGATAAATATGATGAGATACAAGGGGATCTTTCTCCTCCCTCGCTATAATGGACATAGCCCTCCATGCTCTCCTGGCAGTCACTCTCTGAGAGAGGGCTAATAGATCTAGCACGTAATTAGGAGATAGCTCAAATTCGCTGCCTAATCTAATCTCTATTTCTGGGGAACCAAGCATATGAAATACAGTTTTCCAGTAGGTCATTGATACTTCTTCTATTAGATCTCTAGGCCCTTTTAGGTTCAAAATGGCATGTATGTCAGCCATAAGAGCTATCGCATGAAACCCAGCATCTATCATATCCCTGAGCTTGTATATCGTAATAAGAGTTCCTAAGTGTATTGGACCAGATGGTTCATATCCAACATAAGTATTATGCCTTCCAGATCTAAGCATCTCCTTTATCTCATCGATGGTCATTACAAATTCATCTAAAGGCTCTGCAATGTTTCTTAGAACTAAAGCTAATTTGTCCGTAATCTCACCTGGTGAGAAGGTAGTAAGCTACATAAATTAATTTACTTTCATTGAAGTTACAGATCAGGACCTCAGGATAGGTCAGTTAATTCACTGATCATTGCCGTCACCTATCATCATCGGCCCTTGAGTTAGACATATGATGCTTTTTCTCTTTTACCTTTGATAACGTCCTCAACATATTCCAGTAATGGGTTCCAAACCAGAACGTCTTTCTGCAAGATGGGCATATGAGGAACTTGGTATGAGAATTTACTACTTCTCTTGGTAATTTATCGGCTACAGCAGATCTACCCACCAATATCAACCTGGCATTACAGAAGGGACATCTTGTAGCTTTAGGATCTATTTTCAGATTAACTGAAAATTCTTTAGAAATCAGAGCCAATGCTTCTACTGTATCCTCCGATATGAGTATTGCACTCTCTCCGGACTTCTCAGCTCTATATCCTAGCTCTTTATCTCTCGTCACGAGAACCCTCCCCTTGGTGATGCCAAGTAGCCTTGAATCGCTTATCGATGACCTTGCATACAGGACATTACAACCTAAAATCCTAAGCCATTTAGCTATCTTACCGCTCATTGAATCAACCATAAATAGAGTTTCACACATTTCTAACCACTGAGAATGTTGTTAGCCCCGCCCGGATTCGAACCGGGGTCTCCGGGTTCAAAGCCTGGCGTGCTTGACCACTACACTACGGGGCTTCAGATGCACTATGAGCTACTGGCTATAAAAATTGATGTTATATGCGGGGGGTGGGATTCGAACCCACGAGGGCCTAACGCCCACCGGACCCTGAATCCGGCGCCTTGGACCTGGCTCGGCCACCCCCGCTAGTGCTCCGGCCGGGATTTGAACCCGGGTCTGGGGCTCGAAAGGCCCCTATGCTTAGCCGGGCTACACCACCGGAGCCCGTTTACCTAGCGAATATAGCCCAATAAAAATGTTACTGGCCTTTCCACGATATTATCCCTCTAAAAGAAAAATGAAGGATGAACTTGTTTCTTAACAACTCAAGACAATCAAATACTTATCCCCATATGCTCATCTAACTTTTCCCTGAGATATCTTACGAATAAGTCTTTCAACTTCCTTGCGGTGGGACTCATTGCCTTAAATATCTCTATTTCTGCCTTCTTTTTCTCTTCTAAAAACCATTTGTTCTCCTCCTGCCAAAATTCGTTCTGCAGATTTGGTAAAAACTGATTATCTATTGCAGCCTTGAGATCTGCTTGAGTTAAAGGCTCCAATGCGAATTGATAATCCCTAAAGAACCCCTCTTCCACATCCTTAGCCAATATGCCTATGAATCTAGCCTCTGGGGAGGCTAGATATGGTATATGCGCCGAATTTATGCTGTTATATATGACAGTGGCAGCTATCCTTAGAGACCATGGTGATAAGTCAGTTAGTATCGCTGTAGGTATTCCCTCATCAGATAACATTCTCAGGAACCTCCTCATGCTTCTTGAAGCTTGTCCTTGAAGTATCGCTATGGCTATTTTTCTTTCTTCAGGAATCCCAAGTTCAATCATGTTCTTAGCAGGACCAACCTTCTCTATTGCTATAACGGCCTTAACTCCTATTCTCTTGAACTTTATATTCTCGGGCCTTGGAGGAACAGAATAACCCATTTCTCCAACTCTGTCTGTTCTTAGTACCCTACCAGACTTATCTATGAGTTCTATATCCCCATAAATCCATCCTCTTGGGTCACTAGTAATAGAGAAAGCTTCTCTAGGCATTCCCAGTATTAATTCCATGAGTACGATCCTAGCATCAGTTTCCCTTTGATCTTCTGGAAATAGTGTTTCTTTGAGCTTCTCAACCTTGTGAACATAGTAAAAATCTCTTTTAGTCATTGTAAGTCCATTTTCTAGATGATCTAATGCCCTACTCAAGCCATATAAGACGCCTGCTAGAGTTTTTAGGCTTTTAACTCTTGAGCCTTTTATCCTGCTATATGCTTTTGGATCGAATATATACCCTATCTTCTCGTCAAATTCTATATTCTTCTGGCTATTAGGGGGGTACTCTATTTCAGGAAACTCACCTTTCTTTATCATCCCAACTATCTGTCTAGCTAATTCAAGCGCTCTCTTCTTTACATTCATCTCCTCCATTTTCCTCACCCACATTAGCGCTTAATCTATTCAGCAAAACTTCAATGGGAGGTCTCTCTCCTAGCATATCTCTAAGAGTATCCGCAATTATCTGATAGTACATCTTAAATAGCTTGTATCTCCTCCTTAGTGTTTCTTTTCTTCTTTTTCTGCTTAAAAATATTCTGAGATCCCTCGCACATGTTCTTAATCCTAGCTCTACTTCCTTTGCAACTTCAGGTACATTAGCTATGAATTCCTTTCCAACAGTCTTGAACGGTACCTTTGTAGATACTACATGGACGAAGAATACTACAGGTTCATCCTCCGGACTCTTTATCCCGTAATTGTTCCAGTCTATCTTCTTAATTATCTGATAGGAGATATCGCTGGAAACGTCATAAAGGAGAGGTATCCTATTTGCATACCTGTAGAGCTGTATATCCCCTACAAGCCTTATTTGACCCCCATAAGCAACGGCTGCTTCTATAATGAAGGGATGAGCTCCATAGACAGAGGGTGGTCTCTGAACGGCTTTTACAAACTCAGGTTGAAGTTCTTTTCTTATTCCTAATTCGAATAGGCCTGCCCCTAAAGGGGAGAGTACGCTAGGATCTGGAGGTAGGAATCTATTATAGCTCTTAAGGGCGTGAAATAGCGAAGAAATCTCCTGTTTATCTAATTTAGAGGGTTTCTTACCTGGTGGGAGATTCGCAAGCTTGAGTACCTCTATTGATGTTTTTTCTCCTACTCTCTGAAAATGCCTAATCAAGAAAGACTTAAGAGTTCTGGCTCTAGTAGATCGCAGTAGTCTTTGAAGCAACTCTAAATCTACACCTTTTGGATGATGGAGCGCCTCCTTCGGGCGTGGTGGCATTCTATTCGTGCTCCTTGGGAATATGTAAAAGTTACCCTCTGGGTCTAAGAAAGATATATTAGCATAAGGAACAACGATGGCTGTTTGATGTAGATAGTCTATTATCTTTTTCTTGGCTCTTGGATAATTACCTTCGAAGAATGATTCAACTATAGTAAATGAAGCTCTAGATACTCCTCTCAGTATTCTCTTTTCTATAATTACGGGTTCATTTTTTTTAATATCTATCATCATCGTTATTTCATATACTGGCTCATTTTCTTTAGCAGAAATCACTTTAAATGGTATATTCGTGGTTATCTGGCCATAAAGAAGCGCCATAGTCCCTCCTAATCCAAAAGTACCCCTGCTCTGTATAAGTCGATATTTCGAGCTGACGAATACCCTACCAAAAGCCCTTGGAATTTCATCTGGATCTAATCCAATTCCATTATCTGCAACCGCCATCTTATACCAAGGCAAAGAACTCTTGATTTTACTTTTATACTCCATCATCACTATCTCTACTTGGGGAGGTCTTTCGGGGACTTCAGCAGCGTCTAAGGCATTCTCTACTAACTCCCTTACAATGGTGTATGTGGCCCTTACTGGATTATCAAAACCTGCAAGTGACTTATTTCGATAGAAGAAATCCGCTGCACTAATTTCCTCTAATTTTACCTCTTCTGACATGCGATCACATCTCTTCATTCAGTCTCCCCGTGGAGACTCTCATCAATTGCAGATTTTCTAGCAATCTCTGACATCTTCTTTTCCATGGTGCGGTAAGCTGTAGAATGCATGGAACCTTTTAAAAGGGATATAACTGCCTCTTTAGCAGCCACCATATTATACGCTCTACCTATTATAGATACAGTATGCCCATAAACAGAGATGTGAGTGTTTGTTCTCTCTTCAATGTGAGATCTAGCTTTTCCTTTCTCTCCTATAAGTCTGCCTCTCATTCTCTTAAGAGCATTTTTTCTATCTCCAACAAATCTCCTTATATCAATCACTTCTAGCATATAATCATCCTTCAACAGTTCAAAGGCTATTTCAGGATTAAACCCCCTACCAATAGCCTGGATTACAGACTTCAACTTCGTTGGGAGGAGAAGATCGCTAGGTGGTTCAGTAAACTTTACATAAACCTCTCCGCTTACGCTACTCACATTTATTTTTACGCCAGCCATATCCTCTATCGCAGCTTTGACAGATCCTCTTTTGCCTATCAGAACGCCTACTCTGTCTCTAGGAATCCTGACTCTAATTTCTTGCAATGATAATATCACCTCTCAAATGCACTTCCCACCGATGAGTTCCTCGGCGATCTTGTATGAGCTAGGTAAATCTATATGGTATCTCCTTTTTAAAAATGAGGTAATTCTTCCTGCATTATTGACTAATAAGGAAAATAAATTTGGATGAGAAGAGACAACAGCTTGTGAAACACCAATTATCCAATGAAGATCTCTCCAAATTATGATATTGTATTCACTTAGGCCTCCATGAATTAAGTCGGCTTTCAATTATATTTTCTTCATTTTTCCAATAGATTCCTCAAATATTTATCTAATCTACCTAGCTTCATATCCTTTAAGATAGGAGCTGATATTCCATTTTCCTATAAACTTCATTAATATAATTTACATACTCTTGAAGTTAGCTGTATAAATCTTATAACTTCTATAGAGAATCCCCTAGTTAATATGAAAGATTACTTCTAAAATTTAATTGTCCATATTAAACCAGTCGAAATGCCCTTACTCTTATTAAGCAAATTTAGAAGAGATCTCATGGACCTCATATCAAAAGCAAGCTATCTAACATCTTCTCCATTTTATCCTCTATCTCATCAAATTTGTTCGATTCTGGCAAGATTTAATGTCTTTTAACTTCCTTTATAAAAAGCCCAATCTTTCGGTATATGATCTTTCTCTATTAACCAATTCACCTGTTGATGAGTATACCTCACTACTATATCTCCCTTTTCCTTCTTAAATGGCCATATGGATACAAGGACTATATCCCCCCGTCTTATCCAAGATCTCCTGCCTCTCAGCTTTCCTCTAACTCTACATACTCGAATAGCTCCATCGGCGCATTCAATCCTAAAGTGACCTTTGCCTAAAGGTTCCAATACTCTACCAAAAACCTCTAACTCATCCTCAGTAGGAAGTAGTTCCCCCATCTCGATATCGAGAGATTTCTCAATGTCACCACCTTTATGTTTCCTCCTGCTCTTCTTTCTTCTTTTCTTGCTCCATGGCAAGAGATCACCCTCTAGATCTTGGGTATCGGTGTCTCAGCTCCACAAGCCAAGCATCGTAAGACCCATGTCTTTTTTACCTTAACTATAACTGTATCAGGCCTACCGCAATGAGGACATACAACATAGGTTCTTATAAACCTGTCTATCCTATTTGCAACCTGCCTTGGGTCTATCCTCCTGCTTAAGATTAGTTTTCTTGAATCCTCCGTTAGGAAGTATGGAGATCCAAGCTCCTTTGATAAATACCTAGCTACTAGCTTAGGATCCCTATTTAGGGCATTTACTATCTCTCTAAAATTGACTATATGAGTTTGTTTACTCTGTATTAATATTACAGGCTTCGGAGGTGTAAATCTTTCTCCACTTATAACTACTGATGGAAGCTGCTTTCTCGCCTCCTTTAGCATACTCAGATATTCTTCCTTTGATGACATTGCATAATCACCTTCCAATATACACGTATTTGCCATTCCTCTCATATATTAAACCTGAACTTTTCAGCTCAGCTATCCTTTTAGAGACTTCATCTAGATCCCATTTTAAGAGGTCAGCTACCTCATCCGAACTGAGAGGACCTACGTCTTTTAGCAGCCTAATGAGCACTGAATCAATAGCATGATTATCAAGCCTACTTACTGGAGGGGATTTATGTCTCAAGATTCTCCTTAAGATCTCCAACTCTCTCAGCAATATCAAATTTGGGTTCTTTACCTTACTGGCCAGCACGGGATATAAGTAGATGGTATCCCTCCAGCTTCTTATTCTTCCCATCACATCTATTATGGCTCCTACATCATATAGCCTATTGGTATATGGATCTGTGATTCTGGAAATATCCTCCTCCCAAGCCTTTACTTGTATGCTTCCAGTACCATCATGAATCTCCAGCCTAGCGAACGTTCCATTATCGCTCTTCCAAGAGTCGATAACAATACCCATCACTCTAACTTTAGAAACGCTTCCCCAAGGTAATCTAAAATATCTGACCTGATTTACTGCTATTTCTTCGAAACTTCCTCCGCTTAGCTCTCCTACTCTGACCTTATGACCTGGTTCAGATGCAATTCCTGATCTATACATCTAATATATAGCTGCTAACCCTTATATATATAGATCTGGCCTTATCGATATAGGTTTGGGCCCGTGGCTCAGACTGGATAGAGCGCCCGCCTTATATGGCGGCTCCCGCTACAAGACCGCCAGAGGAAAAGCGGGAGGCCGGGGGTTCAAGTCCCCCCGGGCCCATTGCTATTAATCTTAATTTTCAAGAAGCTCCTTCTCAAGATCCTATACCATGCATAGAGAAATGTTGAGAGAATTAGGAGACCCAAAACTACTCTCAGTAGTGCTATTATTAATCTCCTACCACTTAGGGTCATAAGTAACAGCTTTATGAAGGCAAGAGACAGAATCACGAGAAACCAACCCGATATAACACCATAAAGCGCAAGCAAAGTTCCCTTATCCATACATTATCACCTAGGCGTTAGGAGAAAGAAGGTTAAGCAAGCTAGCAGCCCTGACATCAATGAAATTAATGAGATATTTCTCACAATTTCTGGCTCCATCTTGGGTTTATCACTGGTGAGAATCGCAATTAGGGACATAGGCGCTTTTGGATCAGGATTAGCCTTTATTTTGCCTTTTTCTAGCATGACCGGCCTCCTACTTATCTCATGCCTCTCCATAAGCCCTCCCACAGAAGCTATTACTGAGAAACCAGAAACCATGAATGGAAGCAGAGCTATGCTAAAGAAGGCTTCTGTGTTAGAGGCAGCAGCAATGGATGCAATAGCCGCTCCTATGAATAGAGAGTTAGAATCTCCGCCAAAAACCTTAGCAGGGTACCTATTCCTCAAGTAATATGGGAGCATGGAAGACAGCAAGGCTAACAAGGCCAATAGACTATCCAGGTTATTTAACACTAGAAGAACTGGAATTAGAGGCATGGTAGCTGCATATACTGAAGAGGGAAGCATGCTATTCAAAGCATCCATCATGTTAACAGCATTGGAGAAAACTGTGAACATAGCTAGGAGTATAAGCCAATACGCATAATACAGCCTGGCTCTTCCTAGTAGAGGAAGATATGGCCTAGGTATTATTTCCCCAGTAGCTACCAGTAGAAAAGCAGGTAAAATTAGTAGAACTGGCTTAATTTTAGCTCCAAGCGGGGCTATATCATCTAATAACCCAATTAAAGAAGCTAATCCTGATGATGCAGCAATACCAGCTAGCAGTGCCCACTTGCTAGTGAGGGGGAGTAATAACATTAGGGTAACTATGAAGGAAAAGGAAATTGCAGGACCTACCGGCTCGGGAATTAAGGGTTCTCCTATTTTATGTACATCCTTAGAGACAAAACCCTTAGCAATCAACCTAGGAATTAAGATACGCTGAAATATCTCCGATAAAATTGCAGGCAGCGTCACTACAACTAATGTCAATAGTAGTAGCATTTTTTACCATCCTCTATTTGAAAGAGCTGATAAAAACAATGCTGGCTATGCTATTAATTAGATTCATCCTTGGAGTAATTATTCTTCTCCTCCTGCCATTTATCACTTATAGACTTACAGATGAGTGGATAGCGACCTCGAAAAAAAGAGGGCTATTATCAAAGGATTTGCATAAGCCATATGAAGTTAAGGCTGCTAGAATAGGAGGGCTACCGGCTTCACTAATAATAGCGATCACTCCATCCATAATATCCCTTATTTTTGGCATAAATACAGTAGTTCTTCAACTAGCAGCAATATTTTATGCTATAATGGGTCTAGTAGATGATTTAGTTGGTATGAAAAACTTAGAAAAGATCATAATCTCAGGACTACCATTCATTCTCCTCTATAAATGGCTATCTCCCTTCCCCCCATTTGCCAATGTATCTCTCCTTCTTAATATAATGGCTATAATACTCTTTGGAATCTACATCACTAACGCTTTTAATACATTAGCCGGCTTTAATGGATTGGAAGCTGGGACTTCTCTTATAATCTCATTAACTCTCTCTATACTTTTTATGGCAAAAAAGGATATAACTAACTTATTTTTAATGCTCACCTTAGCTGGAATTCTTGCTTCCTTCTTAATATTCAACTGGATTCCTGCTAGATCTTTCCCTGGTAATATCATGACCTTCTTGCTAGGAGGCTATATATCATCCCTTTCAGCCATCAAAGGACTTTATTGGCCTCTGATTATATTAACACTCCCTCACGGATTAGACTTCTTTCTAAAAGTTATTAGTTGGGGAGGGACCAAAAGAAAGATGCCTACTAAGGTGAAGGAGGATGGTACTCTAGTGCCTCCCCCTAACAAATCACTGGCATGGCTGCTAATCAACATGGGAATTAAAAATGAGGAAAAGTTGGTGAAAAGCATTTTAGCCATGGAGTTAATTTTCTCTTTCCTTACTCTCCTTGTATATTTTCCATGTTAGCCATAGCTTCTTGTTAGCTAGAGCATCATTTATCCTAGTTATCGCAGCATTTCTAGGCGCGTTCAAGACCTCATCCGGCTTTTCTTTCGCTGACTCTTTTATTTCTCTCATAGCATCTATGTAACCATCTATCTCCCTTAAGCTATCTGACTCTGTTGGTTCCATCATAAATGCCTCATGAACTATGGGAGGGAAATATATGGTGGGTGGATGATAGCCTCTATCTATTAGAGCCTTGGCAAAATCTAAGGCCTTAATACCATATTCTCTCCTGAAATTAGATAAAGAGAGAACAAACTCATGTTTACATGGTCTATTTTTCCCATAAGGAACTTCAAATCCAATATCCATAAGCCTCTTCCTTGCATAGTTTGCATTAAGTACAGCTATGCCGGAAGAAGTTCTCACACCCTCACTTCCCAACAACTTTAGATAGCTCCAAGCCTTAACTAAAACACCTACATTTCCGTAAAACATTCTAACCTTACCTATGCTCTTAGGTACTTCATAGCTCAGCTTGTATCTATTCTCTTCCTTTACTATAATAGGAACTGGAAGATAATCTTTTAACTCATTAGTAACGCCAACGGCGCCAGCTCCAGGTCCTCCTCCGCCATGAGGGGCGCTAAACGTTTTATGCATGTTAAAATGAGCGAGATCTACCCCCATATCTGATAGCCTTAGCCAACCCATTATAGCATTTAAGTTAGCTCCATCATAGTAGAGGTAGCTTCCATTATTATGCAACATATCTGCAGCCTCAAGGATATTGTTCTCGAATATTCCCAATGTATTAGGATTAGTTACCATCATACCAGCAGTTTTCTCATTGATTGCTGCCCTAAGAGCGCTTAGATCAATAGTACCTTCATCAGATGGGGGTATCCTCACAATCTTAAAACCTGCCATGGTGGCACTTGCGAAATTGGATCCGTGGGCGGAATCCGGAATTAACATCTCATCCCTTCTCTCGCTCAAATCAAGGAATCTCTTCCTCATTATAAGTGCTCCAACTAGCTCCCCATGGGCACCAGCAGCTGGCTGTAGTGTGAAATGAGTAAGCCCGGTTATAATAGATAGCATATTCTGAAGTTCATAGAGTACTCTTAATATTCCCTGGGTCAGCTCCTCTGGAGAATAGGGATGAAGTTCTCTTAGCTCATGATATGACGCTAATCTCATCACTAGCTTAGGAGTATACTTCATCGTACAAGATCCAAGCCAGTACGGTCCGCTATCGACTCCAAAGTTCATCTGAGTGAGATGATTGAAATGTCTTGCTACCTCCGGTTCTGTTAAGCCAGGAATGCTTATATTTTCTCTAACCAGCTTCTTAGGTAATATATCCTCCAATTTCCCTGTCTCTTCAATGATTCTGTTGTCGGGCTTAGCAACTACAACGCCACCTTCGCCTATCTTACCAAGCTCAAAGATAGTGGGTTCAAGGATGCCCTCACCTGCTTCCCATCTAGCCTGTCTGTATCTCATAAACACATCTCCCTAAGTGCATTCAAGAGAAGATCAAGATCCTCCTTGCTATGCTTTTCTGTCGTAGAAAACAAGGCTAGTCCATTGATGTCTACCTCTGGGAATATGCTAGCTACATGAAATCCTCCTAAAATTTTCCTATCCAATAAATGCCCGTTAATGATTGTCCATGGCCTATTTGAGATTACAGGTATCTCTTTAAACATAGGAGACGATGTAAAAAGTACATCAAAACAAGGTAAAGACTTTATCTTTCTCTTCAGATATGCTGTATTATAAAGGATCTTCTCAGCAACTTTTCTTATGCCATTTGGTCCTAATAGGGAGAGATAGATCGCTGCTCTTATGGCCATAAGAGATGTGTTTGTTGTTATATTAGAAGTTGCCTCTTCTCGGCGAATATGTTGTTCTCTAGTTTGTAAAGCCATAGTATATCCTCTATATTTACCATCAAGGGTTTTAGTTAAGCCGATAATCCTGCCTGGAATCTGCCTTATTTGCCTGAATCTCTTCTTTATGGCGAAGATTCCTAGAGAAGGACCTCCAAAGTTCATATATCCTCCTAAAAGTTGGCCTTCACCTATGGCTACATCGGCTCCCAGTTCTCCGGGGGGTTTCATTACCCCCATAAGGAAAGGATCTACACCTACCACAAGTAATGCTCCTTTACTATGACTTATCTCTGAGACCTCCTCCACTGCTTCTTCTACTACACCGAAGAAGTTTGGAACTTCTAGGTAAACCATGCCAACAGAATCATTTATACTCGATGAGAGCTTATCTAAGGAGATCATACCACTCTCCTTCTCATATTCAACCTCTGATATCTTGACATCTAATGGTTCTACATACGTTCTTAGAATATTCTTTCTCTCCGGATGAGTGTTAGAAGCTATTAAGAATTTTTTTCTTTTGGTAACTCTGATAGCGAATCTCCCAGCCTCACCAAGCGCCGATCCATAGTCATATAGAGATGAGTTAGCTACATCCATACCAAGCAACTCTGCCATGAGAGACTGATACTCGAAGAGAGCCTGTAGGATTCCTTGCGATATTTCGGGCTGATAAGGTGTATATGAAGTGTAAAACTCCTGTTTAGATACAAGCTCATCGACAATGGAAGGGATGTAGTGATCAGCTATTCCTCCTCCCGTGAAAATCAACTTTACATTGTAAGTAGATAACAAATCTTCGTACAAAGATTCAAGCCCCGATTGGCATATAGGAACACCTATACTTGGAGGCTTCTTAAGGATAAGATCCTTGGGTACATCAGAGTAAAGATCTTCTAAATCTAATATACCTAGATAGTTCAGCATTTTACCTAAATAAAGATTAGAGGCATTGGGTATAAGACCTAAGGAACTCATAACTATCATAATAGGCATGGTAATGTATTATCTTAATCATATTGTATCAGTATATCCTAACATCGGAGTGGAAATCATGCCCTTCTTATCATAAACGATATCATATCATATTAGGATAAATGCAGGAGATGGCTTATCAGAAAGATAACTAATCAGATAGGGCCCATTGTCACTTATCTATAGAATAGACAGCTTTACTTATCTTTTATCTTCATAAGTAACTCTTAAAGGTTACATTGATTTATAAAGAAATATGCCAAAAATATTAATATCATAATCATATCATCTACCTAGAATTGTTAAATGCACCTTATAGATATCCTAGCTATAAGTAATATTTGGTGGTCTTATGGTAGTAGTATCTTTCCATATCCCTCACTCCCTGATGAGAGAGCTAGAGAGACTCGTACAGGAAGGTGGTTTTACAAGCAAGAGTGAAGCGATTAGAGAAGCTATAAGGCTCCTAATAAGAGAATATAGGAAGAGAGGAGCAGGAGGTGTGGCTTACTGATGTCCAGAGAAGTTACTAGTGCTGGTTCTGATCAAGCTAGAGAAATGATTGGTCTATATAAGAAGATATTCAACTCCTCTATAGGAGATAGCAATGAGCTCCAATTCCCTCTGATAGGTAGCGATGAATCGAACGCTGGCATTGTTACTGATCCCAACATTCGCGAGAATTACTCCACGGGGAATATAGCGATAATAGGAGTTGGTGGCTGCGGATCAAATACCGTGCATAACCTCAACAATTTAGGTGCGGAAGGCGTTAAACTGGTCGCGATAAATACGGATAAAGTACATCTAGATGGAATAAATGTTCCAAATAAGATACTCATTGGAGAGAACATTACTAATGGTTTGGGAGCTGGTGGGAGACCAGAGGTAGCAAGAGCATGCGCAGAGCAAGATGCTCATAAAATATCTGATGCATTAGGTAATAGACCTGATTTAGTTTTTATCGCAGCTGGTATGGGGGGAGGAACAGGTACAGGAGCGGCTCCCATAGTAGCGAAAATATCAAAAGATAAGGGCGCTAAAGTTATAGGATTTGTAACTCTTCCCTTTAAGACCGAAGGGAGACATAAGTATAAGATTGCCCAAGAAGGCATAAGACAGCTTAGAAAGTGGGCTGACACTGTTGTATTAATCTCTAATGACAAGTTATTGCAGTTAGCTGGAGATTTTCCCATAGATAAAGCGTTTGCAATGGCTGACTATACTCTAGCAATAATGGTTAAGGGAATAGCTGAGATAATCAGAAAGAGGACTATGGTTAACGTTGATTTAAATGATATAAGGATGCTAATGTCGGCGGGAGGTGTAGCTGCTGTAGGAATAGGAGAATCCAGCGATCCTAAGAGAAGATCTGATGAAGCAGTCAGAATGGCGTTGAAGAATCAGCTCATAGAAATATCGCCTGATGGTGCTAGAGGAGCATTAGTTGTAGTTTATGGTGGAAAGAGCCTTAAGCTTACGGAGGTCCACAAGATAACTGAAATAGTTGCCTCTAGAATGTCTAGCGACGCCATAATTAAGATTGGAGCTGACATGGATGAGGAGCTTGGAGATGGCGTCAGGGTTATATTACTACTCACTGGCATAAAATCGCCAGATGTTCTAGGGCCAGAGGGATCTAGAAGAGTAGAGGAGAGGTGGATATCTATAGCTAATGATGGAAACTCCGATCTTACAGAGATTGTGGAGGAAGTGCTTGGCAGGCCTCATATACTGTTCTAAAAATAATTCTATTTTTCTCTACTGTCTATCTTTTTAATAGATATCAGCCGAATAATCTGTCAATAATTGTTCAAAACTATTGCATATCTTTGTTCTCTTTCTATATTATATAAAAGTTAGCAGATATCACTAGTCTTCTATGTGCGTAGACATTCGCAAGTACTTTCCATACCAGAACTTCAGAGAGGGTCAGGAGAAGCTCTCAAGGGAAATATGCAGATCTCTTAAAAGAGGAGGTATTACCCTAATAGAAGCATCAAATGGAATGGGAAAGACTTCAGCTATATTAACTGCAATTTTATACCTAGCGAGAGAGAAAGACATGAGATTCCTCTATTTAGCTAGGACTCATAGGCAAATAGATCGAGTAATGGAAGAATGTAGGAATTTTAAGGAACTAAAGCTGATTGCATTCAGAGGAAAAAAGGAAGTATGCCTAAACTGGAAAGCCAGATCGATAGATGATCATTTTGCATTCAATGCTAAATGTAATGAGTTGAAGGAGAAGGGTCTCTGCCCCTTCTATAAAAATACATTAAACGCATCAATTATTTCTAATAAATGCGAAGATCCTCTTAAGCAAAAAGATAGATTATGTCCTTACTATTATACCCTTAAATTACTGAGAGAAGGCAAGTATCATGCTGTTATACTTTCGTATGCATATCTCTTAGATCCTGAACTTAGGGAGAACCTTAGATCAGTTCTTCATGGAAGGAACTTATCGTTAATTGTGGATGAGGCTCATAATCTTAAGAAGTACTGGATCCATAACTCGTTAAGAAAGATAAGTTTAGTGAAGGTAAGAGATCTATTTAGAGAGGCAGCTTGTGATAAGGCTAACGAGCTAATCTCATTATTCCTTAGATCCGGACTCTCATCTGTCGAGATTCCTCGAGAATATCTAAGAAGCATTATAAGGGACTGTAATACTAATGAAAATACTTCTTGGATCATTAAAGTATTATTAAGTGAATTATCAAAAGAGATAGCCCTCTCTTGGAAGATAATTCTTACGAGAGAAAGCATACTGATTATATACTACTTAAAGGACATACTAGAAGGCTTTTTGAGTGAGTATAATTCATCAGTATTAATATCTGGGACGTGGGGTGGGGAGGAGAGCAAATATGAATTTTTAAGAGATGTAAGATACTTTAAGGTTCCCATTCCTGAATGGGGCGATGTTACCGTATTATTGTTGAAAGATTTCACCACAAGATTCGAGAAGAGAAACAGATCTGAGTATTATAGACTAGCAACAGTGATAGCTGATCTTTCAAAAAAGGTCATAGGAAATATAGGTATCTTCGCAGCTTCTTATGGTATATTATACGGCTTATTAGATGTCGGTTTTGAGTACCTCATTGAGAAAGATCTCTTCATAGAAAAGAGGGGCATGTCAATGAAGGAAAATCTCCTAATGGTTAGTAGATATAAAAAGAAGTGTAAAGAGGGTGCTATACTGTTAGGGGTCCAAGGAGGAAGGAACAGTGAAGGAGAGGACTTTCCAAGACTTCAAATGACCACATCAATTGTAATAGGTTTACAACTACTGAAGCCAGGAATTGAAAGTGAGCTGTTTCGTCTCTTATGGAAGAGATATTCAAGGTTAAAAAATCCAGATGTCCTGCATGGTTGCAGAACTGCCATTCAGGCGGCAGCCAGACCTGTTAGATCCCCTACAGATGTTGGATTTATTGTACTAGCAGATAGAAGGCTTAAAATTTGCCTAAGAACTGCGCCCAAGTGGATAAGCCAGAGGATCAGAATTGTCTCATTAAGGGATTTACCAAATTTAGCCGATGAATTCTTTAGTAGTAGATATCACCTACTAAAGACATAGGTGCTCCACATGAAGCTATTGGTTGCTCCTTCTTCTATTAAGATAGAACTAATAAAGAAGGATATTGAAAGATGGCTTAAGGAGGATAAAAAGATTATGATTCTAGTATTCGAGCAATCTACTATTAATATACTAAAAGATGTTTTTAATGAAGAAAAAAGCAAGGGATCCATCCTTATAAATTCCGTAATGGGCAATGAGATAAAATCCCTCCTTATGTTTGCTACTCTTATAGGAAGATACAATTCTGGCATAATTGATGAACTATACGGCGCTTATCTAGTGAGAATTAGCTCATCTTCAAAGGAAGAGGCATTTAAAATTCAAAGAAAAATCATAATGCTTATTTCTCTTATAAAATATTTAGAGAATTTTACATCATCAAATATAAGAATATATACATCTATAGATGAAACTGAAAATTGGTTTTACAATCTTTTTGGTAACATTACAATAAAGTAGGGGAGACTATGCGGAGCATCCTAGCCATAGCTATAGATTCCCTATGGTATATTCTTCCTGCCTATATAGCTAACATGTCGCCGGTCATTTTTGGAGGAGGAAAGCCTCTTGACTTTAATAAGAAATTTGTAGATGGAAAGAGGATACTGGGGAATCATAAAACCATCAAAGGTTTCGTAGCAGGAGTTATATGCGGTACTGCAATGGGAATTGCACAAGGAAGAGTCTTACAAGGAATCTTGTTATCCTTAGGTGCCATGATAGGTGATATAGTAGGTTCCTTTATTAAGAGGAGGCTGAATATAGAAGAGGGAGGGCCCGTTCCTTTACTTGATCAGGAGGGTTTTTTAATATTTTCTATATTACTTACATATCCTATAGAAAATATAGGTATATACTCCGTAATTTTCCTCTTATTTTTAACACCTCTGCTCCATAAAGGCACTAATGTTGTGGCATATTACTTGAAACTGAAGGAGGTAGGTCATTAAAGATGAAAAGTGATTTAAGGAGAATACTCAAAGGTAAAATCCCAGAGAAGTATATAAACAGGCTTATAGAAAAGGAAGTAACATTAAAAGATTTAATGATGCTCTCTGAGGTTGAATTAGCGGAGGAATTACATCTAGATAGAACGGAAGCAAGTGAAATTTTAGAAGCAGTGTCCTCTCTAACTAAGCCAGTGACCGCTGATAAACTCCTCAGGGAGAAAAGGGTCGTCTTGAAGGCAGGTATAAAAAGCCTTGACAAACTACTGAAAGGAGGCTTTCCATTAAATACAATTAATGGAGTTTATGGTCCTCCAGGATCTGGTAAAACTCAGCTTATCTTACATCTTGCTGCTAGATCTTTACTAGATAATAGCAAAGGGGGGTTATCTGCAAGTGAAGCAGCAATAATAGATACAGAAGGCACATTCACTTCTTCAAGGATGCTGGCATTTCTCATAAGTAATGGCCTGCAAAGAGTAGACCTGTCTCGGATAAGAGTATTTAGCGCTCCTGGTTCTCATCAACTTAAATCCGCACTTCGCTTAACTTTAAGATCTGTCAAGAAAGGAGTAACAGAACTTGTGTGTATAGATTCGATCTCTAGCCCCTTTTCCGTATATAAAGGGCTTAAAGATCTACCAAAGAAGCAGCAAGAGCTACAAGAAATATTATCTATAATAAAAAGGATGACTTACTACAATTCCATTGTAATTCTAACAATCCATGCAATTAAATGGAAGAAAGATATTATCTCCAAAGGGGGATTTGTTTTAGGTCACGTTCCTCACAACATGTTATACCTGAGACGAACTAGGAGCAACATAGTGATAGCCACATTAGAAGATTCTTCTTACCTTCCTCAGGGTCAGGCTGCCTTTAAGATAACTGAATACGGGTTAGAAGATATTTAATATTAGCATCTTAAAATTAAAAGCATTTGCATATCTAATCAAGAGGCGATATTCATGGTATACGAAGTCCCAGATGATAGGTACTATGCGAAGACTCACGAATGGATAAAACTGGAAGGTGAAAAAGCGGTCATAGGACTTACTTCCTATGCAATAGAGGAATTGGGAGATATAACATATCTAGAAGTTAAACCAGTAGGATCACTAATCCATCAAGGTGAGCCTCTGGGTCTAGTAGAGAGTAGCAAGACCACTGAGAAAATATATGCTCCAATTTCGGGGGAAATCTTGGAGATAAATAAAAATGCAGGAATTGTTATTGAAGATAGCGATGAAATACCGATAGGATTAGAAGTAATATCAGAAGATCCATACAGAAATGGGTGGGTAGTTAAACTTTCGGTGAAAGGTAGTCTAGAAAATGAATTGAAAAATCTAATGAAGCCAGAGGAATACAGAAAAGCGCTTTCAGAGGAAAATGCTTAGGATGGTAAATACAAAAAAATCGATCAAAGATCCTATACATGGATATATAAAGCTCACTCCTCTAGAGTTAAATCTGGTAGATACTCTCCCCTTACAGAGATTAAGAAGAATAAAACAGCTTCCTGGCTCTGAATATGTTTATCCAGGGGCTATGAATACTAGATTTGAGCACTCACTGGGGGTTATGCATTTGGCAGGTCTCATGGGGAGCAAGCTTTCTGATGATGAATATATTACTAAGTTACTAAGGATAGCAGGTCTTTTACATGATATAGGACATGGGCCTTTCTCCCATTCATTTGAACCAATACTTAATACCTTTTTAAGAGTCTCTCACGAAAAAATGGGAGTTATCCTCATAAAGAACACGATACTCTCTGATATATTGAGCGAAAATGGGATCAATACTGATGATGTAGCGAATTTAATACTAGGAAAATATAGAAGGAAAAGCCTTTCTAAAGTGATAAACTCCTCTATAGACGCCGATAAAATGGATTATACAGTGAGAGATTCTTATCATACAGGAGCTGGGTATTCGGTAGATATTCATAGGATAGCTATGAACTCAATGGATGTTGATGGGGATTTAGCGATCAATATAAGAGCTTTGGAAGCAGTAGAATCTCTTTTAATGGCAAGGCTTCTGTCTTTCAGGACAATATACTATCATAAAACATCAAGAGCCGTTCAATTAATGCTTGAGAAAGCCATGATGTCAATTATACATGAAATGCACTTGCATTTAGGCGAGATCTTGGAGTATCCTAATTTGTACCTAAACTTAGATGATTATACAATGTGGGAAATCCTTAGAAAAAACGAGAGGAGCAAAAATATTATGAAAAGTCTCATGAAGAGACACATTTTAAAGGTAGCTGGAGAATGGTATGGAGAATACCTCTCAACAAGGCAAGTAAATCAGCTTAGAAGTGCTATTTCTAACACATCTGGAGTTTCTGAGGATGACATAATAATAGACTCCCCAAAAATAAAATTCATAAAATCTACTGGTCTCCCGATGCTATGGAGAGACGGAGAGCTGATAAATCCCTTAGGCGTATCTCCTGTACTAAGCAGACTCAAGGATCTACTTCCTACAATGGTGCGTGTATACACTTGGCCTAAATATAGAGATAGATTAAAAGAGATCTTAAGGAATAAGCATGTTTATGATTTCCTATAGCAAAATTAAGCAGTTCCTCAGAGTGAAATTAATTTTACTTTTAACTCGCTATTACATTTAGATAGAGGTGAGTGCCGTTCTTACAAAGAAGTATATAATTTGCGGGGAAAATTGCAGAAAGGCCATCTCTATGGTACTCATTGGCCTCTCAAGGCTTCATGGTCTTCATGAAGAGATGGAGCTATGGTCAGGTCCTGCACCTGAGCTAAGAAAAGGGTTCATCTCCTACGAAATATTGAAGCAGCATGAAGATAAAAAGCCTGTGCCATTTCAGGGAGATATCGCAATAGAACAAGTAGTGAAGATTCTCCATAGCCCTGAAGATCCTATTGGATTATTATATCAATTTAAGATAACTTTGGGCTACTATTATATAAGCCAAGGAAGGGCAGTTCACCTCAAGAGAGACGTTTATGGAATGCATCTTAAGGGAATAAGAAAAGGTGTGATAGTTTCTTTATCTCTGGAAAAAGGCCTATCTAGGACAGGTTATGATGAACTAATGTCCAGAATAATAGATAAAGCTAGAGAGTCAAGCTGGAAGTCAAAACTCATTTATGCTTCCTTTCCTGGTGAGATAAGCTCCTGTATATAGAACTAGCTTTGTTTATGGCATCAAGCATCAAATTTATTCTATCTATCCTCTCATTACTCAAATTATCTTCCGCCTCATATATCTCTCTTTCGAGATATCTAATTAGATCACTGATTATTTTTCCTAATATCAGCTTCTGCTTCTCGACCTTAACATCTTCTTCCGATTGAACTAATATTACTTTCGTACCACAGACCGCACAGATAACTTCTCCTCCGGGAGTTTCGAATAAGGGAGAGCCGCAAACTGGACAGGTCTCAGGAAGCATTTTCCATCCCTTAAGTAGGGCTTCAGCGAGTTTTTTGCTTTTATCTTCCTGAGACATATCATTACTCATCTGAAGGGTATACCTCCATGTTTACTGGGATGATAATAATTTTAAGTCAATGTGGAATAGCTTAGTGGATAACTACTTGGAGGTGTTCGATTATGGCTACGAAGAAGGCCCAGAAGATAAAGGAGTATGAACAGTTCCTCTCTGAAGCTATTCAGAGATTGGATAAGATATCCCAAGATCGAAGCGTCCCTAGAAATATAAGAAGAGCAACTACTGAAACTATAGAATCATTAAGAGATGAGAATTTTACTTATGGTGTAAGAGCCAGCAAAGCAATATCTATTTTAAACGATACTGTGAACGATATAAACATGCCTTTCCCTACAAGATCCGAGATACTTCTAATAATAGGCCTATTGGAAAGAATACGAGACTAAGAAACTCCTCCTTATTTTCTGCATAGGAGAGAGAATATTCTACTTTTAAGTAAAGCATTTTCCCATAATATAAAATCAACATCCAGATTCTTTGATTGCATAGGGTGTCTTACATCTGATATGGCTGATAGAGGATAAGAGAGAAGATTAACCAGATCTCCCGCAGTTATTCCTTCATTTATAATCACTATTAGCTTCGAAAATCCATTAAGTATTGGCTCTAATACTGATTTATAGTCATGAGCGTCGCTTATAATGGTCTTCATTTTTCTCATTGCTTGTTCAATCATACTGACATAAATAGAAGCTTTTTCATTACTGATTCTTTCATAAGGTTCGCAGCAGAACTGAATAGATTCTATAACTGTTCCAATCATACTGCTAACTATGCTAAGCTCCCTAAAGATCTTAACTCTATCTAAGGGTTTAGCTCCTACTTCTTTGATGAGTTTATCGCGAGCCCACTTGAGCTGAAGCTCAAGCTCTTTTATCTTAGAAGAAAGATCTAATAGACTCTTCTTTAACTTAGTAATAGCCTGAGGGCCATACTCCTCCAAAAAAACAGTAAATGACTGTTTGTCTACTTCTGCAAGCTCTAATAAACCATCAGGGACTTCCATAGATAAATCATCAAAACACCTTATTCCTGACCTATCTAATAATCTCGCTAATTTTCTTCCCTTATCTCTACCGAAATAGCTCTCAAGTGAGCTTAGAAGATAACCAGAGATATTAGCTATCCTTTCCATCATATCATCTCTAAAGAGTGCCGGGGGAGGGATTTGAACCCTCGACCTTCCGGTCTTCAGCCGGACGCTCTCCCCCTGAGCTACCCCGGCATTAGCTAAATGGACCGGGGGGGACTCGAACCCCCGACCTTCCGCATGCCAAGCGGACGCGCTACCATCTGCGCCACCAGCCCACTAACTCCATCCTATTATAATAATAGAATTTTAATCTTTTCTTAGAGATGCAAGCCTACTACTATAACAATCCCATCCTATATAAACAAGGCTTAAACCGATCCTTAGACGACTCTGATCCCTTTCCACCTGACCTTGTTAGACCATGAATACCTTCTCATCTTCTTACTCTTGCCAAAGCCACAAGCTGCGCAATAGCCTTTCTTTATATTATAAGTATGCTTCCCACATCTCCTGCACCTTATGTGCGTCTCATGCCTTCCCTTCTTACCCATAGATGGGGTTCCCTTCGTCATAAATATCTCCTTCCCTTCTCTTTTCTCTATTCCTCCAGCTCCTCTATCTTAGGGGTAGATATAACTATTACATTATCGCCCCTTATTAAAACTCTTTTGCCTATACTGCTCTGCTTAGTCTCGCCATCTGGTGCTGTATAAATCTCCTCTGCATTATCTAAGATTAGGTTGAGATGATTATCATATGACCTTAGAATGCCTCTCACAAACACCCCGTTTTTTAGAGATACCAGTATGCTTGCATTCATGCTCTTTGAGAGATACCTCATTGCACTGGACATATTGCTCCCTCTAGACAATTAATTAGTGATCCTTTCCTTTTAAATAACTTATGGATGGAAGATGTCCTAGCCTCTCATAAGTTATAATCCATAATAAAGGTGTTCACATACAATGGTGTGCCAAGCAATTCGAATACAATTGAGAAAAGGAAAAACCACTCCTGGTGCTCGCAGTAGAGTAGCCTTTAAATACGCATCAGAGTCAAATAATTGAAACAAGAGCTAGGGGGTCTGAACATTGGGTTTCTTAAAGAAACTTTTTGGTAAGAAAGAGGAGGAATATGAGAAAGAGGGAATTGAGGAGGAGTCTGGTTATGAGGATCTTGATTATGAAGCAGAGCCTACTAGAGCTAAAGTTCTATCAGAAAAAGCCATCACAGTAAAACCTATGAGCCTTAGAAATGCAGAAGATGTAGAGCAAGTGCTTAATGAGATAAGCGAGGGCAATATTATTCTTCTGAGATATGAAGATTTAGCTTCAGAAGGTGAAGAGAAGCTGAGATTTATAATACAGAGACTTAAGGAGAGAGTATTGGAGATGGGAGGGGACTTGGTTCTTATAAAGGATAGAGGCTCTCCGCCGATACTCATAGTACCTAGATTTGTTGAAATTTGGAGAAGCCCAGAGCAGTAATAATCTTTCTCCTATTTTGCTATGCTAGCCTGAAGGTCTCTCCCAAATGTGAAGCAGAAAACCTCATACCACTTATACTTTTATGAGCCAACGGCATAAAAGATCTTATTTTATTCTCTTCTCCATGAACTAAGAAGACCCTATGTGGCCTAGGCTCTATTGTAGTTAGGTAAGTGAGGAGCTGAACCTTATCAGCATGAGCTGAGAATCCCTCTACTACGTAGACCTTAGCTTTAACCTCAATTGTGACTAATTCTCCCTCTTCATTTGGAACTTTTATTTCCTTAATCCCCTCCCTAATCTTCCTTCCTAAGGTCCCCTCTGCCTGATAGCTCACCAAAATGATAGAATTGTTCTCATTAGGAGCCATTAGTCTCAGATACTCAACACTTGGCCCACCCGTTAGCATCCCTGATGGAGCTATTATAACGGCTGGCCCGCCTGTGGTTACATCTGGTCTCTCACCAGGTCCTCCTATAAAGTTAAAGTGAGGATCAGTAAATGGATCCCTATCCTCCCTAAAGACCCTATTTCTCACATAAGAGGATAGATAATCTGGATATGCCGAATGTATGGCCGTGGAATCATAGATCATTCCATCCAGGTAAATAGGGACATCTGGCAGTTCTTCTCTCCTGAATCCGTCTACCATCGAGAGCATTATCTCTTGAGCTCTCCCTACAGCTAATGCTGGAATGAGGATCTTACCTCCCCTCTCTGTAGTTTCTCTTATTATGGAAAAGAGTGAATCTTCTGCTTCTTTTAAGCTTGGAAGCACATCTCTTTCTCCACAATATGTAGATTCCATTATGAGGGCTTCAACCCTGGGGAATCTCCTTATTGCCTTGTCTAAGAGCTTTGTATCTCTATATCTAAAGTCTCCAGTATAAAGTATGTTATATCTTGCACTTTCTATGTTTAAATGAGCTAAGCTGGATCCTAGGATATGACCAGCATTATAGAGCGTCAGCTTTATGTCTGGTGATATATCAACAGTCTCACCATAATCTAAGGTTATCATATGATTCATGAGGTTTACGACATCTCTCCACGAGAAAAAGGGAGTAATTCCCATCTTTTGAGAGAGGTTCAGGTAATCGTAAAGAAGAAGCATTATCAGATCTCTGGTTGGCTTGGTTAAATAAACGGGACCTCTATATCCATACTTGAAAAGGAGAGGTAAGGCTCCAGAATGATCTAGGTGAGCGTGAGTGACTATAACTGCATCTAGATCATCTAATCTGAATGCTGGATGATCGAATCTAGGGAATGGATTTCTCCCTCCAACACTTATACCACTATCAAGCAAAACAGTACTCTCATTTGTATTTACTAGTATAGCACTTCTGCCTACTTCCCTCGCTGCTCCTAAGAATGTGAGGAAGAGGCCTCTATTAACTCCAATAGAAGGTCTATAT
>WALU01000012.1 GCA_015522685.1 Thermoproteota archaeon | reverse complement strand
GGGTTTATGAAGTGAAAAATTTATAGCGTGTGGATATCCATCAAAACTCTTTTTTACGCCGATAGAAATCTGGCAGAGTGAAGGAAACAAATCCCAGTTACTGTAGATCTTCATAATCTTCTTATTCACATATTTTCCCTCAAGCATAGTAAATATCGTATAATGCCCATCTGCTGCTGAAATAACTATATCTCCTCTATGAATGCTGCCATCAGCGAGCTTTACTCCTGTTGCTCTATTATTTTTGACTGTTATTTTTGATATCTTCGAATTGTAATGTATCCTACCACCCAAGGAAGTATATCTCTTCTCAATTGCCCTTGCAAATTCAAGTGAACCACCAAGTGGGTATCCTGCTGATTTCAGATGCATCCAAGCGAGAGTCATTAAGAGTATTGCCATGGAGAGTCGTAAATCGATGTCCAGCAGTTGTTGGAAAATCTTTTTCATGTTTTCATTCTTGAATTTCTTGCTGTACTCCCCTATACTTATATCCTTCCACTCCCTAAGCAGTTTTAAGAAATGTCGATGTTTAAAGAGGAATTTAATGCCATCAACCGCTCCATATAATTCTGGGGCTTTGTCCACTGGCAAATCACATTTTGCAAATTCTCTCACAGCATCTGTAAATTTTTTTATTATCTTATCATCTTCAGTATCAATTTTGAGCATTTCTTCCTCTAGCTTATTCACGTCTGTATATACCCTGAAGAACTTTCCCTTCCCCAGCTCTATTCTGCAAAATTCATCAAAATTTAATATTCTTCCATCTTCAATTGCATGCAACTCTTCCCATATTTTATGCACGCTTATTTTCTTGCCTGTTCCAACAAGCCAGTGAATAGATCCATTGAAAATGTAATCCTTCCTTTTCCATGACGTGCATAACCCACCAGGAAGATTATACATCTCGAATATTTCTGTTTCGTAATCGTTCATCTGTAAGTAGCAACCTGTTGATAAACCTGCTATGCCTGCGCCAATTATTATTACTTTATTATTCATTTCTTCTCCCTTAATCATAAAAACTTTCATACGCATATTTCGAGTATTTAAGTGCCTCGCTCATTACACCGGTGATAGATTGCGCGCTTTATAAGGCTTGTGAAAGCATTCGAGCGAAGAGGACATAGTCTTCGTCTAAAGCATTAATGGAGGAATTCTGCGGCGAGGTGATCCTAATGATTGTAGCGAATGGCCCGAGATAAAGCTTGACGAATTTATATTTATAAGCTAATTATAGAGATATTGGTGAATGAAACTTCGTCGAAGGATTTCCGAGATAGAAGAAGCTCTGGATGAACTTGAGAAGTTGCACTCTACGGATGAAAAAACCTTCTTGAGAAATAGAACGGCTAGGTTTTCTGCTAGATACTCAATAGTTCAGATAGTAGAAGCGGCGGCAGATCTAGGGATTTATATCTTAGAGAGGAGGTTTAATGAGTCTTCTGAGAGCTATAAAGATGTTTTCAGAAAGCTAGCTTTGCGCGGGATCGTATCCCCTAACACAGCGGATAGTATGAGTAAGCTTGCAGCTCTAAGGAACATGTGGTTCACAGGTACTGGGATATCGATGATTCTAGGCTCTACAGAGAAGCCAAGTCCTGTGGCTTGGAATCCGTGAGGAGGTTCATCAGGGAGGCGATGGATAATTTACCTGAGGAAAATTGAGGAGCATAGGAAATTCTCCTTTCATAGGCTTGGAAAGAAGGAAAAGGATAAGATATTGAAGATTCTGAGTAGAGAGCTGAATCGCCCAGAGGTGCTGCTAGCAGCGGTTCATGGCGGATTCTTGGAATCAGAGGTGTTCAGAGATGTTGATGTTGTAGTCTTTACAGGATTTAGGGTAACTAGGAATGAAGAAGTAGAATTCTGTGAGGAGTTTAGCGATCTACTGACCAAGGAGATAGGCATATATGTAGATGTAAGGCTCTTGGACTATGCTCCGCCTAGTTTCAGAGTAAGTTCTCTCTCTAACTGCAAGATTCTTGTGGAGAGAGATTCTCTACTTAAAATATCCCTGCTTAGGGCTGCAAGGCAGGAGATGGAGGATATTAGGAGTAAGACAAGACGTTTGACTGAGATGGGTTGAAGTTCATTATAGAGATAATCGCGCGCGATGTAACAAGTTGTACCTATCTTAGAATCTGTTTCATCTAGGGAAATTCGCACATATGCAAATAAGACCTTAAATATAGCCTACTTGTTCACAAAAGCCTTTGGCGAGATGGGCCAAGGACCCTATTCATCCATGATTATTTAATGTAATGTTTCGGAGAATAAAGGACTGGTAATGAGTATGGGTAGCGACAAGCTATGTAATGAGCATGTCCCTAGTTCTATACGTTCTCTCGGAAAGCTTCTTATTGGTAGTATCGTAACTGCTCGTACAGAGGCATTCTTTAGAAAACTTATAGAGAGTGATGCTGACCCGGATGAGCATTACAAGGTAGTGCGGGGCATTGCTAAGGGGGATTATATTCTCTATATTCATATGCCTTTCTGCCATACTCCGCTTTGCAGATTTTGCTGCTTCGTGAAATACCCTTATGATCCTAAGCTTGATGTATTGTATGCGTCCGCGTTGAAGAAGGAGATTGAATGGCTTGCATCTAATGCTGAAAACGCAAGGATACGCGTAGTCTACATAGGTGGTGGGACACCCTCGATAAATATATATGAGCTAGCTGAGATTATAGATCTTCTTAAGAGTTATTTTGGCAGTGGAATAGACATCTCTACAGAGGCAAGCCCCTTAGACATAGATGATGAAGCTGTCTCAGTTCTTCGCTCGGTGAACATAACGAGGCTAAGTATCGGAGTTCAAGCTCTTGATGATAAGAGGCTTATAGAGCTCGGCCGTCTCCATCATCGAGTTGCTCACTCGCTTAGAGCAGTTGAGGCAGCTAGAGGAAAGTTTAGAACTCTTAATATCGATATGCTCTGGGGCGCCCGGAACGATACAGTCGAGAGAATACGTGAGGAAGCGGCTAAGTCTCTCTCGCTGGGGGCTGACCAAGTAACATTTTACCCCATGATGCCTGCACCAGGGCTGCGAAAACTTATGAGGCAACGTGCTGAAGGACCATGGCACCCCTTTGAGCCGAGACTTTATGAAACAATAGTTTGTGAGGCTATTAGGCATAAGTACTTGCCTTCAACAGCGTGGTGTATGAATAGAGGCTCAGACCTCATAGATGAGTACATAATCGATTATGATAAGTTCTTTGCATTAGGGATAAGCGGCATAGGTAGACTCGGTAGCTACGCATACGCGAATACTTTTAGCATCAAGAAGTATGCTAAGCTTGTCGAGAAAAGAGGATTCTCCGGCACAAAGGCGCTTCATATTGCTCCGAGCGAGGATATGCTATATTATACATCTACGCAAGTCTTTGGACTACGCTTATGTCCCTCAATACTTGTTGAGAGGTACGGAGAACGTGGCGCGAAGTTTGCAGCATTTATTGCAGCGGCTTTGAGGATGCTAGGCGAGAAGCCTAGTATAGATGGCTGTTACTATGTTAAAGGGGGTCCAGCTATGTATCTGATACATATAATGCAGCGCAGTATATATATGAGCGTCAATATGTTTAGAGAATGGGGCCTAAGAACTCAGACTTAGGCATGCATATATCCTTGGAAGGAGGAGCGCCTTAGTACGCGCCTACGAAAACTGTGAAGGCCTCCACCTCCTTCACATGCCAGCGAACTAGGCAACACACTAGGATCTCTAATCTGATTTGATCTGAGAATAGAGTGGATCTCAATGGATTAATCTTCAGCATATTCTGAATTATTCTCTCATCACTTACACTCCTAAGGTCATCGATTGATTTACTTAACACCTTATTGATGATCCTCCATATATTTACATTCATCATAATAATCTGAAATCCTTTTCTAAAATAGTTGATGTTTACTGGAAAAGAATCGTATAGACTACACCGAGCCACGATAAGATAAAGATCGATAAGAGAAGATCCTCTATATTCTAA
The DNA here is from genome assembly GCA_015522685.1 of Thermoproteota archaeon. Taxonomy (GTDB): domain Archaea; phylum Korarchaeota; class Korarchaeia; order Korarchaeales; family Korarchaeaceae; genus Korarchaeum. Next base: position 7,356 of record WALU01000012.1, on the reverse strand, counting down.
TGCTGGATCCAGAGGATGTGAGGAGCATGACCATGGAGGCTTTAGGAATTTAGCGAGGTGAAGGATGCATAAGGATGGTTTGCTAAGTTATCATAAAGTGATTTGAAGTGTATAAATGAATCTCTGCGGATTATCTTCAAGGTTGCAACTAACTAACCTTAGGTTCGTATACCTAATCTAATCCACTATCCTTAGCACTTGCCAGCAGAGCACTGAAGACCGTTCCCAATGTGATATATCTCCACCATTGCTGATTCCAACATGGTGAGATCTTACAGAACTTCTCCACATGTAGGAAGCCTTTATTACCTAATGCAGCGAGGATAACATTAATGGAAGAGCTAAGAGTGTCTTATGATAAAGTAGCTGACGCCCTCTACATACGGGTGAAAGAGGGTAAGGTCTCAGATTCCGTAGAGGTAAATGAGAGAATTATAGCTGATCTTAATGAGAGAGGTAAGATAATAGGGTTGGAGATCCTTAACTTCTCGAAGTCGGGCGTAGATCTCGATAAGCTGGTTAGAGAAGGAGTGGAGAGTGTGGCAAGAATTTGAAGAGTATGAAGGTAAAGTACACACTTCACGCTCTGGAGAGAATGTTTCAAAGGGGAATAAGCAAGGAAAGGAGGAAGTAGAGGCTTGTATAAAATCTCCTGATAACTCGATCAGAGGAGAAGTAATTAAATCTGTTAGGGATATAGGAGATAAGGTTCTTGTGGTTGTTTACAGATTAGAACGTAACTACGCCCTCGTGATAACGGCGTTCAAGTCTTCAAGGAAGGAGAAGTATTTGCCAACGCGGTGAACTTAAATTCATGAAAATGCCATTCTAATGCACAAGAACGAACCCTTAATCCTTGGAAATAATCTTTGAGGCTTCCCTGAGGAATGATTCTATGGAAGGATTATCTAAAGGCATCACTCGATCACCTAGATGCTTATGATGAGGATGAGTGTGTATATAGAGTGGTGAGGTGAATTATCGTATCTCAGCAGGCATCTGGAGCCTGATATGAGTGTGGGATGCATTCATTATTCTCACTAACGAGGAGCCAAAAGCTCTTCTTTTAATGAATATTCAACTCTTATAACCATCTTGAGCGCTGACCTCTCCTGCCTTCTATCTTGGATAGTGATTCCCTTAACCGCGCGTGATATGACTGCTAGATTTCTGCATTTGAGGATCCAGTTGCTTAATGTCTTAGCTCGCTATAAGGGCCCCCGCCAATCTTATATCGAGCCCGCTCTCAATGAGACTTGCTGCTTCGTCACCACTCAGGGGCTTGGAGATCAGTTTACCCTCACTGAGCCTGAGCATCAGAATCCTAAGTCGTCCCACAGCAATACATCAGGCCTTAAAAGTTCTCTGAGAATGAGTAATATCGCGTGCAGTAGGAAGCGTGCAGATGCCCTCGATGAGAAGCTCCTCTTACCCTAGTATAGAGTTAGGTTATCCTAGTTTTCTCTTAATAATCTCTACTCATTTCTCGATTTTTTATCTGAGATCGATCCGTAAAGTTTAAGTTGATAAAACAACTCACGAATGTAATTAGATTATACTAACTTAATGAGGTGAGATTATGATAATGAGGCTCGAGGCAGAATGGCTTAGAGAGGTACTCCCGGAGGGGTTCCCCGCAAACACCTCAACGCTAGTGAGCGGGCCAGGCGGTTCGGGAAAACCTCTAATAGGTTATATATTCACTTCAGAGTGGCTCAGGAAGGGTGGCAGAGTCACCTCCGTCCTCACGAGTACGACACTTGAATACCTCAAGGACACCATGAGGCTCCTTGGAACAGACCTTAAAGAATACTACAGCAGGGTATTCTTCATAGAGCTTGACCCGACGATAGAGGATATTGAGATAGTCGAAGATGATCACGTAAAGGCAAATTTAGTAAAACCTGATGTGTGGGACAAGGCGCTTTCACTGGCAAACATATACCTCAGCAATACCCCAAGCGAGTTCGGGACGATGATCGTCGGTGCGGCCCTGAACCTGCTCTTCTTCTCACCGACCTACAGGAAAGCAATCCATGAGAAAATCAAAGGGCTTCTCAGGGCGGATAAGACGAGGACATACTTTTTCACGGTTAACACAGATGTCTTCAGGGACATGATCGAGGAGCTCGAGAGGGCCAGTGATAACCTAATGTTCAGCAGGATGGAGAAACCGATGAAGCTGTTCCTAAGGATCGAGCGTGTTAAAGGAGCCCTCTTCAACAAGACCGAGGTTGAGGTTCCCCTTTCAAAGGAACTCCTAGAGGAGATAAGGAAAGAGGCAGAAAGGGGCAAGAAAAACCTTATCCCTGCGATAAAGAGACTGTGAGGTGGTGGCAATGCGCTTTCGCTTCAATGCCTTTGAGTTTGAGCTTCCTGCTTTTACCACTCTTTCCGGGCCGATGGCGGCAGCAAAGCCCCTCTTCGCCCAAAAGTTCGTGGTTGAGTTCCTGAGGGATCACTCAGATTGGAAGGTTCTTTACTTCGCGACCAGCTCCCCCATCCAGGGCATCCTGAGGAACATGCACATCTTCGGCCTCCGGGAAGAGGATGAAGGGAGGATAACCTTCTTAGATTACCAACCGTCCTGCGAGGAGCTTAAACGGATCGAGAGCAACTACTGCATCGGCAACTTCTCAAAGGTGGAGCAGCTTGAGAAGGGCCTGAGAATGGCTGGTGAAAAGACCATAGTTGTGATACCGTCCTTTACCCTGCTCCTAGTGAAGGCGGATGACAAGGAGAAGCTTGGAAAGACCCTGATAGAAGTGATCTCCAAGCTAAAGGCGAAAGGAGTGACCTCCTTCATTGCGGTCAACTCCAAGATGTTTGGGGAGGTAAACGCGATGCTAGAGAAGAATGCCGACAACGTTCTAGAGTTCTCCAAGAGAAGCGATAATGTCTACATCCAGGCTAAGAAGTTTAGGGGAATCGCTCCCAATGGAGAAGTCCCCTTCGAATTCTCGCGTGAGATGTTCCAGAGGACGAAAAAGGAGGTCGCTGAAAGGACGGTGAGGATAATAAGGGAAAAGAAGGAAATGTGAATGTCCTAGTGGAGGAATATTTCAAGCATTATCGGCGAGGAAAAAGCTGGCCGAAATGCTGGTACACTACAGCATCAGCACCATTCCCTTTAGGAATCATGTATAATCGTAAAATACTATTAAGGGAATTACCCAGACCCTCAGCCCGTCTAGAAGCTGCGATGCATCGATGTGGTACAGGGAATCCTCATATGTATCGTAAATTAAATGAGGATGTTTGTATCTAAGAGGGCCTCCTCATCACCAACAGTCTCTAAATTCCGTACTGCCATCCTTTCCCTAGGAATCCTCTTCCCCAGGTCGAAAAGACTCCTTCATACCCTTCTCAATGAGTTCATCTATCTCATCCATGGTGAGCTTCCTCCCCGATCTGAGCGTCTTCCTTTTCCTTCTCACCTTCTCCATCACAATGTGACCCTCTTCGCTCAAGTAGACCACCAAGTAATCACCTTCCTTGATGCCCGCTTTCCTCCTTATTGAAGCTGGTATGGTCACCTGATAGTTCCTGGTAACCCTCACCCTCTCGCTCATCGAGTAACTATGCAATTTTAGTAGTATAATAAAGATATCTAAAAATGCCTTTACCTGAAACCTTAAACCATATTCCCTTAATTTCCTCGTAACTCTTAGGTAGTTGCTTACTAATGTAATCGTAATAGCTTCCAAGCCATTTTTCGGCGCCAGGGCTACGAGATGCAAACAAAAGGTGATGGAGCACATTCTCTCCGCGAAACTACACAGGAACCCTGTAAATGGTCTTGTAAGTCTCACATTATCCAAAATCCTTTGAACTCCATCCCATATGAGTCTACAACCAATATTGTAGACCCAATAAAATATATAAGTCTCCATGTAAGAAAGTAGACTCCTCTAACCTCGAGTCTCAGATGTTGTAACCCTTCGCTTGAGCCCAATATCTCATTGGTTCATGGATCTTCATGTTTCCTGAATATGTTGCTCCAATACCATTTTATCTAGCCTATGCAAACAATCTAACGTTGAGCTAGCTCACGAGCTGAAGAACGAGGGGATGTCTGAGCTTTACCTTCCTAAGCGGCTTCCTATGTACTCTGAAATCAAGGTAAATAGCATCTCACATTATAGGACGTTATTTATATCACTATAATAAACTTTATTAAATATTGTTATATAAATGACTATCGTGAGAAGGTTAAGCAGGTACGTGTTATCCAGCTATGGCGGGCGGGTAATAGACAGGGATTCCCTGAAGGACATCATCAGGAAGTTCAAATCAGATCCCACCAATACTATTAACTTTCTAATCCATTATGGATACCTCATAAGGATACTCCGTGGGCTCTACTACGTCAAGACAGTTGAAGAATTTGAATTCAGAAGGTCCGTGGATACCTTGAAGCTTATAGCCTTGGGGATGAACAAGCTCAAGCTCAGCTGGTACTTCGGACTGTATACCGCATTAAGACTAAACGGCTTGACTCACGAATTCCATCCAACGATATTCGTACTGAACGACAGGATATTCAGGGCGAAGGAGATAAAGATAAACGGGGAACCAGTGAAGTTCATGAAACTGAAAAGGGAGCTGCTATTCGGAACAATAAAGAAGGATGAGATTGTCTTCTCTGATCCTGAGAAAACCATTCTAGACTTCATATACATCTTCAGATACAGGAGCGTTCCGGAAGAGAGGATAATCTCGTTCATCCAGGAGTATGCTGAAAAGCTTGAACGCGCCAAGGTGCTAAGATATGTAGAAGCATATCCGAAGAGCGTTGAGAAGGTGCTAGAACATGCCGGAATTATCTGAGTTCATTTCCTTCATCTCTGAGAAATCTGGAGTTGAGAATGCTAGCCTAGTAGAGAAGGATGTACTTTTACATCGAATTCTTCGGGGAATAAATTCCGAACTAGGAGAGAAATACCTATTCAAGGGAGGAAGTTGCCTAATAAAATGCTATTTTGGATATTATAGGTTCAGCGTAGACTTAGATTTCACATGGAAAGATCAGACTGTATGGCAGGGAAAGGGAAAGAAGGAGTTAAGGAGAAGCCTACTCAGTGAAATCGAAAAAGTTTGGAAGAGTTTTAGATAGGACCGGTAAGGAATTGAACTTGGAATTCGAAGCTGATCTAAGAAATAAGAGATTTATTGAGTATGGTAGCGGTGGAAGAATGGTCACCTTTAAGCTTTGGAAAAAGACGGAGTTAGTGAAGATTCAAGTGAACTTCATTGAGAAAATATTGTTTGGAGTAAAGGAAGCTAAGGTTAAAACCCTCCTAAGCAATGTAAAGTTAAGTAAGGAGGATTGGGTATATTTTGACGAGTTCCTGAAATACTACAGAGAATTTGAGGTTCAAGCTTACGATGAGAGAGAAATACTGTGTGAGAAAATCAGGGCCATTCTAACGAGAAGGGCTCAGAAGCTAAGAGATTTTTACGATCTATTTATGCTATATAAGCATGGCTTCAGAGTAGCGGACTATAAGGACAGCATTATCGATAAGATTAGATTTTCCCTATACTACAAGAAGTATAGAGACGCGCTGGAAAAGAATAAAAGAGAACTCAGTATATCTCGCCAAATCTTAGGGGATCCCTTCGAGAGGAGTCTCTTCATAATCAAACCTCCGTTAGAGTTTGAGAGCTTTCTAAAAGAGATAAAAAGGGAGATAGAGATGCTAGCTATAGAACTCTAGTTCACTAATGCTCAATTAGGGCAGTACAAAGAGTTAAGGTTAAGGAAAGGAAAAGTGGAGTTCAAGAGGCTCAAGATCTTCCATATATTCAGCCAGAGAGGAGGGATAGCATCTTCTATACATAATACTAGAAAAAAGCTTGGAGAGATTAAAGTTCCTCTAGCCTTCCTAAAGCTACATCTAGCACGGATTCCTTGAGATTCTCAGGTGCTTTTATCTTAATTCCCAAACTCTCAGCAACCTTTGGATCCATGGAATCTAGTAACTTGACGAACTCTCTGCCCTTATCTGTCAATTTACTGTATATCCTCCTGTCACGCCTCTCCCTAGCGATAAAGCCCATCTCTTCCAACTCAGCTAGTCTACGGGATATTCTACCCCAATTAGGCAGCAAGGACTTAAGTTCCCTTGCATACATTTCCCTCTTGGATAGGAGCCTGAGGGTCCTCAGGTAAACAGGTCTCTTAATCAAGGGGATGAGAAGTTCTGTAGACAGGTTCATCGTATACCCGAGTGGGTATACTTAGATATAAAAAAGATAGCTCCCATCAGCATTCTATCGCCAGAAGAAATCGCAACTTAGCTCTTCTTGGGAATACACTCCGGATAGAATCCTCTCTTCATCTCGTGAAATCCTGTGTACCATGCTCCAGCATCAAACAAAGGTGCTTTTTCCATGAATTTTTCCACCATGACCTTTCTGAGTTCTCTATCCAGCTCAGAACTCCCACCGCTCCACTTGCTAGGTGGATAATCAAACAGGCCTAAGCAGCTCACGACCCTCCTGACCCAGACATCCACAGGGAGGAGAAACAGAAAGTCCTTCGACCTCCGGAATGAATCCCCGATCTCCTCTTCAGCGATGAAGTAGAGGTCGCGTAGGAACAGGGATGCAGTTTTAGGGCCTACACCCTTTATCTCCTCACATAAGCGATAGTAGAGGCAGTCGATCTGTCCGAATTTTATCAAGCGAATCGAATAGTTGATTATATTCCTGTCCTCGACTTCCTCCTCTAAGAAGTTCAAGGTGCTCATGACCAGCTCTATATCCCCTCCCTTTCCTACCTTCCCTCTTCCTATTCGCCTCTCTAATTTCGGCCTTAGAACCTCTTTTAGATCCCCTAAGGAGACGTTTTCCCCTGTCTCTCTTATAGCCTCTTCGATAGATTCCGTGACCCTTCTAAACACCTTGCTGGATATTGTATCAGCCCTCCCTTGAAAGAGAACTCTGTTGAAGAAGAATCTGAGAGCGCTCAACCAATCATTCTCATCTCTAGCCTTCTGGAACAGGGAAATTTCTCTAGGGATGTAAATGTAAGTTTCTTTGAACTTCTCTCCATTCTCCAAGACTCTTTCCACAGTTAAGGCCTTTCTCTCAGGCATGCAGCATCGATACTGCAGCAGTGAGGGAAAAATAAACATATTTTCCGGCTAGATAGCCTCAAGGATTCGACTATAACGCTGATCAAGAAAGTATCAGAACTTCGATAAGAGGATTTAAAGCTATCTAAGACCTGATGCATTCTTATAACAAGATTCACAGTTTTCTGGGCCTTTAGCCTAGAGATTAATAGAGTCGATCTCTTTACCATCTCCTCATGATGATTAGTATATATGAAATCACAGTTAGTTATCT
>WALU01000011.1 GCA_015522685.1 Thermoproteota archaeon | reverse complement strand
TCTAGACCACCGGCCCCTCTGACCCAAGGAAGAGGTCCTTAAATAAGTTTTTTAAAGAGAATATCCCAGCATCTTGCCACTAGGACAGATTAGTTTGTTTCATAATTAGATATTTTGTATTAAATAATTTATTTTATATAATGTTATACTCAATAATTTATGACTTTAAAATATAATTTAAATAAGTATAACAGTACACAAGAATATCGCTTTATATAGAAATTTAATCAATGATAAGGATTATGTAAATCAATTTTATTGATAACGATATGTTTTATGTGCTCAAGGTCAAAACTCGCAGGCGAAAATAAAGGAGGGTAACACTTATAAACCCCTTTATAAGTATGAAGAGGTCAGGACTCAAGATCATCTTCATGAATGATCCGTGGGCCTTTTACATCATCCCTCTGATATCTCTTGGTCATCATTAAATAAAGATCTTCTTAGTTTTGAAGATGATGTTCTATGGATAAGGAACTTGCGCTATTAAATCAAATAGCAGATATGTTGTGTAGCTTAATACTCAAGCTTAGGATGGATAATAAGATAAGAGAGGAAGATTTAGAGCCCCTATCATCTTTAACATCTCAGTTAGGAGATGAGCTCTTAAAGATACATTTAAATTCAATTATTAAGGAATTAAAGGATAAGAATTTTGATGAAAGAAGCATATTAGGTAAGAGTATTAGATTAGATAGAGAGGAGCTAGGACTTGTTGCAGAATCTATCAATGAGCTCACGAAGAATGAACCATTTAAGGAGATGGATTCCAAGAATATCATGATTTTGTGGAGGGATACTCTGAATTCCTTGGTGAAGGAATTACTAGCATAAACAGAACGATAAGAATCATTCTATTATGAAAAATCTTCCTCCAGAGGATTTTTCGATGTATTCTTCATCAATTAGCTCATTTAGTAATTCCCTAGCAAGACTTAATCTGATACCCAAAAGTTTCGATACATCTATTAGAGAAAAGGTAGTTCTAGGAGGGTAGTTTTTCCTCAAGATGGCTAATTCTGGTCTTGTATTCTTTGGAAGAACTTCTACCTTTTCTACCTCTTCTTTAGGTGCCCTCTCTTCACTGGCTTCTGAAACCAGCTTGAGTATTTTCTCTTGACTCAGCTTACCGCTCTCTTTAAGCTCACTGGTGAGCATAGCTAATACATTCCTTGACAACTTCATTAATTTTCTAGGATTTCCTCTAGCTAATTCGTTCATTTTCTTGACTAATTCCTCTGTAAATGGTTCACCTAAGTTAAGATTCCTAGCCTCCTTATTTAGCGAGTTTCTGTAGTACTGAAGTCTCTTCTTTAGAATCTTACTTGCTTCTTCTGGCCTTATGTTTCTCATGTCTATTTTATGGTGTTTTACATTACCTAATAGCTTCTTAATCAAGTCATAAGCGGGAGGAATACATGCAATAATTAGGATCTTACCAGGTTCGAGCTCTTTATAGAGCTTGCTGATGAATCTAGCGAATAGTTCTGCATCTTTCCTAGTACCCGAGATAACTATATTCTCAGCTTCATCTAGCATTAGAATTGAAATATCATGTTTATTAAGCTCATTTTTAATTATTTTATATAGAAGATCCGAATCTTTAGGTAGTCTCTTTTTCACAGGGGGGAATAATTTTCTCCTGATGGAGGAAGCTATCCTATTAAGGGATGCCAGATAATCATCAACATCTATCTTAACATAGTAGGAGGGCACATCTGGAAGAATCTCACCAATTAATCTAAGTCTATGCGTTTTTCCCATACCAAATTCGCCGACTAGGAAAATCAAGTATTTTTTCTTATTTTTTATTGCGTCATCTATTAACCTAGCTAGTTTTTCATCTATATACGTATCCACATGCAATGTCTTAACCTCCTCCAAGCTCTCACTGCTGAGGTAAGCGAAGGGGTTGGCTCTAAGCATCCATCTCATGTAGCCAGCTTCCACAACTCTAACATCGCTCTTATCTGGCATTCAAGGCCCTCTTTTTTGAAGTTACGTCTAAGACCCAACTACGTTTATATAATCTACCCAATGAAAAAGTGTTGCATACCTTTAGACTAAGGTGTCTTCGATGAATGGTTCAAGAACTAATGGCCTCTTATTGGCTGCTATCCTCCTTTCGCTTCTATTGCCTACATTAACTCTTTACTCGAATGCAAGGATACTATCTGAGAAGCCTCATTATGTCAGCACTCAAGTAATTTTCTTCTTTAAGACAGAGGATTCTGCTGAACTCAAAGTTAATTATTCGTGGTATGGGATTTGGGCTAATGATTTAGATCGGTTATTGAACAAAACTGGAGAAGAGAATTACACTAGAGGGTTTCTTAGCTATGTGAATAGAACAGTTAAGGGTCCCTTCATAGGAGGCGATATAGAGTTCTATCCTACAAGTATTAAAGCGAGAATAGTAAAGAGTACATATAAAAACATATCTAAGAGGATAGATTTAATACTAACAGCCGAGCTAGAAGCTAAAAAGGGATCTCCTAAAGTATCCGGAGAGAGGGAGGGCATAGTATACTCAACCCGAGAGGATTATAGCAACGTTTCTAAGCTATTTGTAAAGGAGCTAGATCTGCTCAATATGACAGTAATATTGCCTAAAGGCTATGTTGTAAGCATAGTTAGACCATCTCCTAACTTAATATATCCAACCAAAATATCAAATGAGAAGAGAATTGCTGTTTCATGGTTACTAAAGAGTCCTACGGTTGACACCAGGGAGTCATCAGAGCATAGCGGTTGGTTTTTCCTAGGTGTTGTCAACCACACAAAAAGCGAGATTGAGGCATTGGATAAACTGAGGAGTAAGATAGCTGAGATAAGGAAATCAGGTTCTCTCGCTATGGATAAGAGGGTCGCTAATAAAACCAAGAAGATTTTTGAGCTATACTATGAACTATCTACTCTTGACCCAAGTAGAGTCGATGGCAACTTGAGCTATGCTCTTAAGCTAGCTGATGAGATACCGGTCTCTCCTGTAAGTTCTAGGATATTAATAGCTGGTATCTCCATTATCATTACTATCTTAGAGATAGTTGGGTATTTCATATATAGGAGGCGGCTTAGGAGGAAATAGATAAGTGATGCAATACTTTCACCTACCTCCCCACTCTTTATAGCACCATAATGAAATTATTACTCCCTATTCATCTACTACTAAGGTGATTGAGGATAATAATTAGGGATTCTAGTAAAATTTCTGAGTCTTATACGCCTCCTAGGCTTCCTCATAGAGAAAAAGAGGTTAATTTGCTTGTTCAAACACTAGCTTCGGGATCGAATTTGATGGAAGGGCTTATAATAATAAAAGGAGAACCTGGCATAGGTAAGACCTCCGTTGCTAAGCTCTCCTCTAGGAGATTAGCTGGCCTGCTTGAAAATATGAAGGTTGCACGCATAAATTGCAGGACATATAGAACACCTACATCTATTATTCAAAGAATAGCTTCTTCTTTAATGCCAGAACTGCCAGATAGAGGGCTTTCATATGAGGAAATGGTTCTAATACTTGAAAAAGTACTTTCTAAGATGAAAAAGAGTCTTCTAGTAGTACTTGATGAGGTAGAGTACCTAAAAAATGGAGATTCTCTCGTCTATACTTTATTGAGGCTCAATGAAGGAGAAGCCCCCAAATCACCGACACTGTTAACGATAGCCAGGTGGGATCCTCCCTACTTAATGGATGACGCCATAAGATCATTCGTAATTACTAGATTACCTCTTGAGAAGTATACCCCAGAACAGCTAGAAACGATCATCTCGTATAGGGCAGGAGAATCATTGGTAGAAGGTAGCTACGATGATGATACCATAAGAAAAGTTGTGGAGCTATCAAAGCATGCAGGTAATGCTAGGGTATCCCTCAAGATACTTTACTTAGCTGCTAAGCTATCAGAGGAAGCAGGATTATCTAAGATAGCTCTAGATATAGTAAGTGAGGCTGCTTCTAGGATAGGGGTTATAGGAATAACGGAGGATGCATTAACACCTCTAGATCTTCACAATAAGATCTTATTGCTAGCAGCAGCCAAAATGCTTTCATCTATAGATAGATCTTGGATAAAGATGGGAGGTCTACTGGAGGAATACAAGCTCCTCTGTGAGGAGGTTGGTGTTCTACCTTACAAGTATACTGCAATGTGGAAGAGGGTTAGAAACCTCAAAAATATAGGCTTTCTTGAAACTAAGAGATCTGGAGAAGGGATGAAAGGACAAACAACATTAATATCATTAGGATCAATACCAGCAGACAAGCTGAGGGTCAAGCTTAAGGAGATGTTAGAGGAGGAACTTAGCCCCCTACCTTCAAGCCTTTAATCTGTAGTACTCTTCTAAGTCTCTTAATATCTCTCTAATATCCTTTTCTCTGATGCCCATCTCTCTTTCCATTTTCTTTATTATCCTACTATCTTTCTTGCTATCTGCTATTAGTATAGGAGTTATCTCCATTCTAACGACTCTTGCAGGAACATGCAGCTCCTTAGCTAAGCTAACGAGAAATTCCCTAGTTCTGGCTCTAAGCCCCTTAGTTCTAGACAATTTCTTTATTATTTCAGGAAATTTGAGCTTAGCTCCATGGGGTTTAGATTCCTTAGCAGAGCATACAGCGAAAGTCATTAACTGAGTATAATAAGACATCAATTTCCAGTTGTTAGTTTTTATTATTCTAGATCTCACGATATCAGCTATTGATAGATAGTCGTATGCATTAGAGAGGGACTTGCCTGAGTAAACCAAAGGAACATTCTCCTCTATCCATCTAAAGAGCATATCTGGATCTACATCAGTATTCATCGAGGTCAAATAAGCTGAATAGCAGTCCTCTCCATATAGCACAGCAGATAGTACCTTAAAGACATCTGCTTCTACATCCCTTTTTCCAAATTTATTTCCTATCACTTTAACAAGATCTTTGCTTCCCTTAGCCAAGCTTTCTAAATCATTTATCGCTGCCCTAAGGTCTCCTCCCGAATTTAGTGCTATTTGCTTCAGTGTGCTCTCTAGAATAGATATCTTTTCCTTCCTGCATATTTCCTTTAGTACAGATAGAACTGTAGGTCGCCTTAGCCTGTAAAACTTGACCATATTTGAGAGAGATCTCACTTCATAAAGGTGCCTCTCATAGGGATCATTAGCAGTCATTACTACAGGGATTCTCTCCTTAGTTATTAGTTCTTTCACTAAAGAAACCAGTGCACTTCCTTCGGAGGGTAAAGCATCGATCTCATCGAGTATTATCAGCCTTCTGCTCAAGGTCGCCAAGCTTATTGCATGTGCGCTCTCCACTATATAGTGGAGATGGTCCTTATCTCTTAGATCGCTGGCATTAACCTCTATTGGATCATAGCCTAGCTCATTGGCTATTGCATGAGCTGCTGATGTTTTGCCTGATCCAGGTGGTCCCACAAGCAGGAGGCTTTTTTTAGCCTTACCAGATCTAACTTCATTCATCCATTCTCTAATTTTACCTATCGCCTTCTTTTGCCCTTTTATCTCATCGAGACTCTTAGGCCTATATTTTTCAGTCCAAGGAAGGTCCGCCATGAGATTCACCTAGCTCAACAAGTTTCGCTAGCATGGCAGCCAGCTGGACATCTCCATGGGCCCCTTCTGTAACCCTAAAGTCTACTTCACTTAGAAATCTCATGAGTTGAGCCTTTACTTCATCAGAGATAGATTTGCTCGCCATTATTTCCCTGTTAAGTTGCCTGATTACATCTTGGGCTGACATCCCATAGTTTATCATCAAATTCCTGAGTATATCTCTCGCTGAAACAAATTTTCCTTTTATTGCAGCATTTATCATGCCTTTAACCTCCTCTGGATGCGCTAGGCCAGCTACCCTGTAAACCACCTTCGCATCAGCTACATTCGCCATTGCAGAAGCCGTCTGAAGTAGATTTATCGCCCTTCTGAGATCTCCTTCTGCCACATAAACTATGGCAGATATTCCCTCCTCAGTGTATTTGACCTTCTCCTTATTGGCTATCATCATGAGACGTTTCTTAACAGATTCATCGGGTATTGGACCGAATCTAAAGACGGCACATCTTGATTGAATGGGCTCTATTATTTTAGAAGAATAGTTACAAGCTAAGATAAATCTTGTAGTAGAGGAATACATCTCCATTATCCTCCTGAGTGCATGCTGGGCATCAGCAGTTAAGCTATCAGCTTCATCAAGGTGAATTATCTTGAAAGGAACCTCTCCGAAGGGGGCTGTCTTCGCAAAATCTTTTATCTTGGTTCTTATCGTTTCTATTCCCCTTTCATCGCTTGCATTTAGCTCCATATAATTAGCACGCAGTAAATCCTCAGACCTATATATATCGTGAGCTAGAGCTAATGCTGTCGTCGTTTTGCCGGTACCTGCTGGTCCAGCGAAGAGTAGATGAGGCATAGACCTCTTCTCTACAAAGCCTTTGAGGGCCTGAATTGCATCTTTCTGATCCATTATATCATCTAAGGTTCGAGGTCTATACTTCTCTATCCATAACTCGAACGCCACCTTCCATCAACCTCCTAGGAAACATCTCTTCCAAGATCCTAGGAATGGCATAATTTAATAACCTCGATAGGTCATACCCAGCCGAGGTTAGGATATGTTCCCAGTGAGATGTTTTACTTGTGGCAGTGTTATAGGAGATAAGTGGGAGGAGTTCTCCCGGAGAGTGATGGCTGGGGAGGACCCTGGGAAGGTTCTAGATTCCTTAGGGGTCACTAGATACTGCTGTAGGAGAATGTTCATCAGTCATATAGATTTAGCTGAGCTCGAGTTATCCTTTACACCCATTATGGAGAGGTGATTGCATGAGATATGATGACATGAGTCTCTCAAACGTACCTCCTGTGGAGGATAAAGATTTACTAATACCTAAACAAAAGTATCTATCAGCAGGAGTGCATGTTGGAACAAGGATAAGGACTAAGGACATGGAGAAGTTCATATATAAAGTAAGGCCAGATGGCCTCTGTATGATAGATATAAAGAAGTTAGATGAAAGGATAAGGGTTACAGGGAAATTTTTAGCTAGATTTGAACCTGATAGAATACTTGCCGTTTCTGCTAGGATATATGGTTTTAAACCTGTGAGAAAATTCGCTGAATATACAGGAGCGCCCTACATAACTGGAAGAATCCTTCCGGGTACCTTAACAAATCCCCACGCGCCCCTTCATTTAGAGCCGGATGTTGTACTGCTCTCCGATCCTAGGGTAGATAGACAGATCCATATAGAATCTGCGAAGATTGGTATACCTGTTGTAGCTTTAGTAGATGCAGATAATACATTGGAGTATATTGATCTTGCTATTCCAGCCAATAATAAGGGAAGGAGATCATTAGCTTTAGTTTACTGGCTTCTTACTAGGGAGGTATTGAGAAATAGGAAGGATATTCCCCCAGATGGGGATCTAGAGGAGGGATATGAGGACTTCGCCACGAGGATCATGGGCCTCAGGTGAAGGGCTTGAGGGTTCGAAAATCAGCAGCTGCCGGTTCTTTTTACCCTAGGGCTAGGGAAGAGCTGCTAGGTCTTTTAAGATACTTGTTTAGCTCTTTAGGGATCGAAGGGATACCATCCCCAAATGAGAGCGGAGCTAGAAGGATAAAATCCCTGCTCTCTCCTCATGCTGGGTACGTCTACTCTGGGAGAACAGCCGCTGCTGGCTACTCTAAGATGGCAGAAGATGGTATTCCTGAGACATTCGTTATATTAGGGCCGAATCATACAGGATTAGGTGCTGCTTTCTCCGTTTCTAGTGCTGATTTCTGGGAAACTCCTTTAGGTGAGGTAGAACTAGATAAGGAACTCATCTCTGCCATCCAGAAGCACTTCAGTGATCTATCTTTTGATGATCTAGCCCATATATCTGAGCATTCCGTTGAGGTTCAAATACCATTTCTCCAAGTGGTATTTGGAAATCGATTCAAGATAGTTCCTATAGTTATGGGAGTTCAGACTCCTGAATCTTCTATCTCCTTAGGAAAGGCAATAAGTATAGCTTCAGAGGAGCTGAAGAGAGATCTCGTGGTGATAGCATCCTCTGATATGTCTCATTATATTCCAGAGGAGGAGGCAAGGAAGAGAGATCAAGCAGCCCTGCAACCCATAACAGCATTAGATGTTCATGGACTCTTCAATATGATATATAAGTTGGGCATATCTATGTGTGGCCCTGGCCCTGCATCTGTTGCAATGACTCATGCAAAAATGAAAGGTGTGAAGAGAGGTGAATTAGTTAGATATTCAACGAGTGCTGAGGCTAGTGGAGATAGATCTCTGGTTGTAGGATATGCATCAGTGGTGTTCAGGGAATGATCAAGAACAGCAAGAGAACTTCTCAGAGAAAGATGGAGCACTTGATGATAGCTAAAGGGGAGGGAATAGACCTCAGTGCGAATGAATCATGGTTCAGCTACGTGAGGTTACTACATAATCCCCTGCTTGATACTTCCCCCGATAATGTTGATCTTACATGGAATTTCCTCGGATACGAGCTAAATGCTCCTTTAGTGATAGAGGGCATGACGGGGGGTCATAAAGTAACGATGCGCATAAATGAGTCGTTAGCAGAGGCTGCTCAATCTGTAGGAGTAGCTATAGGGGTAGGAAGCCAAAGAGCTGGTTTAAGCGATGGATCTGTGATTGACACATACTCTATAGTTAGAAAGAAAGCTACAGAGGTCCCAGTCATAGCTAATTTAGGGATTTCTCATATCTTAGGAAGGAATGGGCTTGACAATGCTAAGAAAGCTGTTGAAATGATAGATGCTGATGCATTGGCCATCCATTTAAATCCCCTGCAGGAAATACTTCAGCCAGAAGGATCTACAGACTTTACAAATTCTCTTATATCAATAAGAGATGTCATTAGAGAATTGGATGTACCTATAATAGTGAAGGAAGTTGGCTCTGGTATCTCTCATGATGTAGCAGATTTACTTAAAGAGGTAGGAGTTAACATAATTGATGTGGCTGGTTCTGGAGGTACGAGTTGGTCCCTTATAGAAGGGAGAAGATCTCCGGAGGGATCAATAAAGAGAAAGGCATCTGAGAGGTTTGCAGATTGGGGAATACCTACACCTCTAGCGATAATGGAAATATCAGATCTAAATCTAACAATCATAGGATCTGGAGGAGTCAGATCTGGACTTGATGCTGCAAAGTGTATAGCTCTAGGGGCAAATGCTGCTGGAGCTGCGAGACCTTTCTTTATTAGAGCTATCGAGAAGGGTCCAGCAGGAGTAGAAAATGAACTAAGAAGCCTCATCTTTGAGATGAGGACTGCCATATTTCTCACTGGATCTTTAACTCCAGATCAATTGAGATTAACGCATAAATACCTCCTTACAGATCCCTTGAAATCCCTCATTGATGAGAGACATATTTTTATATGATCATTCCCGCCCCTAAGGGGGGATGAAGGATGACCGCTAAGGACAAACCCTTCTATGTGAAGTTTGAGGTTCCCGAAGATCTGGTCTCGAAAATACTTGAGTTAGTTCAAACTGCTAGAGATACAGGAGGTAAAGTGAGAAAGGGAGTCAATGAGACTACTAAGGCTATAGAGAGAGGGGAGGCCCTGTTTGTGGTAATAACAGAGGATGTGAATCCACCTGAGGTTGTAGCCCACCTTCCTTTGCTTTGCGATGACAAAAAAGTGCCCTTCGCCTATGTACCTAGCAAAGATGGACTTGGAAAGGCGTCAGGCATAGAAGTTCCAGCCTCCTCAGTAGCGATAGTAGATGCTGGTCAGGCTAAGAGTTTACTTGAGGCTCTAATAGATAAGATAAATGAGCTAAGAGGAATGGAAGGAACCGAGTAATTTAAAAATCCCTAGACATTCCCTTTTCTGAAGGTGATCATATGTCCCAAGAGAAGGATAAGGGATACCAGGCTGAGGTAGTAGAGCTAATAGGTAGGACAGGAGTAGCTGGAGACGTTATGCAAGTCAGAGCGAAAATTCTAGTGGGTAAAGATAGAGGGAGAGTCCTCACAAGAAATGTTAAGGGACCTGTAAGAATGGGGGACATACTCATACTTAGAGAGACCGAGATGGAAGCTAGGAAATTAAAGCCAAGGTGATTATATGTCTATACTACTGAAGAAATGTGCCTTTTGTGGAAAAGAGCTAGAGCCTGGACATGGCTGGATGTATGTGAAGGCAGATGGTACTATCCTCTACTTCTGTTCATCTAAATGTACCAAAAACTATCTGAAGTTAGGTAGAAATCCTAAGAAAGTTGCATGGGTTAGGAAGAAGTCTAAAGAAGCTCGATGAATCTCTTATCTGAGCGGTGAAGCTATTTGCCTGAATTTGAGAGCAAAACTAAGAAGGTATATAGGCAGCCGCTAGTCTCTGTACTGGGCCATGTAGACTCCGGAAAGACTACCCTGTTAGATTATATTAGGAGAACTAGGGTAGCTACTAAAGAACCTGGTTCCATAACTCAGCATGTTGGGGCTTCTGAGATACCTACTGATATAATATACAAGATCTGTGAGCCTGTCATGAAAGTCCTAAACCTGAAATTTGAAGTGAAAACTGGAGGATTGCTTTTTATAGATTTACCAGGTCATGAGGCCTTCTCGAACCTGAGAAGAAGAGGTGGTTCTGTTGCCGATATAGCGATACTAGTGATAGATATAAATGGAGGAGTTCAGCCCCAGACAATAGAATCCATTAACATACTAAGGGAGAGAAGAGTTCCTTTTGTCATAGCCCTTAATAAGATTGATACAATATATGGTTGGAGATCCGTGGGAGATAGGCCCTTCATATTGGCTGAAAGGGAACAGCCACCTTTTGTTATAGTCGAACTGGAAAAGAGACTTTATCGAATAGTAGATCAGTTAGCTTCCATTGGCATTTACGCTGATAGATATGATAGGGTGCAGGATTACACGAAAACATTCGCAATAGTGCCAACAAGCGCTGTCACGGGAGAGGGAATACCTGATCTTTTAACTATGCTTGTAGGCTTAGTACAGGGATTCATGCTCGATAGATTGGAGATAACAACAGATGAGGGTAGAGGAACCATCTTAGAAGTAAAGCAGCAGCAGGGTCTCGGTATGGTTCTGACAGCAATAGTATATGATGGGGTATTGAAAAAGGATGATATCATAGTAGTAGCAGGAGCTAAAGGCCCTGTTGTAACTAAAGTAAGGGCTTTGCTTGTTCCTGAACCTCTCCAAGAGATGAGAGCAACTAAGAAATTCAAAAGGGTTAACGAAGTATCTGCTGCGGCTGGGGTAATGATATCGGGTCCTAACTTAGATGACGTCTTGGCTGGATCCCCTCTCTATGTTGCTAGGGATGAGAATTTGATAGAGGAATTAAAGAAGGAGGTTCAGGAAGAATTAGAGCACATAATAATAAAGACAGATAAAATTGGAGTAATTGTCAAGGCAGATACCTTGGGAACACTTGAAGCCCTCACTGCCCAGCTTAGGAAGGAGGGAATACCCCTCAGAAGGGCTGACATAGGGGATGTCTCAAAGGTAGATGTTTTCGAAGCTTCAGTAATAAAATTGAAGGAGAAGGAATATGCTGTAATACTTGCTTTTAATGTAAAAGTAAAGGAGGATGCTAGGAGAGAGGCTCAGTCGAGGGGAATACCGATATTTAGTGATGCTATAATATATAGGCTTATAGAAGAGTTTAAGGAATATCTAGAAGAGCTTAAAAGGGAGGAAGCAGAAAAAGTTCTCTCTCAAGCTGTTTTTCCAGCAGAGATTTTCGTATTACCTGATTTTGTATTTAGGAGAAGCGACCCAGCTATAGTTGGTGTTGAAATTTTAGCTGGAAGAATTTTTCCCGGTTACTCTTTGATGAATGAGAACGGAAAGATGGTCGGGACCATTTTAGATATACAATATGAGGGAAATAGGATACCCGAGGCGAGAGCTGGTCAAAAGGTTGCCATCTCCATAAAAGGAGGAGTCGTTGGAAGAAACGTTAGGGAGAGTAAGAAGTTATATACAATAGTATCGGAATTTAAGGACGATAAAGCGAGATCTATATACTTCAGCGAGATGACGGACGATGAGAAGGAGCTTTATAGAAAGATTCTGTGGATAAGATATTCTAGAGGATCCAGTCAGACCTAATTAAAATGTAATTAGTTCAGCTTAAATAACTTCAGTGGTCAATCCCGAGAAGGTGATCCTATGGCAGTGAGGAGAAGGAAGAGAATGGAAGAGGAATTTCTCGTATTGGACATTGGGGATCCAAGCACAAGGAAGACCTATCATTTTAAATTACCTAAGGAGAACATTAAATTCTTCTTAGGAAGGAAAATTGGTGAAGAGATCCCGGGAGATCCACTTGGAATGAAGGGCTATACTTTCAAAATAACGGGAGGGACCGATAAGGATGGTTTTCCCATGCATCCTTCCCTCCAAATTCTAGGTAAGAAAAAAGCCCTTCTATCATCCTCACCAGGATTTCATCCAAAGAAGGAGGGAGAGAGGAGAGCGAAAACCGTTAGAGGCGCTATAATATCTGATGCGATAAAGCAGATAAACCTCAGGGTAATTAGATTAGGGAGTAAGGCCCTTGATGATTTTATGAAGAAGGAGGGATCTGAAGCCTCCTAAAGGTGATGAAATGGCTAAAGAGAGGAAGATTCTACAGCCTGAGATGAATATAGGAACTGCTGGTCATGTCGATCATGGTAAATCGACTTTAGTGCAGGCTCTAACTGGAGTATGGCCTGAAAGGCATAGTGAGGAGCTGAGAAGGGGAATTACAATTAAATTAGGTTATGCTAATGCGGACCTCAGGAAGTGCGCTTCCTGCCAAGGAGATGACGCCAAATGCTATACAACGATGGAAAGATGTCCTTTAGATGGTAAGAAGACAATTCTCCTGAGAAAGATCTCGTTTGTGGACTGCCCTGGTCATGATACTCTAATGGCAACCATGCTTGCTGGTTCGACTCTAATGGATGCTGCTCTCTTGGTTATTGCAGCCAATGAACCAGCTCCTCAGCCTCAAACGAGAGAGCATCTAGTAGCTTTGAAGATAATGAACGTGAGCCAGATCATCGTGGTTCAGACTAAGATAGAGCTTGTAAGTGATGAAAGGGCATTAGAAAATTATGAACAGATAGTAGAGTTCTTGAAAGGCTATTTAGATGAAATCCCTCCAATAATACCTATCTCTGCATTGCATGGAGTAAATATAAGTTTTCTAATTAAGGAGATGGCTAGTAGATTCACTCCTCCTCCAAGAGATCCCAGTAAAACTCCTAGAATGTATGTAGCTAGGTCTTTTGATGTAAACAAGCCAGGAACTAGGCCTGACAAGCTTGTGGGTGGTGTTCTAGGAGGGACAATAATTCAGGGTAGGTTCAGAGTCAATGATGATATAGAAATAAGGCCGGGGGCTTATAGATCTAAAAAGTTCATTCCTTTGAGGACTAAGATAGTTAGCCTTAGAAGTGAAAATACTCCTTTAGAGGAAGCTTACCCTAGTGGTCTAATAGGAGTTGGTACGCTTCTTGATCCCGCTTTAACTAAAGCAGATAATATGGTAGGTAATGTCGTGGGAATTCCAGGAGAGCTGCCACCAACATGGCTAGAGCTTGATGTAGAAGCGAAATTCTTCAAGAAGATAGTTGGTACAAAGGAGGAGATGAGCATAATCAAACCAAAGAGAGGAGATTTCATACAATTGAACGTAGGTACAGCAACAGTACCAGCTGTATTAAAAGAGATTTCCCAAGAAGATGAAATGAAGCTCTTGTTGAGGATACCTGCAGCGGCGGAGTTAGACCATAGAGTTGCCATTTCTTCTAGGATAGGAAATAGGTGGAGGCTTATAGGATATGGTCATGTTAGGGGAGGAAAGGAGTATATGCCTCCCTCCTAGGTAAATAGACTCTACACTAATACTCATTTCCTCGAGTACCTTCTTTCTTCCTTGTATCTTTCCCTAGTGATAATATCACCACTTTTACGCCTTCTGGGTCCATTGTTTATTAGAGGACTACTAAACTGTCTAGAGATGAAAATTCTTCTCTAACATTATGATATGATCTCATAAGTGTTACGGGCTAAAAATCTCCAGATCAACTCCTCAACAAGTTCGTTACTTTTTACAGGTAGCACCTAAAAAACCTATCTTGCACGCCTCTCTTGGATCTTTCAGCCAAGCAAATGAGGGCTCATTCCTAGCGAATTCCAAGACAACAGGCCCAGACTTCCTCCATGGCTTTTCGAACCTTATTTCAGGAACTTCGGTGTAATTCTCATTCCTTAAGAAACCTGAATATGTGTAATGATAAGCAGCACCCTTTAGCCCCTCGAATGGTTGATAACTAGATTTTACTTCCCTATAAATAATGTTGCTCATAACAAGACTGCTCTCACCAAGATTCACAGTAACATGTCCATATCCAGGAGGTATAACTATCATATCACCTAATTCAGCCTGAACAGCTATGAAATCTATTATTTTAGAGTAACTCTCTCCCGGCTTCTGAAGCAAGTATAGCGCTTTACCCTTATGGACATAGTATATCTCTGGATAAGAAGGTTCTCCCGCAGGCGAGTTATGGTAGTGTCCTTTGGTCTTTGCCAGCTCGCCTCCCACCTCCCATTTAGGTATAATGGTAATATCAAACCTAGCCCAGCTATCCCTCAATGGAGGAAGGTCCCTAAACATGTAATAGGCAGCTCCATCCTCTCTCAGTTTATCTGGATATTTTAGAACCTTAAGAAGATCAGAAAACCTTCTAATTTTTGGGTATAGTCTATCTCCATTTAAGAATAGGGATTCCTGTTCTTCTATATAATCTAATCCCGGGATCAGCTGCATTTTACTCTAATATAGAGGGAAGGTTAGTTCCTTATAGTTTCCGATGCATCGGACAAGATTAATATCTCCTCGGTATGAGCTATACAAGATGAAGCTGAAGCTAATATTACTTGTGGCTATCATTATACTAATAACGCCTCTCCTTAATGTCCAAAGTCAGGTATCCTACGAGATAAATAGGGAAAAGACTATTTTGGATATTCAATCATCGGGGGAGGTGCTTCTCAGGTACGATTTGACGCTAACCGTGATTTCAGGAAGGATCTCTCATTACGTCAGCATAGGAATGCCTACCTCTTCTTTCAGTGTTTATTTAGCCCAAGAGGTATTTCCTAATGGTAAAACTGTAAATGTAAAGTATAACGAGGTGAGAGAAGGCTCTTACTATAGTGTAAAGCTTGTTCCAAGCGAACCGATTAGCGCGGGAGATAGCAGAACTTACATAGTCGAAGCGAAGCTGAATGGATTCATTTATGAGGATAAAACCAATCCCGGTAATGTAGGCTTGGAGTTCATTCCGTCATGGTTTGATACAAGTATCCATAAGTTAGAAGTTTCTGCAATACTTCCACCCGGAGTCTCCAAGAATGAAATAAAGAATCAACCCAATTACGATAACATAGTAGAACTAAATGGGAGGATCCACCTGTATTGGGTTAGGAAGAATTTACCTCCAAATTATAAGCTCAAGATCGGTATATCATTCCCAAAGGAATATGTGAAATCAATTGCCCCCTCGGAGAGCTACAGCGCCTTAGACTTCATATTTGGATTGATATTTCTTGGCTCTATTATGGTAGCTCTATGGTCCTTCATCAAACTAATCAAATCTTGGATCGGGAAGATTCCATACCAAGCCCCCGAAATATTCGCTGAAAGCCTAGGTCCAAATAAGAAGATGAAACCAGCTGAGGTATCTTACCTTAAGAGACTTGAGGGGAGAAGCATAGATTATGGGAGGATACTTGCAGTCATAATATCCTCTCTAGTTCATATGGGTGTAGTGACTGTGAAGAGCTTCGACCCTCTAGGAATAGAGAAACTGAAGACTGAGCCCAGTGCAGTTCTCAGAGTATATGAGAAGAAATTCCTTTCTTGTATAAAGGAGGATAAGCTGGATGAGAGATGTCTCATTGAGGTCATAAAACTACTGCATAAAAGGTTAGAGAGGGAGCTGTCCGGTTATTCTAGAAAGGAAACTCTCCACTTCTATGAAGATTTAGTTGATTCAATATGGAGAAAAGTCTATGAGGCTTATAGCAGTCAAGAGAAGCTTGAGATAGTAAAAGACAACCTGATGTGGATGCTTACAGATGAGAATTTTGAGAAAAAGCTCAAAAGAGCTCTTAGGCATAGAGCTAAAGAAGTGGAAGTGAGAAGAGGTGAGATAATGACGCCTTATCCTCCTGATATATGGATATGGCTCCCTGGCCCTTGGCCAACTGCAGCCTCGCCTGTCAGTCCAACACCAACGACCTCTAGCATTCCAAAAGCAGGTGTACCTAGTGTTTCTAATATAGAGAAGACAGCCGATTCTATTACTAGATCTGTTGAAAAAGTTTCCTCTGGCATTGTTAAGAACATTGAAGAATTCTCAAATAACGTCGCTAAGGCCATAGTACCGAGCGGATCTAGAAGAGCAAGATCTGTGAGCTGCGCTTGCGCCTGTGCCTGTGTAAGTTGCGCCTGTGCCTGTGCAGGAGGAGGTGTTGGTTGATGAATAGAGAGTTTCTATCTTTCAACCTAGATGGGCATAAGATCCAACTCAGGATAGATCCCTGGGGGATGGGTGCCCTAGTAGTAGATGCCCAAAGGGTGGTTTACCTCAACTACACCGCCGCCATGTTTGTGAAGGTATTCCTCTCTGGGGGAGATTGGAGAGATGCTTACAATGAATTGAGGAAAACTATGAAGGGAATCGAGAAAAATAAGATGAGAGATCATTTTAATGATGTGATAGATAAAATAAAGAGGTTTGCGCATGGTTATGAGGATCCTGTAACAGATTTAGGTTTTAAACCATCCTTTCCTGATCCTTCCACGTTAGGTGCTCCTTTCAGGGTTGATCTGGCTTTAACATACAGGTGTAACAATAAATGCATCCATTGTTACTCATCAAGTCCCTTAGAGAGACCAGAACTGAGCACGGATGAATGGAAGGAAATAATTCATAAGTTCCATGATCTAGGAGTCCCACAGGTAACCTTCACTGGTGGGGAGCCGACCTTGAGGAAGGATCTAGCAGAACTAGTAGCTGAGGCTCAGAGACTTGGTATGGTATCAGGAATCGTGACTAATGGAAGGCTTCTGAGCGAAGAATTGGTAAGTAAGTTAGTTAGTGCAGGACTTGACTTCGCTCAGATTACCTTAGAGTCAAGCGACCCTGAGATACATGATTCAATAACTCGGATAAAGGGAAGCTGGAATGAGACCATCAGAGGAATCAAAAACATTCTTAATAGTGGTATTTACGTTAGTGTTAATGCTACCCTCCTAAAAAGAAATTATCGGACAGTAGAATCCCTTGTTAGATTCGTAGCAGAGCTGGGGGTTAATGGTTTCTCATTAAACAGATTAATATACAGTGGAAGAGGAAGGGAATTATTAAGCTTAGAACCATCATTTGAGGACACTAGGAGAACATTAGCTGAAGCGAAGGAATTGACAACGGAGCTTGACCTAGACTTCAGATGGTATGGAGTCACAAGATACTGCGATTTAGATCCAATGAAGGAAGGATTGGGTCCTAAGTTTTGCTCTGCATGCAGCATAACTCTTGCAGTTGAGCCAGATGGATTCGTTATACCATGCCAAAGCCATTACAAGGTCGTTGGGAATATGCTTAGAGACAATTGGGAGCACATATGGGAAAATCCTGAATGCAGGAAAATTAGAGAGCTAGGATTCATAAGTGATGCCTGCAGGTCATGCCCTCTCCTGAATGCATGCAGAGGTGGATGCCCCTTAGAGGCTGAAGTTAGGCCTTATCCGTCTAAACCTCCGGAGGTGGCTCCTCATAGAATTTAATGTAGGGAAATTGATTTAAGTAAATTAGCGTAGATAAAGGTAAGGGGCCAGCAGGTAAGGGCTCTTCAGAGGATTGCCTACATAGGGGAGGAGTTCTTTGGAGATTATAGGACTATCACAGGACCTTGCTGAAGGGGTAGTTTCCATTCACTGTCCTCGTTGGAGGGATATGACATTTAACCTGAGGATGAGAGAGTGTGGCTACTGGGGCGACTTGAATGTATTTTCTTGGTACTTAGAGGCCCTTCGCTCATCAGGAGGTAAGGCTATAGTGGCTCTTGATGGAGGTAAGGTTCTCGGCGAGGCGGAGGTTGTACCCGAGAGATTCCTCTCACCTGTAGGAGAACATGCATATCTACAGATGGTTTGGGTGAGGGAGGAAGCTAGAAGGTCTGGTGTGGGAAGAACTCTTGTTAAGGAGTGCAAGTCTATAGCGAGAGATATGAAGCTCAACAATTTGGATACAATTCCTACAAGCGAAGCCTTACCTTTTTTCGAGGATCTAGGGTTCAAGGAAGCGAGTTCTCAGGTATTAATGGAGGCCAAGTCTAGGCTAGCACCGGAGCGGCTCAGTATGGAGGATACCCGAAGAGATGAATTTCCTGCTGCGGCCTATATAATTGCCGGTCAGACAAGGCCCTCTTCCTTTCTGTGGAAGCTGCTATGGGAGAGGGAATCTGCAGGCCTACCTTCACCTAAAGTAGTTAAGGTGAGAGTTGGTATGTGGCAACTTTTACTAGCTCTCTTCCAGCCAACTAGCGAGAATGATTATCTATATGCCTTAATATGGGGACCAAGGAGGATTAGCTTGGGACAGATATTTGACTCTGCAGAGATAGCCTTAACTATAGCTTATGAGATGGGTATCTCAAAAGTTAGACTGCAATCATGGTATAAATATAGAGCGGCATTCGAGGCTGCTGGTTTTGAAGCCTTGGCCAGATATAAGTGGATGAGAAAGAAACTGTCTTAATAAAAAAGTAAAAAGAGGAAAAAGAGTTTAGATTAATGGAAAGATGATTAGCCGCCTAGAGAGGGTCCGACTACATTATCGACCCACCATTGCATAGACCAGAGTTCATCGTGCCCTATTCTCTGGCCTGGAAGAACCCTAAGCTTACCATTAGAGTCATGGATGGGTCCTGTGAATGGATCGAAGGTCTCATCATTCACATATCTCCATTTCTTGCCTGTCCATATGGCGCCCATCTGGGAAAGCCTTGCCATAACAAGAGTATACACATTTGGATTCTTTATTACAGTACCATTCGGAAGTTGTATGGTCTCATTAACCCTAATCGACTTGAGATCTTTTATGAATTTTGGATTTACAGGTTCATTGTAGTTACAGCCAAGTTCGACAGCTCCCTCCTTTAACTTCCACCAGTAGTCAATATCCTGCAAATTTGTATTATTATAAGCTCCAGAGTATATCTTACTGAGAATATCATCGTATATCACTTCCCAATGCACAATTTGTCCACTTACGCATACATCCTTCCCGAACTTCTCCATGGGACTATAATGACCGAATGCTAAGACTCTCTCTCCTCTCTGGAAATGTTCTTCTGCAACTTGAACTACAGTAGGTGAGTCTTCTGTAAAGGCAAGAATATCAGCTCCCTGAGATATGAGTGACTCAGCTGCCTGTCTGGCTTTAGTGGGATCGTACCATGCTCCTATCTCCCTGACATAAACCTTGCAGCTAGGACATACTTCCTTCGCCCCAAGGGCGAACGCATTTATATGTCTCACGACCTCAGGCGTGAGATGAGCTGCTACATAGCCTAATTTTTTGGTCTTTGTTAAAGCACCAGCCATTAACCCATCCAAATAGTATATCTGGTAGAACTCTGCAAAGTATGTACCCATATTAGGAGCTCTCTTGTATCCTGAGCAATGCCAAAATATCTTATCTGGGTGCTTTTGAGCTTCCTCCAGTGTGGGATCCATAAAATCAAAGCTTGTAGTAAATATTACATCATAACCTTGGGAAATAAGCTGCTCCATAACGCCTGCGGCATCAGCAGGGGCTACAGATTCTACTTGAGTTGTTTTAAGCCAATTATACTTCTTGTCTATCATTTCCTTGGCTTTATGATGAGCATATGTCCATCCAATATCTCCTATTGGTCCAACATATATGAAAGCAGCCTTTACCTTCTTTCCTTGTGAAGAGGAAGATTTGATTGCTGTCGTCTTAGTTACGGTAACAGTTGTCGTCCTGGCCTGCCCATTTGCTGTCGTCTTAGTTACGGTAACAGCTCGTTGGGGGGCAGAAAAATAGCCCAGGGACACTCCAACTAAGAGGAGAATAACAGATATCGCAGCCCACTGAGTAGAGGACATAACAACACCTCATGGGGGGTGATACTCTACTACAAGCATACATTTCATAAATGTATCTCAGTCTTTTCACCTGCACCGAAAAGTTTTCAAGTAAGTATGAGGCTTATTAGGAGGCTGCCGTGGGCGGCAGCATGGAGAGACCCGCGGGTGAGGATAGGCCTCATGGGGGATTGCGAGCCTCTCCACACCTAGTCTCACTCTTATTTTTCTTTATAATCTACCTTTCTTCCCTATCATAGGGTATTCCCAAAGCCAATGGTGCACCCATTTTCCTTCTCATAGACTCGGTAGCACCGAACGTTAAGATCACAACCGTCAGGAGATAAGGTAGCCCATTGAGAAGCCATTGGCTATATCCAAATGCTTGTAAAGTGTAACCACTCGCCTCAACTACACCAAATAGATAAGCGCCAAATAGAGCCTTGATTGGGTCCCATAGGGCAAATATTACAAGAGCTAAGGCTATCCAACCTCTTCCAGCTGTCATATTCTCTATCCATGCAGGACTATATGATATAGAGAGATAAGCTCCTGCTAAACCTGCTAAAGCTCCTCCTAATAGCGTACTTCCATACCTAACCTTAGAAACACTTATTCCCAATGCATCTACTGCCGCAGGGTTCTCTCCTGTAGACCTTATTATGATTCCAACTCTAGTCCTATTTAGGATGTACCATAGGAGTACCGCAAGGATAATGCCTACATAAAATAGAGGATCTTGTTCAAATAATATCTTCCCAATTAGAGGAATGGATGAGAGAGGTTTAAAGGGTTTCGGGAGAAATCTGGCATCAACAGGTAGCTGATTTCCTACATATGCTCTTCCTATAACGCTGCTAAGCCCTAAACCGAACATGGTGAGGGCAAGCCCGGAAACAACCTGATTTCCCTTGAGGCTTATGCTCACTAATCCGTGAATAGAGGACATCAAGGTCCCAGCGATTATACCTATAAGGACACCTATCCACGGGTTTCCAGTGAGCAAAGAAGCTATAAAAGAGCCTAAAGCACCCATAGCCATCATTCCTTCAACTCCTAGATTGAGAATACCTGATCTCTCTGCATATATCTCCCCCAAGGCTGCTAGTAGGAGGGGGGTAGCTGATCTCAGGCCTACCCAGATGATATCTTCAACTAGGCCTGCCCCAGCCGTCATGATATCTTCACCTTGTATCTCGTGAAGAAATCGCCAGAAAGTACAAAGAAGAGTATTATGCCATTAAACATATCAACAACCCCTATTGGGAGCCTATAATTTATCATTATATACTCACCGCCAACCAATAGCCCTCCATAAAGGAAATTTGTTATGATAAGGCTTATTGGATTTATTCCTCCAAGCCAAGCAGTTATTATACCGGAAAATCCATATCCAGAGAGAAATTCTGGTGTAAATCTTAACTGTATACCGCAAAGCTCTCCTACGCCTGCTATGCCAGCTAATCCTCCACTTATCACCATGGCTAGCGTTATCACTTTCAGATAACTCATTCCTGCAGCCTTAGCAGCGCTAGAATTATCTCCTACCACTCTCATCTCATAACCTAAAGGCGTTTTAGTTACGAGGAAGTACACGAGGATTGATGCCATGATTGCAATTATCAAGGTCGGCCAATGTATCCTAGTTCCTGCTATTAGGGGAAGCTGCGATGATTTGGGTATAACTCCTGTGTGAGCGAAACCTCCATAGGTGAGCTGACCTACCTTCTCCTTAGCCTCCCAAGGTCCATGGATAAGGTGTTGAAAGAACCAGTAGAGGGTGTAGTAGAGCATTAAGGTTGAGATTACCTCATTAACGTTAAGCTTAGCCTTCAGAATTGCCGGAATTATTCCCCATAGAGCACCAGCTAGAAAGCCAAAGGTGAAGAGAATTGGAATTAAGATCAAAGGAGGTAGCCAAGATAGGGTTATAGCGGTAAGATAGGCCGCCATGGCCCCTGCCAGTAGCTGGCCTTCTGCCCCTATGTTCCAGAATCCATTCATGAATACTAAGGCTAAACCAGAGCTGACTAGGAGAAGAGGTATCATTCGCACAATGGATTCCGCTAGACCAGTCTGAGTAGCGAAGGCATTCGAGAAGATAGAACCATAAACTGTGAGTGGATCTACCCTATACATTAGAAACACCAGGGATGCCGTCAGCAGTGCTAAAGCTACAGATAATATCCTAGCCAGTATTATTGTTCTTTTGCTAGCCTCTAAACGTCTAACTATCTTTATCTTTATTTTCATTCCTATTTAACCGCCTCCTCTAGCCTAATTCCTGACATCATAAGGCTCATCTCTTTTATCGTTACCTCTTCAGGCTCCACAATTCCCACAATTTCCCCATTAAACATCACAGCTACCCTATCACTCAGCTGCATCACTTCATCTAGATCACTAGAGACCAGAAGAATTGCGGCTCCTTCATCTCTCTCTTGCAAGAGCATTTTCCTTATATACTCCGTAGCTCCCACATCAAGCCCAAAAGTTGGATTAGAAGCTATTATGAGCTTAGGCCTCCTCTTTAGCTCCCTACCTACGATGAGCTTCTGCATATTGCCGCCAGACAAAAGTTTAGCTAACGTGCCGGGCGTAGGGACTGCTATATTATATTCCTTTATTAGGTCCTCAGCCAGCTCTCTAACTTTAGAATAATCTATCAAGAACCCTTTTCTGTAAGGAGGCTTATAATAACTCTTAAGTATGGAATTTTCTGCTACACTCATGTCCGGGACTATACCGAACTTAAGCCTCTCCTCTGGTATGTGACCAACTCCCAAGTCAGCTATTTCCCTTGGTGATTTGTTAGTGGCATCTGTACTCATTATCCTTACTCTGCCGCTTTTTATACGTCTCAATCCAACTATAGCGTGAATAAGTTCCTTTTGCCCATTACCAGCAACACCAGCTATCCCTAGAATTTCTCCTTCCCTAACAGTAAAAGATACACTCTTAACTGCTTCTCTTCCCCTATCTCCTAGAACAACTAAGTTTCTAACCTCTAATACAGGTTTTCCTGGTTTAAAAGGCTTCTTTTTAATTACAAAGACGACCTCCCTCCCAACCATCATACTAGCCAGTTTTTCCTTGCTAGCTTCTTTCATAGGAAGCGTCCCAATTACTTTTCCCTTTCTCATAACCGTGACTTTGTCAGCTACAGCGAATACCTCCGCTAGCTTATGGGTTATGAATACTATCCCTTTCCCCTCATCCCTCATCTTCTTGATTATAGAAAAGAGTTCGCTAGATTCTTGAGGAGTGAGAACGGAAGTTGGTTCATCGAGAATCAATATCTCTGCCCCTGAATAAAGAGCTTTTATTATCTCTGCCTTTTGCTGTTCTCCAGCAGATAGCTGCCAAATATAACTATCTGGATCTATCTTGAGATGGTACTTTATTGAGAATTCTCTTATCTTATCTCTTATTTCATTTAATGGATTTACTTGCCTTCGAGTGTAGCCCAAGGCAAGGTTCTCTGCCACAGTATGTCTCTCTACCAAGAGGAAGTGCTGGTGAACCATTCCTATGCCTAGCCATAGAGCATCTCTAGGATTTTTTATCTTCACCTTCCTTCCCTTAATGTAAATCTCACCCTCATTCGGCTGGTATAGGCCATAGAGTATGTTCATTAAGGTAGTCTTTCCTGCTCCATTCTCTCCTAGGAGAGCATGTATCTCGCCGGGAGATAACTCAAAATTGACATGATCGTTAGCTATAACCCCGGGGAATTCCTTTACAATATTTACCATTCTAATCAGAGGTTCTTGCCCTACGACATGGGCCAAGCTATCCCCTTAGCTTCAAGGTCAGATAGATATTAAACTAATGTTTCGGCTTATTTGCGAATTAGTTAACTACTGAATAATTCATTCTTGTTTCGTATATTATAATGTAGTTATGGATCATTTATATGAAAAATATATGTTTAATTCCTCTAATATTGATAGTATGATATTTCCTTCATTTTAAATAATAAAAAGATATATTTTAATTTTCTAACCGAATAATTAAAAATGTCTCATGTTAGGGATAATTTGGCTAATCGAGTATAGGTGATGAGGATGGAAGGAGCTACTAGAATGCCTCTTTTAGGCGATAAATTCCCTGAAATAGAAGTCAAGACAACTCATGGTAAGATCAAGCTCCCTGATCAATTTAAGGGCAGGTGGTTCATCTTATTCAGTCATCCAGCAGATTTCACGCCTGTTTGTACAACAGAGTTTGTCGCCTTCCAGAAAAGATATGAGAAGTTCAAGGAGCTCAACACGGAGCTTATTGGCCTGAGTATAGACCAGACCTTCAGTCACATTAAATGGATCGAATGGATAGAGGAGAAGCTCGACGTGAAGATAGAATTTCCAATAATAGCTGATGATGTAGGTAGTGTGTCAGCTAAACTGGGTCTAATACATCCAAGTAAGGGGACCAGTACTGTAAGAGCAGTATTTGTCGTAGATCCCAATGGGATAATAAGGTTGATACTGTACTATCCGCAAGAAGTGGGCAGGAACATGGATGAGATACTCAGGGCCGTGAAAGCTCTCCAGACTTCGGATAAGTATGACGTGGCTATATCTGCTAATTGGCCAGAGAACGAGCTAATAGGAGATAATGTAATAATACCTCCTGCTAGCGATGTAGAAACCGCTAAGGAGAGACTAGAGAAAGCTAAAGCGGGAGAATTCGAGTGCTACGACTGGTGGCTTTGTTATAAGAAGATCTAAACTTCACCTTTTTGCCGCCCTTTTCTTTTACTTTCGCAAGGTATTAGTTAGCTATTATTTCAGGTAGATGCATTATATCTATGTTCATGTATGCTCGAATAATTTATCATTATTTTTATCCTATTCCATGACGAGTAAGTATAGATGAGGCATTTGCGCCCTTACTATAGTTATTGTGAGTGTTTTGGTTCCTGTAAAAACGCCTCAACTATTCATAGCTGATGTTATAAATGGTTTTCTAAGTACAAGCATAGGGAGAAGTTAGTGAGCAATTGGAAATTAGATAAGAGGTTCTGAGCATTGTAGTAAGCTTGTCTGATGGATTGGCAATTGGTGGGATTTATGGATCAGAGGACAGAAAATGATAAATTAAGATCAGCTAGCTAGGGGTATTGATATTAGTATTAAGATCGCTCCTATCACCTGTAAAGAAGTAAGAACTTCACCCAGTATAATCCAAGAGAGAAAGTAAGCAAAGATGGGCTCGGCCATTAAGCCTAGAGCTGCTGATTCAGGAGGAATTATCCTCTGAGCCCAAGCCTGAAGGAAGAATGCTAGAGCTGTAGCTAGAATGCCTGTATATAGAGCACTCCATAAAACAGTCTCATTGAAAGGTATATTATATTCACCAAGCAAGGGAGAAAAGGTCATTGCAAGCAGTAGCGTTGAGAATGATTCATTAAATGCTATATCTAGGGGGCTTACCCCCTTAACAGCCCTGTCTACGATTACAACCTGTAGTGCCCAGATGATAGCGCATCCTATAGTGAGGAGATCTCCTATAGTGAGCGATTCATATGTGGCACCGGTAAGCAGGAAGAGCCCCATTATACCTATGATTATAGCTACAATGGCCCTAATCTTGGGCTTACTTCTAAAAAGAATGAATCCAAGCAGAGGAACTAATGGGACATCTAGTCCTGTGATAAAAGCCGACTTTGTTGCTGATATATGCTTCAATCCCTCTACCTGTAAAGCATACGAGATAAATACTATCAAGCCAATAACTATTCCAATTTTGGATATATTTGGCCTCTCCTTTTTTATTAGGTATATCAAAAATAGGGCTAATATGGCAAAGGAAAACCTGAGAGCTAGAAAGGACATTGGATCGGCTGCATAAAAAGCCAGTTTCATCGCTGTAAAAGTTCCTCCCCATATTGCAGCTACGCCTAGAATAGCTAATGTACCAAGCATCAAGCTTTTAGGAAGCATCTGACTAACCCACTAGAAGCAAAATATTTCTTACTCACCTTACCCCTGACTTGCTAGCAATTGTAATTTTTTCTGTTCCTTCATATAGTTTCTAGTTGTAGTGGGAGGCTCATAGCTAGTTAGTATTTGTGCACTGTTTTGCTATATAGCTTCGACATCAACTTCTAGATCGATCATTTTAAGCCATACTCTTATCATCTTCATATAACCTCCATATATTCTCCATATTGCTCATTAGCCTTAAGATGATATCCCAAGGATCTTCTCCTTGAGAGAACAATGTTCTTAAAGCCTTAAAGAAAGAGTTTTCATTCAAATTTACCAACACCTTTTTTAGAAATCTTATATCTCTATCTCTATATTTTGTCATCTTATCTATTCTTCTCCCATCCTTTAGCTGTATAAACCCTTATTTTTCTCCTTTTTGACATAATACTCTTTTTTTGAACTATTCCCATATCAACAAGTTTAGAAAGAGCTTTATATACTCCCTGAAGCGAAGCTTCATCTACTTTGCGCCAGATCTGATAGGCTGTCATTTCATTCTCCTCTTTCATTACAGAGAGGATCTTTCTCTGAAGAGGGGTTAAGGGTTTTTGCTCAAGCTCGTGGGACCACTTCCTTAAACCTGAGCCAGTGAGTATAGCTACTTTGTTCCCTCCCAGCTCCTCGGCTAAGGAGTAAGATTTAGCCGCTACTGGTTTAACATATATGCCCTTTCTCGCTAGCTGAATCAGAGATCTTAGAGCATCAGCAGCTTTTACCTCTACAATTCTGGCTCCTTGCGATTCTAATATCTCGATTAGTTCGGTGACAATACCCCCATGGTGAGCTAGGTACATAGGAGGGGAAGATAATATGCCCATTTCCTCAAGCTCTTTGAATCCTTTCATTAAGCTATAGGCTAAAACTCCAGATTCAGCAGGTACTATGACCCCATCAATATCGCTTCTACTCTCTGCTATCTCATATGCTATTGTCTTGAACCCTTCTATCATATAAGGACTTTTATACACAATGCCGATTCCTTTGCCATAAGATATCTCCACATCCAGGCCGGATAGGTAGAGAAGCTCCGTTAGCTCAACGTTCTCAGGATCTACATCTATCTTAACTTTAATTCCGGCCTTAACTAGATAAGTGGCTAAAGAGGAGGTTATATCTTGAGAAAAGCCCAAGCTAACTTCTTTAGGCAGTTTCAAGCAGCTTGTTAGAACAGAAGATCCTCTATCAACATACGATCCTGTTGGATTTCTGGTTTCGTCCTTTATCAGAATACCTCCCACTCTTCTGAGGGGAGTTAGTCCTTCCCCTAGGCTGACCTCCTTGATAGGAGGAGAGAGTAATTGACGATACCTCCATATACTCGGCTCTTCCTTATCTAGTGACCATTCTAGTTTATCAGGAATTAGTTCCATGAGGAAACCACATTTAGGGCATTTAGTGGAGTATTTGAAGGAAGTATAGCCACACCTAATGCATCTAAAGGCGGGCAATCTCTTCACTCCGATTCTATTTTAACCAGCGTTCTTGCTATATTATCTCCTAGCTTGACCCCTCTTTCCAATACCTTACTAGTAGCTCCTTTGACTTCTGCATTCATTAAATCTTTAATGCTATTAACTCCGCTAGATGCTATGGCTAGCGCTCCAATTTTTTCTGCTGTATCCATATTAAGGAAGCCGCACATAGCAAAACTTTTCCTCCCTTTTATCAGGATCAGGGGAGGAGAATTTGGCATATCTATCTCGATACCCATGAAGGGAATTCCTTCTATATCGATCATCTTAACCTTCAATGGAATCCCCAGCTTCATACATTTAGTTTCTTTATAAGCGGAATGTTTCTCGAAATTTCCATTCCTTATTTTAGGCTTTTTGATTTTATTATAAATATGCTATACGATTACTTCCAATCTCTAGGTCATTTACTTTAAGGTATGATAAGATATCGAAAATAAGTGATTGAACCGGATGCAGTTATCGTTTCTTATTCAGCAGGTGTTCCTTGCCAAATAGGAATCTTCCGAGAATTAGCTTCGTTATATGGTGACCACCTTCTGGAACATATGAAGTAGTTGATGCTCTGGGAGAGATTGTTGGATCTACAAGACCATTGCTGCTGATCTAAAAATGGATGCCAAAGGAGTCTGTATAGGAATAAGCGGATTTAGAGTAGTTCTCCAATTATTCATAGTTATAGGGGGCTTCTGGGCAGTAGCAATTTGCCACTGGTATTATGGATTCAGGTTTAGTTGTAGTTACAAACACCGATTCTAATGCTCTTATATTCAAACAGCCTAATTATGGAGTGGTGATGAACCTCTATCAGTTTATCTCTATATTAGCCAAAAAGCTAAAGGAAATCAAGGGGTGCTTGAGACATGGCGGACTCCAATGTCATAATGGTTGGCACATGTCCATCTGGATCTAAGAGCGTATTCAGTGGAAGGCTCCTAGAGAAGATATTCCCTAACTATTGGAAAAAAGCTCCCACAGAGAGAGAAGTGAAGGAGGAAGTCCTGGGGCCCCTATATAGG
>WALU01000010.1 GCA_015522685.1 Thermoproteota archaeon | reverse complement strand
GCTCTAATCTCTCTCGCCTCGTGCTGGAGCTCGACTCCCGTCTTCTTCGCATGGGAGAGCATCCCGTATATAGCATCTATTGGATCCTCGATGGATTCTGAAGCTTCTAGAATCCCCGGCGTGTGGGAGAGCCAAAGGCCTTCTCAGATGCAACGCTAAGCGATCCTTTACCGTAGCCGAAGAGTTTCATTGCCATCTCCCTGAACTTACGTTCAAGCTGGTCAGGTATGTAGGCCTTGATCGAACCCATTGCACGCCACACATGTAGTACTAGCTCTTAATAACTTTGGATCCTATCATTGAGCGTGAGCAATGCGGCCCACAGGCGTGCTAGCATGATGGTGGAGCTGCTAATCAGGTTCGATATTAATGGGATTCTCGAATCAGGATAGCTTCGTTCCAAGGAAATCGCTAATCATGTAAGCGAGGTATCCCCTCTCAATTTTAGCGAGCTCCGTGGCGAATAGGTTCGGTGGAGCAGAGGATTTTCTCAACCTTCCTCAGGTCCCATACCCTATCAGATTCCTCCGCCCTCCTGGCGACTACTAGGTATTCCTTCTCATATTCGGGCAGAATAAGATCTCCCTTCCTCTCTAGGTCCCTAAGAACCCTTTTGACCTCTCTTTTACCTAACTTGGACCACTTCGCCTCAACTAGCAGGGCCTTCCTCTTGGAATCATCGACCACGACCAGATCTATTTCCTCTTCCTTCCCCCACCACCTGCCCAACCTGCTCACCCTTATCTTCAAGGCGCCTCTCTTAATCATCTCCACCACAAGCTCCCTGACAATCTTCTCGAATATCAGGCCCATGTAACTAGAGTAGCTCTCTCTAATAGATCTGATATCGGAAACTCCCTCCTCTATGAGGGAGAGATTGGGCTGGATGAACCTGAACCAGAAGCTCAGGAAGTTATCCGTCAAGAAGTACCTACCCCTCTTCGAGCTCCACCCTTCAGTCAGCGGGACTTCCCTTGACACAAGCTCAACGTCCATCAAGTTCCTCAGGTAGGGTGTTATATCCGAATGCCTCAGGCCAGAGTGCTCCCTAATTTCCTTCGGCGTGTTCTTGCCGTGGGCTATCGCCTCAAGTATCCTCTTATAAGTTGAGGGCTCTGAAAACTCGTACTTGAGCAGGAAGTCGACTTCATCCTTGAGGAATGTGTCTGGGGATGATAGTTCCTCCTCAAGCCACTCCCAGAAGGGTATCTTGACCCTCTTCACGTAGTAAGGGATGCCATCTGAGAAGCCGTATATCTCGGCAAGCTCCTCCAAGCTTATTGATGGGAAGAACCCCCTCAGGGAGAGGAAGGTTAATGGTCTAAGCTTGATGGAGGAAGTTCTTCTACCGAAAAGGGGGCTCTTGTAAGCTAAGACCTTTCCCTTCATCATGGATATCGAGGATCCTGAGAGGATCAGCTTTGTTCTCGTGCCCTGAAGCTGAACATCGACTATCCTCTGAAATATGGATATCAGCTCTGGATTTTCCTTCAACAGATTCGGAAACTCGTCTATGACTACAATCCTATCCTTCAGGAACTCGAATACCGATTCCCAGTCCTCCCTAACATGAGCCAGCTCAGGGGCCTTCTTTGAAGCGAGCCTTAGGAAGTGCCTCAGGTTATTGGAATCGACTGCCAGGTAGTAGATGTAATCAGTTCCCTTAAGGGCCTCCAGGATGAGGCGGGTCTTCCCCACCCTCCTCCTGCCGTATATAACTACGAGTTCAAACTTGTCTGATGCCATCCTTTCCCCTATTGCCTCTAGCTCGGCCTCCCTATCCACAAATTTCATATTCATAATCATCATTATGATAATTTAGATTATCATAATTAAAGTTAGCTCTTGAAGGATTAGATTCCTACCGCAAGCTCAGGTCGAAGAAGCATTCTCTAGTTCCTCTATATCTGGATCTGGCACCTAAATCCTGCATGATCCATTCCTGTCAGTTCAACTGGAAGCCCTTAAGTTTCAATCAAATTGAGACCTTCAGCATAGTAACCTCAGGGGGACAGTTGAACCTCACGGGAAAGAATGTCGTCCCCAATCCCCTATTGATATACAGCTTGGTTTCCTTCCAGATAACGTTCCCCATCTCATAGGGAGTGAGGGTCAGGACCACATTCCCCTCCAGTAGATTAAGGCTTCCCTCCCTCTCCCTCCTCTCAACTTCCTTCCTCAAGGCCTCCCTCATCAGCTTACTTATATTTATCCCATATCTTTTGGCCTTCTCCACGATCCTCCTATCAACCTTGGCGGTGACGGTAATACTCATAAGGTAGCACTAAAAAGGTATAGACATGAAGAATATTAAATGTTGTTAAGGAGTCATTGAAACCCCGATAGACTTCATAGGTCACTCAATCGGGTCGACCTCAGACCGATGAACTTTATCTTATAGGTCCCAAAATTGCTATTATGTCTGGAGATGCTAGGAGGACTGTGGACTCTGGAAATCTCCCCCACGTACTTTGATGAGTCTAGGTACTCGTCGGTTATCTCGGACAGAGTATCATATGGATTTGAAATCCACAAGCCCAATAAATAATGTGGATAATCTAATATAACGAGCTGATAGAGTAGCTAGCGTTTCGCTGCGAAATGCGCTCCAAATCCCTCCAGAATCACCATAAATGAATTCCATGGATTTTCGCTTCTATTCTGTGTTTTATACTTCTGGAACTGTCTCAAGTCATGGATGAGATGAGCAGTAAAGCGTGAACTATATGAAGGTATTTGCGCGATGGATGTGAGTGGATGTGCAATTAAATCTATATTTTATTTTATTTTATTGTGCTAGTAACTAACTATGCATCAAAAACTCAAAGAATTTTCGGAGCTATGCGAAGCAATTAAATCTTGTAATACTTGTAAGCTGAACGCTATACCTTTGTGCGGCGAAGGTAATCTTAATGCTCGCATCATGCTTATAACCCAATCTCCTGGAGAAAAAGAGAATTTAAGCCATCGAATGTTTGTCGGGCCTTCTGGTAGAGTTTTAGATAGACTTTTGAGGCAAGCTGGCATGAGTAGAAAAGAAATTTACATGACTAACATAGTTAAATGTCATCTACCGCATAACAGAAAACCGAAAGAAAATGAGATAGAAGCTTGCAGCCGTTGGCTCGAAAAAGAAATGGAACTGATTAAGCCAGAAATATTAGTCCCTCTTGGATTCTTTGCAGCTAGATATCTTTTCAAAAAATATGATGTTAAGTTACCTAAGAATGAAGAATTTTACAAAATATACGGAAAACTTGTATGGACCGGTGAAGTTAAAATTTATCCTCTGCAGCATCCTGCTACTTTACTCTACAATCCTCAACTGGAAGGAGAAATGGTAAGAAATTATGAAAAGTTGAGTGTGCTTAAGCAAGAATGCAAATGGCGTGTTGTCTGCCCAATGACTAGATATCATCGAGAAGGTAAGCTGGATAGAAAATGGATTGAACTATATTGCAAAGGTGATTGGGAAAGTTGTAAAAGATATCAAGCGGAAGAAGCCGGAATACCACATCCGGATAATATGCTACCGGATGGAACCATAGATGAAACACTGGGATATAAATTCACAACTTCTGATACCTAATCATCTCAAAAATCACTGAGGATCTGGATAAAATCTTGATTAACGCTTTTCTTGTTTTAGTTAGGTAAGAGTATCCGCAGCGAATTATTTAATAATGGTGTAATATTTCTATTAGGAATCATAAATGATAAGAGTCGGACTTATCGTAAATCCAATAGCTGGGATGGGTGGATCTGTAGGTCTTAAGGGAACTGATGGAGAGGCATATAAGAAGGCGGTAGAGCTTGGCGCAAAGCCCGTATCTTCAATAAGGGTTAGAGATGTGTTTTCGCTGATAAGGAGAAAAGATATCCTCTTCTTTGTTGCCCCAGGGATTATGGGAGAAG
Source organism: Thermoproteota archaeon (assembly GCA_015522685.1). Taxonomy (GTDB): domain Archaea; phylum Korarchaeota; class Korarchaeia; order Korarchaeales; family Korarchaeaceae; genus Korarchaeum. The sequence goes on along the minus strand of WALU01000010.1, from coordinate 3,163 downwards.
ACTACGTTAAGGGAACTGGATTCAAATATGAGATTGTTGGGCACGTGGGAGAGAAAACGAGTGCCGAGGATACAAAGAGGATCGCTAAGGAAATGATGGAGGAGAAGATAGACCTCCTAATCTTTGTTGGAGGAGATGGAACTGCAAGGGATATAGCGGACTCTATAGATTTAAGGATCCCAGTCTTGGCAGTTCCGTCAGGAGTTAAGATGTTTAGCTCAGTATTCACTTTATCTCCTCATGCGGCTGCTAATATCATAGATTCCTTCAATAAAGAAACACCTCTTACTGAGAGAGAAGTTATGGATATAGACGAGGATGCGTTCAGGGAGAACAGGCTGGCTGCAAGGCTATATTCATATCTGAGGGTTCCAAGAATTGAACCGCTTCTTCAGGCCAGCAAGGAAGCATCAAGCGTTGGCAAGTCTGAGGAGGCTCAAAAGAGGGAAATAGCTGACTATATAGTTGAGAACATGGAGAATGACTTTGTATATTTTCTGGGTCCAGGAACTACTGTCAAGGCAATAGCAGATAGGATTGGCGTTGAAAAGACTCTCCTTGGGATTGACGCGGTTTATAATGGAAGGCTCATTGGTAAGGATCTAAATGAGAAGGGCCTCTTAAAAATAATCGATACTTACGGAAAGGCAGAGATCATTATTACCCCTATTGGAGGAAACGGATTCATATTCGGAAGAGGGAGCAAGCAGTTCACCCCTAAAGTCCTAGAGAAGATTGGAAAGGAAAACATAATAGTTGTGGGAACTAAGGCAAAAGTTCTGAAGCTGGAATGTTTGAGAGTTGATACGGGAGATGCGGATGTGGACAGAATGCTAAGTGGACCCGTAAAAGTGGTAGCGGGGTATAAGGAAGAGGTAATTATGGAGGTGAGGGCTTGATTAGACTTGATTTAAATGAAAATCCATACTCTCCACCCAAGGAAGTAATTGACGAAGCTAAAAAAGGACTAAGTGAAGTAAGAAGGTACTGTGATCCAAAATATTTAGAAGAGCTAAGGAATCTTATTGAGGAATACACCAAGATACCTAAGGATAAGATAGTAGTTTCTCCAGGATCAGACATTATCTTAAGAGAGGTGATACATGAATTCTCGATTGATAGGAAAGTAATAGCTGTTAACCCCTCATTCTTCCCAGCTTTAGAGTGTGCTAAAAGGCATGCTAGAAAATTGGTAAGATTCCAGCTTACACCCCCGGAATTTCGATTGAATAGTGAAGTATTGATGCAGGAGATTAGGGACCCATCTCTTATAATAATTGATAATCCAAACAACCCCACGGGGGTGGAAGTTCTAGACCGTGACCTAATCATCAAAATACTCGAGAATACGAACTCTCTATTATTAGTAGATGAAGCATACTATGAGTTCTCTCTAAAGACCTCCTCTGGCCTCATTAATGACTTTGATAACCTAGCAATAACTAGAACTCTTGATAAGGGATTCTCCCTAGCGGGGTTGAGGGTAGGATATCTCCTAGCTGGAGAAAAGTTTAGGGAAGGACTTTCAGACTTCATAACTTTCCTCCCAAGGCCTTCTGTCTATGCAGCAATCACAGCCTTAAAAAACAGGGATTACATGAGAGAGAACGTCGAGAAAATTATTCGCGAAAGGAAGAGGTTAATGAATGAATTGAAGGAATTAGGGATTGAGGCATTTCCTTCATCTACGAACTTCATCTTGATAAGAAGCGATGTAGTGGGGCTTAGTGGGAGATTGAGGAGTAAGGGAATAGCTATAAAGGATTTATCCAGGGAATGGATCCCAGGATACTATAGAATCTCTATAGGTCTTCCCGAGGAGAATGATCTTCTCTTAAAGAGCTTAAAGGAATTATTAAACAAGGAATCTTAGGAATTACTATTTAATTCATGATATGAAATAGGTCATCAGGAGTACATCACATGCTTCCCCATTAGGCTAACTTCCAATTTTTGCTCTTCTGCCTTTATTGCTTCTGTAATGAATATATATTCCCGATGATTCGCGAGCATCGACATAGGAGCTTGGTAACTGAAGATGTCAGAACTAAAAACTCAGAAAAGATTAGAAGATGGAGGAGAACAAGCTTTCCTTATTCTGCCTAACGATGGCATAGATATGAGCTAGCTCACTATCTCTTCTATGCCTCTTTCTATACCTCACCCTCCTTTTACTCCTTGTGATCACCTTCATGTTCATGTAATTGTAATACCATATAAATATAAATAAAAATAAAACTGCTAAAATAGTGCAACCCAAAAATAAGATATCAGCTAAGCGTTTATAGTTTATGGGACCGCTCTAACTGGAATGTATCCAAATCTGCTCCTTCAACGAGGACCGATCAGCATTAGCTTTTGCCCCTACAAAATCCCTGATAAGATCCTCTAAAACTTCTTCATAGCTCCTTCCCTATATCCATAGGGCTCCATGGCTTTCCCTCTGAACTTCTCCACAAGCCCCTTAGGGAGTTTCGCTTTAATTACTTCGGACATATGTACTTATGAACTTAAGTGCTTATAACTTGACTTGTTATGAAATAATGTGATGAAACTTCAATCAACTTAATACTCCTTGCCTATGAGGAGTTCGACGCCCTTTTCCTTGGCCATTCCCTTTAGCTTCCTCGCAACTTCCTTTCTTGCTGTCTCCACGATCAGAATCTTTCTAGGTTCTCTCCCATAGATCTCTTTAGCCTTCTCTGCCTTCCTGATTAGCTTCTTCAATTCCTCCTCTGACTCAGCGTGAGCTGTCACCTCACCAACTATCAATGGACTCTCTAGGAAGATGTCTATTTCCTCACCATCAAGCATAGCTGACCTCAGCTTCTCATCTTCTGGAATCTCACCCGTTTTCCTCATTCTCCCAGTCAACATCTTCCTAACAAATTCCTCGAAAGTAATGCCAGCGAACTTACTCAGCTCTCCAAAGGCATACATTATAGAGGAGCTTAGACCCTCATATATCCTATCTACTTTCCTATCCAGCGATCTGTACTGTGCCTGTAACTCTTTTATGACTGAGAGCATCTTGTTGAAGTCCTCCCTGAGCTTGGTTTGCTCCTCCTTCAGCTTCACCTGCTCTTCCTTCAGGGCTCTTATCTCCTGCCATATCTTAGTCTGCTCTTCTTTTATTGCCTTGATCTCAATCCATATCTTAGTC
>WALU01000009.1 GCA_015522685.1 Thermoproteota archaeon | reverse complement strand
ATATAAAGAATCATTGGAATTACTAATTCACCCTATGAATTATTGTTATGGCCCAAATAACTTATATTCTTTAGCGTTTACTAATTTTTTATAATTTTAATAAGCTTATATGAATTAAAGGCAATATATTTATTTTAGAATAGACGAATGACGAATTCAAAAGAAATATAATGGAGAATACTAGACGATTTAGTTAATAATAATTACATAGATACAATCCTAAAACATAAAAACTTATATTTGTTAATGGCAATGGTAAGTCTTACATCCTTAGGGGTGATATTGAATGACTGGAAAGGATTGGGGAATCTTCATAATCCTTCTAATAGTAGGCCTTCTAATAGGCTACTTCGCTGCAGTTGCCTCAGGACCTGCTAAGACTACCACCGTTACTGCAACAAAAACATCTGTAAAGACTGTTACTGTAACTCAAACCACTGGAGCTCCACCAGCTACAACTACAAAAACGACAACAACCACGAAGCCAATATCTAAGATGAAAACTCCTTCTGATACTCTAGTAATAGCCATGGATACCTCTGATGCCGTTTCAATGGATCCTGCTAGAGCCTATGAGTTCTCCTCATGCTATGTAGTAAATCAAATTTATGATAAACTTGTAGACTATCAATTGCCTGATCTTGTACATATTAAGCCTGAAATTGCCACAAGCTGGGAAGTGAGTCCTGACGGGAAGGTTTGGACCTTTCATATAAGGAAGGGCGTGAAGTTCGCAAGCGGTAATCCCTTAACAGCGGATGATGTAGTATACTCCCTCCAAAGAGTCATAAAGCTCAAGCAAACTGCTTCATGGGTTCTTACCCAATTTGTATCAAAGCCAGAGCAGATACAGAAAATCGACGACTATACAGTCAAAATAACTTTAGATAAGCCTGTAGCGCCTAGCTTCTTCCTATCTACCTTGACCTTCACTACCTCTGCAGTAGTAGATAGAAAAGTTGCTGAAGCTCATGCTAAGAATGGTGATATGGGCAGTGATTGGATGACTGACCACAGTGCTGGTAGCGGACCTTATGTTCTGGCAAAATGGGCAAGAGAGGCTGAGATAGACCTAGTGGCTAATCCATACTACTGGAAGCCTGGACAGCCGAAGCTTAAGAAGGTAATAATTAAGCATGTGCCTGAACCAACAGATCAGCTTCTCCTCATAAAGAAGGGAGACATTGATATAGCCACAGATCTTACTGCAGAACAAGTAAATCAAGTAAAAGGTCAGCCTGGAATAGATACAGTGAGGACTGCAGAAACGTTTGTAGAGTACTTAGGAATGAATGTAGCGGTGAAACCCTTAGATAAAGAGGAAGTAAGGGATGCTATAAGATACTGTATAGACTACGATGGAATTGTAAATGATATACTGCTTGGGGCAGCGATTAAATGGCAGACAATTATACCAAAGGGAATAATGGGTGCGAGTCCAAAGACTCCATATCATAAGGATATAGCCAAGGCCAAGGAACTGCTTGTCAAGGCTGGGGTACCTAACGGCTTCTCAGTAGAACTAACGACACCACCAACATATCCTCAGATAGATATAGCTACAAAGATACAATCAGATCTTGCAGAATGTGGAATTAAGGTTAAGATAGTCCAGATGACGCAATCCGAGATGTATGAAAAGTATAGAAAGCAGGGCCTTCAGCTTGTCCTTGCTGGATGGGGGTCTGATTATCCAGATCCGGATGATAATGCTAAGGCATTCGGTGATTACAGGGTACACCAACTTGCTTGGAGAAACTCTTGGTATGATAATCATTCAGCCGATCTCATTGAGAAGGCTGCTGTGGAATTTGATACCAAGAAGAGAGAGCAGCTTTATCTCCAGATCGATGATTATATGCTTGATCATGGTCCATTTGCGATCCTCTACCAAGTTATAGCTCAGCATGTAACTAGAGACTACGTAAAGAACTATTTGCCTGACCCAACATTCTTCATTGAAGATTTATCTACTGTCTCAAAGGTATCTAGAGGGTAAATCTTCTTTCTTCTATCTTTTTTCGGGGTGTAGCTTTTGGATCTCAGGACTTATGTATTAAGGCGTCTGGCTTTAATGACCTTTGTATTATTTGGGATAATTGTTATTACATTTATTGTATCGCATGTAATACCTGCTGATCCCATTGGAGCTATACTCGGGCCACAAGCTCCTCCTGAACTTGTAGAAAAAATTAGAAAGGAGTGGGGCTTCGATAGACCACTGCATGAGCAATTTATTGAGTATGTGATAAATTTGCTTCAAGGTAATCTAGGTAAATCTATAAGGACGAATAGACCTGTCAGTCAGGATTTGATTAGATTCTTCCCAGCTACAATAGAATTAGCGACAGCAGCAATGATAGTAGCTATAGCAATTGGAATTCCTCTAGGAATAATATCTGCAGTAAAGAAGGATAAGTGGCCAGATCATATATCTAGGATATTCGCCTTACTAGGTGTAAGTATGCCAGTCTTCTGGCTCGGCTTAATAATGCTATTTATACTTTATTATCAGCTTGGTATATTTCCTGGTCCAGGTAGGCTCGATCCATCGATCACTCCACCACCTAGGATAACAGGATTGCTTACCATAGATAGCCTTCTCACAGGAAATATTACAGCATTTCTAAATGCTGTTTGGCATCTCATACTCCCTTCCTTTGTTCTAGGTTACTATGCATCAGCTTCTATAGCTAGAATAACCAGATCAGCTCTATTAGAAGCATTTGCTCAAGACTTCATAAGGACAGCCAGATCTAAGGGGCTACCGGAGAGAATAGTGCTCTTTAGACATGCCCTTAGGAATGCCTTGATTCCAACTACTACTGTTATAGGAATGACATATGGGAGCCTGTTAGAGGGAGCTGTACTCACTGAGACTATATTCGCATGGCCAGGCTTAGGGAGATATGCAACTGGTTCTTTCTTATCTGTTGACTTCATGGCAGTTATAGGATCAACATTGCTAATTGCAGTAGTATACTCCTTAGCGAATCTTATCGTAGATATACTTTACGCATTTCTAGATCCTAGGATAAGATATGCATAAGGTGGTGCTTATGTTAAAGGGAACCTTAGAATATTTTAAATCGGAGGATTTCAGGATAAATCTGATCTTAATTAGGAAGAGTCCACTTACTGTCTTGGGAATAGTATTAGTAATATTTCTCCTCTCAGTGGCAATTCTTGCTCCTGTCATATCTCCATATAATCCTCTAAAACAGGATTTGAAGCATAGGCTTCAACCACCAAGCTGGCAACATCCCTTTGGTACCGATCAGCTGGGAAGGGATATACTCAGTCGTGTTATCTGGGGCTCTAGAATATCTTTATCCATATCCATGGTAGTCGTTGCTTTTTCATTTGTTGTAGGAACCAATATTGGGATAGTATCAGGATATTTCAGTGGAAAAATAGATGAAACTCTGATGAGGTTAACAGATATGTTTATGGCATTTCCTAGGCTAGTATTAGCGCTAGCTGTTGCTGCAGCCCTAGGGCCTGGCTTGTTCAATACAATGATAGCCATAGCATTCGTCTCTTGGGTTTACTATGCTAGACTGGCTAGGGCCAGCACCTTGCAGGTAAGAGGAGAGACATATATAGAAGCGGCTAGGGCAATAGGAGCTAGTGATAAGAGAATACTCTTCCTACACATACTTCCTATGATTATGGCTCCTGTAATAGTGCAAGCGACCCTAGATATGGGTGGAGTAATACTCACTGCAGCTGGTCTTGGCTTTCTTGGCCTAGGAGCACAACCTCCAACTCCAGAATGGGGAGTTATGGTCAGCGAAGGTAGAAGATTTATAGTGGAGCAGTGGTGGGTTTCCACATTTCCAGGCTTAGCCATTCTCTTAGCGACTTTAGGTTTCAATTTAATGGGGGACGGAATTAACGATATCCTAAATGTAAGAGCTAGGAGATGATCTAGATGCTGTTAGAGATAAAAGACCTCTATACGCACTTTCATACATTGAGAGGAATAGTAAAGGCTCTAGATGGTGTTAATCTAGATGTAAGTAAGGGAGAAGTATTGGGTTTGGTAGGAGAAACAGGGAGCGGTAAAACTGTGACCGGTTTGAGCATCCTCAGATTATTAGGACAGAATGCTGAGATTAAGAGTGGGGAGATAATATTCGAAGGTAGAGATCTATTGAAGCTTTCTATGAGGGATCTACTGAAGATAAGAGGTAGAGATATATCCATGATATTTCAAGAGCCTAAATCAGCTCTTAATCCAGTAATACAAGTGGGAGATCAAGTAGCTGAATCATTTCTAATTCATGAGGAGATATCCAAGGGAGAAGCCAGAAAAAGAGTCCTTGAAATGTTCGCGAAAGTAGGACTACCAGACCCAGATAGGATCTATAAAAGCTATCCTCATGAACTAAGCGGAGGAATGGCTCAAAGGGTAGTAATATCCATGGCCTTGGCTCTTAGACCTAAGCTTCTAATAGCTGATGAGCCCACATCTGCTTTAGATGTCACTATACAAGCTCAGATAATGGATCTCTTTAGAGAGTTAATAGATGAACTTGGAACAAGTGTGGTTTACATAACTCACGATATGGCTCTCGCTGCAGAGATATCCGATAGAATAGCTGTTATGTATGCTGGCAGAATTGTAGAAATTGCCGATACCGAAACAATATTTGAGAATTCTCTTCATCCATATACGCAAGGGCTCCTCAAATCAATTCTAAAACTGGGGCGTAAAGGGGAACTTTTCTCAATGGAAGGAGAAATACCTCCACTTATTAATCCTCCTCCTGGATGTCGTTTTCACCCTCGCTGCTCAAAGAGGTTTGATCCCTGCGATAAAGAAGTACCAAAGCTGAAAGAAGTAGAACGTGGTCACCAAGTAGCATGCTTTCTCTTTGGAGGCGCTTCCTAATGCTTGAGGTTCAAGACCTTAAGAAGTACTTCCCTGTCAGAGGAGGCGTAGCCATGAGAGTGATAGGATATGTTAAAGCTGTAGACGGAGTATCTATATCAATAGAGAAAGGAGAGACATTTGGGCTTGTAGGAGAATCTGGAAGCGGCAAGACAACACTAGGAAGAACTGTTTTAAAGCTTATTGAGCCTACATCGGGCCATATAATATTCGATGGTAAAGACATAACTCATCTGAAGGGCAAGGAACTGACTTCCTTAAGAAAAGAAATGCAAATAGTATTTCAAGATCCATATAGAGCACTTCATCCTAGGAAGAGAGTGAAAGATATAGTTGGAGAGCCTCTAGTAATACATGAGAAAGCTAGTGAATCCGAGATAAGGGAAAGAGTTGCTGAGATGCTTAAACTTGTAGGTCTAAATGTTGAACATATGGATAGATATCCTCACGAGTTCTCAGGAGGCCAGAGGCAGAGAATAGTTATAGCTAGAGCCCTCATATCGAGGCCCAAATTCATAGTTTTGGATGAACCCACATCAGCTTTGGATGTCAGTGTACAAGCCAAGATACTAAACTTATTGAATGACCTTAAGGAGAGATTTCAGCTTACTTTCCTCCTAATAAGCCATAATTTGGCTGTGGTTCAATATATGAGTCACCGTATAGGTGTCATGTACCTAGGTAAGCTAGTAGAGGTTGCTGACTCAGATGAGCTATTTAAGAATCTCCTCCATCCCTACACACATGCATTAATGTCTGCTATTCCAGTACCAGATCCAAAGCTAGCTAAGAAGGGAGAAAAGATAGCGCTTAAGGGTGAAATACCAAGTCCTCTTAATCCTCCCACTGGCTGTCGTTTTCACACTAGGTGCCCATATGCCAAAGATATATGTAAAAAGGAAGAGCCTCCTCTTGTTGAGGTAAAGCCAGGTCATTTCGTAGCTTGTCACTTTTGGGAAGAGATAGCAGGGAGATGGTAATGACAGAAGCAGAGGGAGAAGACAATAAGAAGAAAATGTGTTGGAAAGATTATCTAGCTTTCATAATAGCCCTACTTACTACAAATCTACTTCCTCTTTTCATTATAGCTATTCTTGTAATCCTACTGTCCTATCTCATTGTGCAGCTCCTTGGCTAACTTCTTTTATTGATCTGCCTATAATATCTATTGATTCCTGCACTTGCTCTTCCGTAATCGTGATCGGAGGAGTAAGCTTTATCACATTATGGTGTCTTCCTACAGCTATCGCAAGTAAGCCTCTCCTGAAGAGGCTCTCTCTTATTTGACCAGCTATTTTTCCTGATGGTTTACCTTTCTCATAGATTTCAATCCCCTGGACACACCCCACTCCTCTAGCATCTACGATAAATTCATACTTTTCCTTCAGTTCATTTAGTCCCTTCTTCAGTTCTTCGCCTCTTTTTCTCGCATTTTCTAGTAAATTTTCCTCTCTTATTGCTTCTATTGTTGAAAGGGAAGCCAAAACGGAGAGAAAATGGCCGGCATATGTCCCTAGACTTCCTCCGCTGCAGAGATACCATTTGTCCACCAAATCCTTCCTGAAAGCTACAGCAGAGAGAGGCATCCCTCCCGCTATCCCTTTTCCCATAATTAGTATATCCGGTGTAGTATTGTGATGCTTTATTCCAAACCATCTACCCGTCCTTCCAAATCCTGTATAAACCTCATCTACCAGTAAGAGCGCACCAACCTCCCTAGCAATCTTCTCTAACCCCCCAAAGAAGCTCTTAGGTGGGAATAAGATACCGCCATGTGACTGAAGGGGTTCAACTATAATTCCAGCGAGATCTTCCTCTTCTACAGCTCTTCCCAGTATCTCCTCTTCTATAAACGAAAGAACCGCCTGTACGCAATCTTCGCAATCAGAAGCAGGTATTGGGCATCTGAAGCAATTAGGGTAAGGTGAAAAGACTGTCTCAGAAATTCTAGGAGGAACTCTCCTCATACCCTCAGTTGGTGATGACATGAGCGCATATCCAGTGAGCCCGTGATAAGCTCCATAAAAGGATAAAATAACAGATCTCTTAGTGGAATATCTAGCTAACTGGATGGCGAAGTCGCTTGCTTCGCTTCCAGTGGTAGCATAAGCTATGGATGCTTCACTAATTGGAACTAGCCTGCTTAGCTCCCCTCCCAGCTTAAGAAAAGGTTCAGTAGGAGCTAATAGACCAGAGAATCCAGTTATTCTCTCTACTCCTCTCTTAATACTCTCCACTACCTTAGGATGAGCCTGCCCAAGGGAGGTTGCTGCACCACTGAAATCTAGAAACCTCCGTCCATCAACAGACCATACCTCTGCTTTGAATCCCTTATTTACTATTATTGGAAAAGAAGGATCACATTTGAATATATCTGTCCAAAATTGATTAGGCATAACGAATCAAGGGACTCATTAATTAAACCTCTTCTATTATCAGATAAGTATAGTAAAATCTCCCAATCTGAATCAAAGCTAAGATTGAGGACGAGGATTACCTGCTATGTACATTGCCTCCTCTGCTATCTGAACGGCATGATCAGCCATCCTCTCCAAATATCTCAGAATAAGAGTTATTGAAACGGCGCATGCTGGGATTTTCTCCTTTCCTGTTAGTACTCTCTCCTTAAGATAGGACTCATAAGCTCCATCCACCTCATCATCTATCTTTATAACCTCTTTAGCTAGTTCTACGTCCTTCACTTTAACGGACCTCATAGCCTTCTTTACCATCTCCTCAGTTACTCTGGCCGGCTCCACTACGATATTTATATCGCAGTTCCCTACCTTTTCAAAGAGGACCAAAGTCTGAGCTATATTCCTAGCATATCTCCCTAGCCTCACTAATCCATAACTTATTTCCATCAAGGAAATTAAGGTTCTGAGATCCGAAGCCATAGGCTGAAACCTTGCCAAAACTTCACTTATCTTGGTCCTTAACTTTCTATGAGTGAAAGATAAGACTTGAGCCTCTCTGTCAACCTCTCTCAGTACTGACTGCGGATCTTCCTTTCCCAAAAAGGCTGAAACGCACTTTTTTGTAAGAGATAAAGATAGTTCACTAGATTTAACTACCTCAGCAAATATCGATCTTATCTCCATGTCTAGCAAGGAAGGCATCCTTTGAATCCTCCTTCGGGAATAACTTTATCTAGCTTATTAGCTTTCCTCACGAGAATCTTATCTTTTATTCTCTCATTTAAACCTATTATAGAGTGGTTAAATGAAGAGTAAGGAGGATTCCTTCAGATTGTTTTTTGTGATGTTCATATTCTTAGGCATGGACATGCCTCTTAGATATCTCTCATATCATATCATATAAAAGCTCTTCATAGGGAAAAGAAAAATGATGTTCAAGTAAAGGAAGTAATACCCAATAATGAGAAAATCCGGAGATTCGTAGTATTCACCCTAATGGGCACAAGATTCATTTTGAGTAATATATCCCTTCTCCTGAGATGGAATAGCTTGGGATAGACTGGAAAAAGTATTTCTAATACTTGTGAGCTAGTCTTCTTAGATAGGATAAGATTTATATGATTAGCCAAAGATTGCCCGACCGAAGTTTTCTCTTTCTCTCAGTAAGTTGTACTTCCCATTGTCAACCGCTACGACCGCTGGCAATGGTCTTAGGTTATACCTGCTTGCCATGGAGAAGCCATAAGCACCGACATCTCTTATCACTACGAGATCACCTTCCCCAAGCTTAGGTAGGTCATATTCTCCAAATAAGTCGGCTGATTCGCATATAGGCCCAGCTACTAAATACTTTTCCTTGGGTTTCTCCTTATCAACCGTAATTCTATGTTTGGCATTATAGAGAGCTGGCCTGAGGAAGTCGTTCATGCCTGCATCAATTAGTAACCATTTCTCCTTACCAACTTCCTTTACATAATTCACCCTAGTTAACAGATAGCCAGCATCCCCAACTATATACCTCCCTGATTCAATGACGAGGAGGGCTCCAATATTCTCAGAAGCCCTGCATACTACCTGTGAATATTCCTCAAGAGGGAACTTCTTTTCATTGAGGTAGGGAATTCCCAGTCCTCCTCCCATATCAATCACGTTCACTTTGCCTAGATCTCTGGCTAGTTTCGTGAGAAGCTCGACTGCTTTCTTGAAAGGCTCCGCAGATAATATCTGGCTTCCGATATGTGTGTGAAAGCCCTCAACTTCCATAGTAGAACCAAGGAATCTAGCTAAGCTTAGAGCTCTAGAAGGAGGTAAGCCAAACTTGGTTTTCTGCCCTCCAGTAATTAGACTGGGATGGGCACCCGCACCGACACCCGTGTTCACCCTGATCATTACTCTAGCCTTGCCTATCCTTCCAAGAGCCTCCACTTCTGACTCGCTCTCTACGGAAATCAAAGCTTTATACATTACAGCCTCCTCCAGATCTTGCCTAGAAGGACTGGGACCAACAAGAACAACCTTCTCGGGTGGAACCCCTGCCCACATTGCAAGCATTACTCCATAGGCAGATGGGACTGTAGCTCCTGATCCCATGAGCGCCAACATTCTCACGAGCTGAGGTTCATAGTTGGCCTTGTAAGCATATGCTATAACATGAGGACAGTTCAATGCCTTGTCTAGCCTCATGTAATTCTTTCTAACTCTCTTAAAATCAATAATATAAGTAGGTGTGCCAAACTCTTCAGCTATAGCTCCTAAGTCTACTCCTGACACCTTCAATCGAACACCCTTAAATTAAATACTTGGAAAATGCTTCCACCATGGTGGTGGCTTGAAGCTTAACATTAAGATTATTGCTTCAGTAATATTAGCTGCAATAATGATGTTAGGGGTCTTAGCCTTCAGCTCCCCTCCTTCTCCCATAGGAAGTGATAAATGGCCCCTTCCTCCCATAGAATGCTCTACTAAGAACGTTACATTCAGCCTAAATATCTCAGATTTCACTTTCTTTGGAGGACAGCCAGTAACAAGCTTGGGTCAAGGGTTTGACTTTCCTTGGGGAAGTGAAGCTTATTATTACCTAGGAAGCTATAAAAATGAAACACCTCTAGCCTTCGTAATAGCCAAGCTTCCTGATCAACAATCAGCTATACAATTTGGAGCAAGGGCGCTAACGGCATTAAAGGAAACTGTGCCTGAAGATAAGATCCAATACCTTGTGACTAATGAAGGAGGCTACCTGACCTATAAAGGAGATAACCAGACATTGGCTCTCTGGTATGGAAATTCATGGTACTTCGAAATTTTAGTAAATTCAGGAAAGAAAAAAGGAATTGAAGCTATATCGGCATTCAAGAGAGCGATATTGAACTCATATAAGAATCAGAAGGTTTGAGAGGTACCACCCTCCTCGAATACAGCTCTTGACCTTAGCTTTTCCTCTTTTATCTTGAGGTTTCCGAGTCCTGAGCCTTCTGGCAGCGTTCTATATCCATTGCTACAACCAGATCCTCCTTCAACAAAGTCTTCCTTGAGCGAGAGGTCGGAATCTAGATCCGTAGTTACCACGTTTCTGGTTGCAGCTGCGAAGTGGACAGCTGTTGTAATGCTAACTCCCCCCTCCATCATACATCCTATCATGTTTGGTATGCCTGCTGTCTCACTTATGGCAGCTATCCTTCTAGCCTTGAATAGCCCTCCAGCCTTTGTGAGTTTTATGTTTATATAATCTGCTGCTCCTATTTCTACAACTCTAAGGGCATCCTCTGGTGTGTGAACTGTCTCATCGGCCATTATTGGTATAGGGCTCGTGCTAGTTAGAACAGCCATTCCATCGAGATCATTCCATTTAACAGGCTGCTCAGCCAGTTCTAGGTCATAACGATCCATTTCTATCAATGCCTTTATTGCTTGCTTTACAGTCCATCCCTGATTAGCATCTATCCTGAGCCTTATATCCTTACCAACGGCATCCCTCACAGCTTTGACTCTAGCAATGTCCTCTTCCACATTTGTACCAACCTTAAGCTTTATTATCTTGAAGCCCCTCTCTACGATAGATAATGCTTCTTTGGCCATATCCTCTGGGCTCTTTATCCCTATCGTAAAATCGGTCTCAACTTTATCTCTATATCCGCCTAGGAGATCTCTCATCCTAACTCCAAGGATCTTCCCTTTTAAATCAAGAGCAGCTATCTCTAAGCATAGTTTAGCTGATGTATTTCCTAATATGGCTCTATCCATTTTCTCCTCTATTCTCTCAATATTTATAGGATCCTCGCCTATTATCGTAGGTGCAAGGGTATGCATAGCTGCTACTATCGTCTCCTCACTCTCGCCAATAATCCTTTTTGCCGGGGAGGCCTCTCCCCATCCAACTCTACTCTCATCATCTATCATTTTAACAACGACATCTACGCTTCTCGTGGACGTTCCTAAGGAAATGGTAAAGGGCTGCATATACGGAAGCTCTACAGTGTAGACTTCTATTCTTCCAATAGGCATAGCTATCCCTCCTAAGCAACGGCTTTAGGTTAGAAATAAACTTAAGGGAAGGAAAGCATTTAATCTCTTCACTTGCTTAAATAGTGATGGTCAAGAAGTGCCCAGATGATAATCCATATCATGTTGTTGCCGAGCTCCAAGAACCTTTGGGAGATGGAAGAGTTCGATGTCTAGCATGCCCTAGGAAGTGCATAATTCCTCCTGGAATGTATGGAGTCTGTAAAACTAGATTAAATGTTGATGGAGTTTTGTGCGAGGTAAATTACGGGAAAGTAAGTAGCGTTGCCATGGATCCAATAGAGAAGAAGCCATTCTTCCATTTCATGCCTGGCACTTATGCTTACAGCATAGGAACAGTTGGCTGCAACTTATTCTGTGACCATTGTCAGAACTGGATAATAAGTCAATCAGACCCAGAGACCTTCTCCTATTTAAGAGATCTCCAGCCTGATGTAGCTGTCAAGGAGGCTATAGAGCTTGGAGCCTCGAGTATAGCCTTTACCTATAATGAACCTACTATAGTAAGTATGGAATGGGTTGTGAAAACAGCTAAGCTCGCTAAGAAGCACGGACTTGCAACTCTAAGTGTTACTAATGGTTACTGGAGTGAAGAAGCTAGAAGGAGGCTTATTCCGTTGATAGATGCAGCCAATGTCGATGTAAAGGCATTTACGGACGAGTTTTATAGGAAAGTTACGAAAACCCCGTTCCTTAAACCTGTGTTAGATACAGTTATAGCTCTTAAAAGGGCTGGAAAAC
Source organism: Thermoproteota archaeon (assembly GCA_015522685.1). Classification (GTDB taxonomy): domain Archaea; phylum Korarchaeota; class Korarchaeia; order Korarchaeales; family Korarchaeaceae; genus Korarchaeum. Next base: position 39,215 of record WALU01000009.1, on the reverse strand, counting down.
ATGTAGAAGTCACCTATCTAATAATTCCTACGCTTAATGACAATCCTGATGAAATAAAAGCCTTCGCTAGGTGGGTTGTGAACGAAGTTGGAGATGAGACTCCTGTTCACTTCTCTCGATTCTATCCTCACTTCAGGATGAAGCACCTACCCCCCACTCCTATAAAAACCATAGAAAGGGCCACGGGAATAGCAAGAGAGGAGGGAGTCAAATACGTATATTCAGGAAATTTGCCAGGAGACCCAAACGAGAATACATACTGCCCTAATTGTGGAACTCTCTTGATAAAGAGGTACGGGTTTACGGTTGAGAAGTGCAATATTACTGAGAATAATAAATGTCCAAAGTGCGGACAATCAATACCTATAGTTGGCAGGTGTAGGGAAAGTAGAGGGCGGATGAGCTTTCTTTAACCTGTCTCCTTTAGTTTCCTTACTGATATAGTATATTAACTAGTACTATAATAACTGGCATCCATGTCTATAATGTTATTTGTAAGATCGATCATATTGAACTCCTCTTTCTCCAGCTTGTCTAGAGACTTTAATGACGAGAGTTTAGCTTAATCTCTCTCTTGGAACCTCTAAGGTAGTATAATCTCCTTTGTCTGGTATGCTAGAAGATTGAACATATCCTCCAAGCGAGGGGGCTATGCTCGTGGCCTTCCTTCATTGCTACTGCCTTGGCATCTTTATGGTAAATGTCAAGCGAACTGTTACCGAAATCTTCCTCCCAGGTGCTATGATTCCATTGTCCCTGATTATTGTGGGAGCTCTCTTCTTACTTATATTAGATCTACTCATTTGGAGAGCTCCGATGGCTGAGATAATGATAATAGTAGTAGCTCTGGAAATCATCTACAGATTTGCTTTGAAGGAAGAATTTTTCCTTAACATTAGGATAGTAAAAGTAACCGACCACTATGAGAGCTACATAAAATCACTATAAGAAAAAATGAATAAACTTCCATAAGATTTTATCCAATTGAAGGATAAAAATATGTGAGAAAAAGTTTGAAATATTCCGAATTATCCTAGCAGCCTGGGGTGGAATAAAACGTGATCTGCTGCTACAGTGATCACAGTCCCTCCATACTTCTCACGGGCATATCGGGCTGCCTTGTAATGAGCGCCCGATGACATTCCTCCTAAGACTCCCTTAGAAACCAATTTAGAGGTCCAATTCATTGCTTCCTGAGGACTAACGGCATAAACCTCGTCGACCAGCGACAGATCGAGGTTTTCAGGTATATCAAAGGCTCCATATCCTTCTATATCTCCCTTAAACTCGCCACTTAGCCCGAATTTCTTCGCCAGAGCAGATCCTTCTGGAGTAACGGCTATTATTCTAGTTCCAAATTCCTTCTTTAGCTTTCTAGCAACTCCCGTTACGGTCCCTCCGGTCCCTACGCCCATTACAAATATATCTACATGCTTAACTTGTTTCATTATTTCATCTGCCATAGTTTCTTGTCCTTTAGGATTAGCAGGATTTGAATCCTGCTCCAAGAAGTAAGCTCCTTTCTCCTTGGCTATCCTCTTAGCTACTGAGTGGATACTTCTTGGATCATCAGGTGGGACGTCAGGGCAGAGCATCACATTACTTCCAAGTTTTCTCATTAGAGATATCTTCACAGGGCTCGTCTCTTCCTTAGCTGTTATGTAGACATTGAATCTCATTAGATTACCGTAAAGGGAAAGCGCAACACCAGTGCTCCCACTTGTAGCTTCGACTATGGCGCCATCTTCTCCCTTCCTATCTATTAAATCGAGAAGCATGGATAAGGCCATTCTGTCCTTATGACTCCCGCTTGGATTTATATACTCAAGCTTAAATAAAATATTCTCCTCTACTTCCAAAATAGGGGTATTACCCACAAGCTCCTGGAGATCTCTCATAGCGATCAATTATTTTTCGTTAGAGAACATAAAGAAAGTTGCGCATTGGGACATTGAGTATATAACTAGCCATGAGCATATTCCAAGGCCTTCAAAGAAGCTGCAATGGAAGCGGTCCTAGATCCCTTTAGATCGTTGCCTATTCCTATAACAATGATATCTCCTTCTAATGGAGATAGCCCCATTATGACTTCCTCATCCTCTGGATGGTACTTAGACAGGGGCTCTCCTGTCTCTGGAAACAATATCGCATTGCCTGACCTAACTAGTATTATAGCTCCTCTACCTCCCACCCTAACGGCCTCATCCCTCATCTCTAAGACATTTATCTTACTCCTCAATCCTCTGATGAGCATGACATATGCCTCATCGCTAATCATGCTCAACCTAAGCTTCTCAGGACCAACCATTACCCTTCTAATTTTTCTAACTGCTTCTTTACCCCTTTCAGTTAAAAAGCAGCCACTTCTATCCGCATTTACCAATCCTATTTCCCTTAGACGTTTGATTAGGCTTCTAGTACTTCCCTCTCCAATGTCCACCATGGATGATAGTCTTTTCCTCCCTACTGATTCATTTTCTAAGACTAGAAGCATCAAGACGGCGTGTACTAGGCTGAAGCTTGGAGTAGGTCCAGGCATTCTTTCCAGCGCAGATTTGAGTTTATCTAGGATCTCCAATTCGATCCAGTAACACTAGCATATATTTATTAAATAGATTATGGACGGATAATCCATCCAAGGTGATGTTAATGAGTGAGAAGGGATGGAAAGTACTTTCTGTCCTGTTCTTGATATGGGCAATAGCTGCTACAGCTCTATGGATTAATGAAATTAATCAGCAAATAAAGATAGTCAAAAGTAAGCAGGGAATAACAGTAAATATAGGATTCAAATGCAAGAATGGCACGATTTTCTGGCATAATGACACTAAAGTGATAAAGGGAAACACGTTACTTGATGTAACTAAGATTGCAGCTAACGTGAACTACACGACCTACCCGTCCGGCTCTTTCGTGAATTCAATTAACGGCATTGAAAATAAGAAACCTTATTATTGGATGTGGTGGTACTGGGCTGGGCGTTCCGGATGGATCCTTGGTCCAGTGGCAGCCGATAAATATGTTGTCTCCAAAGGAGAAACCCTCCTGTGGTACTATGAAAATACAAACAGTTATCCACCAAGTAAGCCTTAAATGCATATAGACTAGCTTTGAACAATCTCCTTCAATTTTCTAAGTTTTTCCTCTAAATTTAACTTTATTGTTAAATCTTCCACACGTTCTCAGTCAATTATTACTCCCCTAAATCTTTCAATAGAGATCTCAATCCCCTAGCTACCTCAAGCAACATATAAGCTTCCACAGATAGTGAGAGGAATTTTACACTCTACCTTATAATTTCTGTTATATGCCCTTCAAACATCGGTGATAGATCTTCTAAGAGAGTAGTCGTGAATATCTCTATAGGAATAGGTCTTTCATCGAGAAGATAATATATAGTAAAAACATGACCTCTTCTTATCTCCAAACAATTCTATCCTCATCTCTTCTCTACCAGAAGATTCCTGATAAATCTCTTCTATAGTATTGAGGGTCACTCCTGGGGAGAGAAGACCTATATCCTTACTAGTCACATCTAAGCCTTGAACAACTGCGAGGATTTAAGAACCATTATATTAAGGTTGGAATTCGCTTACTTAGAACTGGATAAAATGATATGAGAGTGGGGAGCCATTCCTAGAACTTCCTCATATGGACTCCTCTAGAGGACTGGAATAGAGTTAAACATCCTTCTTAAGAGTACGAGATCGGGTATTGATAAGTTCATCCTCCTAGGCAGGACTCTAGGTTTAATAAACCTCTCCTTAAGCTTAGCACAAGATGGTTTCGTTACCTAAGAAACCAGCGATTCGCAATTATCAGCTAGTCAAACTAGGTGGGAAAAGAAATCTCTAACTTCATTTTTAGCTTTTCGGGCTCCTCGATCACATCAAGAGACATCTCAGCAGCGACTTCCAATGCCCAAAGCTCTTCTTTAAGGCCTCTAAGTACTAGATCTTCCCACTCTCTTTGACTTTCTACCCTAAACATACATATCTCAAGCTAGATCCCTAGGACCTCCTTTATTAAGATCTCTCCAATATGGCTATTCAATTCACTCTATAGATTGCTAACTTTTTAATTTACAAATGTAGCAATGAAACGGTGCTGAATATGGGTGACTATCTTTGCTGAGATAAAGGTATATAACACACTTTCTCGTTCCTTGGAAGAATTCAAGCCTTTATATGGCAAAAGAGTGTTCATGTTTGTCTGCGGCCCTACTGTATACGATTACTCTCACTTAGGGCATGCAAGGACCTATGTATTCTACGATACTTTGGCTAGGTTTCTCAGAAGGGCAGGCTACTCGGTTTTTTACCTACAGAACATAACCGACGTCGATGATAAGATAGTCAACAGAGCTAAAGAGGAAGGGAAGCATCCATTGGAACTGGCTAGGGAATTTGAACAGCATTATTATGAGGATATGAAAGTCTTGAACATCACAAGCGTGAATCTGTACGCTAGAGCATCGGACTACCTCCCTGAGATCTTTGAACAGATAGAAGGACTTCTAAGGAACAGATATGCCTATGTAACTGAAACTGGAGTCTACTTTGATATAACAGCCTTCTCAGATTATGGGAAGCTGTCTGGTCAGAAACCAGAGGAACTCAGGGTTCATAGGATAGAACCAGATCTAACAAAGAGGAATCCAGGAGATTTTGCCTTATGGAGGGCGAGGCCCAGAGACGAATTTGGATGGAAGTCTCCATGGGGTTATGGAAGGCCTGGATGGCATATAGAGGATACAGCTATAACTCTGAAACATTTTGGGAAGCAGTATGACATTCATGGAGGGGCTATAGAGCTGTCCTTCCCCCATCATGAGGCCGAGATTGCTCAAGCAGAGAGCTTCACTGGAGTTAAACCTTTCGTAAGATACTGGGTTCACACAGGTCTCCTCACAGTTGAGGGAGAGAAGATGTCCAAGTCTCTCGGGAACTTCGTGACCATAAGGGATGCATTGGAGAGATATGATGCTAATGTCCTCAGGATATTTCTATTATCGAGGCATTATCGCTCTCCAATAGATTTCAGGTGGGATCTAGTGGATCAAGCGAAGAATAACTTCGATAGAATAGTAAATAGTTATAATAATCTCCTAGAAATGGATATAACAGATGAAGCGAGTGAAGGTGAGTTAAAGCTAATAAAAAAGATAGGAGAACTTAAGGAGAATTTCTTTAACTCTATGAAGGATGATATAAATACTGCTCAGGCGTTAGCAGATCTTTTTGAGATGATGAAACTTGTTAACGCATATGCCGACGGTCATGGCCTTATAACTGAGGGAGGAAAGCTTAGTTTAGCTTCTACTTACAATGATCTCTTAAACATCCTAGGGCTGAGAATAAAAGGAGGAACAGATATCTCTATGCTGAACAACCTGATAACAATACTAATAGGAATTAGGTCCTTACTTAGGAAAAGAAGAGAATATGAGCTAGCTGATGAGATAAGAGCAAGACTAAGGGAAACAGGAGTGGAAATACAAGACACGCCTCAAGGGACAAAATGGAGAATAGAGGAGCTATCTGAAGAAGAGAGCCGCTCTCTTTAGCTTTCTCTTTTGTTCTAGGAGCATAGCTATGGAATCTGCTGAGATCATCCCTATAACTTTCCTCGTTTTTGGATCCATCACAGGCATGCATAGAACCCTAAACTCATACATTTTATCTAGAGCGGTCATGAGGTTGTCATCGGGCTTCAGAAATTCTACTTCTCTTACTATATCTATGAGCTTAACCTTATCCCATTTAGAAGGTGGTAGCTTATTTATATCCCTCAAGGCAACTACTCCAACGAACTTCCCTTTCCTTGATTTAACTGGGAATATGAAATATTCCCTATGCTTGAGGAATACCTTATTGAAGAATTCCTTTACCGTCGTATCGCATATCAGAGCTGGAGGGGGGAGTGTCATCAGCTCCTTAACTTTAGTTCCCTCCAATTCCTCTATCTTAGTAGTTTCTACTATCTTCTGATTTTTGGGTAAGGAATGCTTGCCTGATATTATGTAAGCTACAGCAGAAGCTACCAATCCAGGAATTATGTAAGCCTCTGAACCGGTTGTCTCTGCTGCAAATGTTACAGCTGTTAGAGGAGTCTTAAATGCAGCCGATAGAAAGGCAGACATTCCTATAGCTACAAAGAGGCTTGTATCCTTTGGATTGATTATGCTAAAGGAAGAGCCTAAGGAGGATCCTATTACTATTGATGGTATAAATACACCTCCTATACCAGCTGTTCCAAGGGTTATTGCTGTAGCTATCATTTTTAAAATAGCCATCCCTAAGAAAAAGGCAGAATTCCCCCCCTTAAATGAGAGTCTAACTAAATCGTAGCTAAGCCCAAAGGGGTATAAAGTCCCAGTTGAGAAGAAGGTAGGGATCGCCAAAGCTCCTAGGGAAATACCTCCTATAATTCCCCTTACAGTGAAGCTTTTACTCTCTAAAATTCTCTCTACAATATGAACAAGCTTAACAAAGAGAACAGATGCAGCTCCTATAACAAGACCCTCAACCAATCCTATAGATAAGATATATAAATTGACCTCACCGAAAGGTTTGAAATGCTTGAAAATCGGTTCTGGACCTACAATTGAAACTAAAGTTAAATAGGAGACTACTGAAGATATAAGAGCTGGAATTACTGCTTGATGGGCCATATCATCCTTGTAAGGAACCTCAAGGGAGAACATGAGCCCCGTCAGAGGGGCCTTGAATATGGCACCTATGCCTGAAGCTGCCCCTGTAAGTAGTAGTACCCTCCCATCCTCCTCGATACCAAGTCTCTTCAGAAGTCTTCTAATGCCCACTCCCACAGCGCCTCCGATGTGTATGCTTGGTCCCTCCAATCCAGCGCTTCCTCCAGATCCTATAGTAAGAACAGAACCTATCGTTTTGGGTATCGAATCCCTGAGTACTAAATCCCCATCTCTGTAATGATAAGCATCGAGAACCTCTTCTGTTCCATGTAGGCTAGGTATCTTTGTACACTTATCCCTCAAAATGCCTGTGATCATTAAACCAATGAGAGGTACTATAGGTACTAACCAGAAATAACCGCTCTCAGCAACTCTCCTTAATGCAAACTCGGATACATCTAACACAGAAAGCTCTAACAAAGAGACTAAAGCTCCAGTTATAATACCAATCAGAGTGGATATAGTGACCCACTTTACCAGAAGCTTATAAAGCCCAGACGGCGGTTTTCTTCTCCAATGCATTTTCGTTTCATTGAACAGACTTCCAGCTATAAATAAAAAATCAATACATACATCTTCATTTTTGGTGGAGTATCCGAGAGAATCATTTAAATAATATGACATAGGTAACTACTATATCCAAGGATTCTCATCTGGACTGGTGATATAGAATGACATTAGCTGAATCTCTCTCATTCATTAAGAAAGAAAATTATTTCATTATGTCTCTAATAATTGGGTTTATAATAGATATAATACCGGCAATAGGAGCCTTAGGTCCCTTAACTGGCGGCTTTCTTTACTCATACTTCTCTATATATTTCGGAGATATTCCAAAGGATCAAATAGAATCCATTAAGAGAGGAGGTATGATGGGCCTGATAGTAGCTATCATAGGCATAATAATAGATATCTTCACATGGAGTACGATAGTCCCGATGCCTGCTGTATACTCCTCTTTCATCTTGCTGAATGCAATAGTAATTGGTCTAGTCGTTGGTGCTATTATAGGAGCAGTAGGGGGATTTATAGCGCTCTACATCAAATAATCCTCTCTCTTTACATCTTTAGGCAAAAATTATTAGGATATAATATAAGAAGCTTAGATGTCACATGGCTTGGTCATCACTGAAAGCTCTAAGAGAAAATCCAGATCTGCTTCGAGACAGCCTAAAGAAAAGGTATAAACCAACAAAGTTAGTAGATAGAGCCCTAGAACTAGATATTAGATGGAGAGAAGCAATCACTAGGATAAACAAGTTAAGAGAGAGGAGAAACGAGATAAATAAGGAGATACCTAAATCGAAGAACGAAGAAAGGGAAAAGCTAATTGATGAATCCAAGGGACTGGGCATTAAGATTAAGAACCTTGAAAATACCATGAAAACTCTATCTGAGGAGAGGGATAGAATATTAGCCTCGCTGCCTTCAATAATTCATGAAAGTGTACCAGAAGGACCAGACGAGACGTATAATGTCCCAATAAGATTTTGGGGGATTCCCAAGGTGCTAAGAAGTAAACTGGATAAATTTAGGGAAGAGACTAAGGGGTTCGACGTAGAGCATATGATCTTAGATTGGGAACCAAAGGGTCATGCAGACCAGCTCGAAATCATTCTTAGGCAAGGGGATACAATAAAAGCTGCAGATTTATCTGGAAAAAGATTCTTTTATCTATTTAAAGATATTGTATGGCTTGAACATGCTCTGATAATGTTTGCATTGGATCACATTACAAGCAAGGGGTTCATACCCGTGATACCTCCTTACATGCTAAGAAGGAAGTACTACCTTGGCGTGACGGATCTAGAAACTTTTGAGGACAGCATATACAAGATAGAAGGAGAAGATCTTTACCTTATAGCTACATCAGAGCATCCCTTAATAGCGATGCACGCTGGAGATACATTCAGAGAGGAAGAACTTCCCAGACTATATGTCGGTGTGAGCCCCTGCTTCAGGAAGGAAGCAGGAACTCATGGAAAGGACACTAAAGGGATATTCAGAGTTCATCAGTTTAATAAGGTGGAACAAGTAGTCTATTCTAAGCCAGAAGAGAGCTGGGAATGGCATGAAAGGCTGATAAAAAATGCTGAAGAATTATACCAGGCCCTTGAGATACCTTATAGAATTGTAAATATTGCCGCAGGAGATCTTGGAGCACCTGCAGCGAAGAAATATGATCTTGAGGCATGGTTTCCCGCTCAAGGGAGATACAGAGAGCTGGTGAGCTGCAGCAACTGTGTTGATTGGCAGAGTTACAGGCTAAGGATAAAGTTGGATAGAAAAGGTAGGAGGGAGTTTGTTCACACACTGAATAGTACGGCTTTAGCAACCACTAGGACGATCTGCGCTATTTTAGAGAATCATCAAAGGGAAGATGGCACCGTTAAGATACCTAAGATCCTCAGGAAATATTTGAAGATATTTGAAGCAGCCCCAAAGGAGGAGATAATACCTCTGAAGGAAAAGCCCTTAAAGGAATGATTTTATTTTAGAGCGTTGTGTTCATTAGAACCACAATTTTCCTGGATTCATTATACCATTAGGGTCTAGTACTCTCTTTACTTTTCTCACAAGCTCTAGATAGTTCTCTCCTCTTACAGATTTTATCTCTTCTAAAAAGATCTCCTTCTTGACGAAACCTATACCATGCTCCCCACTTACCGCCCCTCCTAACCTTACTGCTAATTCTCCGACCTTTTTGAACATCTCCTTAGCCTTTCTAGCCTGTGCCTTATCTGACGGATCAAAGCATATATCGGGGTGGAGATTTCCATCACCTGCATGTCCGAAGACAGGCATTCTCAATCCATATTTCCTCCTAAGGTTGTCAAGCTCCCTCAAAGCATCTACAAGCTTTGATAAGGGGACTGTTATATCTTCGTGGAGGACACTTGGGTAAGCTCTCGTTACAGCAGCATAAGCTCCCTGTCTCGCTAAATAAAGATTCTTCATCTTCTCCGGATCATCACTGGTCTCTGTTTTTCCTCTATTCTCTTTCATAACATTCTCAACTTGCCTTGCCAATCTCCACACGGCTTCGATAGGTCCATCAACATCGACGATTACCATCGCTTCTCCTTTTGGAAACTTATAGCCTAACACCTCTTCAACTATATCAACAGTCTCCTTATCTAAAAGTTCTAGCATCATGGGCAAGTAACCTCTTCTCCTTATCTCTGAGATAGCCCTTCCAGCGTCCTCTAACTTATTGAATACACCCATTATTCTAACTACCTTTTCAGGCAATGGATAGATCCTAAGCCAAGCCCTAGTTATGACGCCGAGAGTTCCTTCGGAGCCTATGAATAGGGAAATTAGATCAGGTCCCCATCTCCATTTAAGTACGGGCTCTCCTATCCTGAGCTTTTTACCTCCCGGTATAACTACTTCCATTGCCAGAACCCAGTTCTTCATGACCCCAAATTTGGCTCCTCTTAATCCACCAGCATTCTCAGCTAATGCTCCTCCAATGGTAGCGTATCTGGAGCTAGCGGGATCCGGTGGAAAGAAGAATCCCTCGTTTCTACATGCTTGGTCTACCTGAAGAACTGTTGCTCCAGCCTCTGCCATTGCATAACCATCATCTATATTCACTTGGATATCATCCATCGGCGTGAGATCTAGAACTATTGACTTGGGAACCACTGGAATAGAAGCTCCTGTAAGGGAAGTCCCTCCGCCTCTAGGTATGACCGGTATACGCTTTTCATCAGCAACTTTCAGTGTGGTTATAACATCCTCATCTGCATATGTCCTAACAATCGCTCCTGGGGCCTCCCTTCTCTCAGTGCTTGCATCAAGGGAGTAGGCATAGAGATCTCCCGGCTCTATAAGCACTTTTTTCTTCCCAATCTTCCTTTTTATCTCTGAGATAGCATCATCAAAGGAATTTCCATTCATGTAGACACCTACCTCTAAAAGGAGTGATAAATAATAGGTTAGCTCATTAGACACCAGCCTTACCGGAGTATATAGCATAAGCTCTGCCATATATTATCAGTTCCTGGACATGGAGGCCGACAGGGCATGTTTGCGAACACTGAGCACAGAGGACGCAGGAATATAGCCTGTCAAGTACTGCTTCTGGTCTTACAGGATCACCTCTCACGAGGGAATTGATCAAAGTCATTCTACCTCTAGCAGAGCGGCTCTCCAACTTATCCAAGGCCCTAGCAACTGGGCACTCTACATTACAGAAAGCACATTTCTTGCACCTATCTGTCTCTCTGAGGAGGAGCTCGGCTAGATCGTCAGAATCTAGGCTCTTAGGCTTAGGACTTTCAGGAAGGACATGATATCTCCTAAATTTCACAGTCGCCGGTTTCTCTTCAATGATACCATTTCTCATGGCCTCAGCTATCAGAGAGGCCAGATCATTCACATCAGTCCTGTAACCTAGAGCATTGAAACCTGTTCTGAGCATCATTATGCATGCTGGGCACGATGTGTATACCTTCTCGGCGCCCGTCTCCCTTAGCTCCTTAACCCTATCCAAAGATATCTTTCTAGCGAGAAGCGGTTGTGTTAATTCTAATCCTCCATCTCCACTACAACCAGTATTAACTCCATGTCTAGGTGGTTCTAAGTACTCTAAACCATCTATTCTCGATAGTATGAACCTAGTTTCATCAACTATGCCCAAAGTCCTAGCTAAATAACAGGGATCGTGATACGTCACCTTCTCCTTTCTCCCTAGCTTAAGCTTAATTCCTAGCTCAGCGATCCTCTTAGCAACTATTTCGACGAAATGCAATACCTCAACGTCCCAATCTTCTAAAAACTCTGGATAATAAAGTCTAAAGGCCGTAGTTACTATAGGATCTAATGTTATCACTCTCTTAACGCCTAATTCCCTGAATCTATTCTGGACCCACTTAGCATGCTCCTTAAACTCCTTGAGGAGACCATATGTATGAAGAGCCACACCCGACGGAGGTTCTTCCTCGAAAAGGTAGCTCATCTTAACTCCTAAGTTCCTTAATACGTAAACAGCATCTCGAAGAGCATTCTCATATATCTCATTGTTCTTACCCCATAGGGCCCTAGCTCCTATAGCATATACCCTAAGTTTCTTCATAATGGGCCCTATCCTCGCCAAAGAATTTATGTTCATCAACCCTTCCAGTCTTTTCGTAAGCCTAAAAGCTCCTTCAGCATATCCCATCACAGGATACATTTCACCAGCATAAAAGATAGTATCTTCCACAGGTCCCTTATCTAAGAGGCCCTCAGCCCATCTAACTCTCAATTCAGGTCCTATGCCTAGCACATCTCCTATCTCTCTAGTATTCTCTGAAGCAAATTTCACGATCTGAGGTATAACCGTCAGCTCCATCTCCTCCCCTTGTCACTCAGTCACCGCCTTAGAATTCCCTTTAGTATCGTTGAAAGCTCGATGATATAAACCTATTTTTAAGGTGATCTGTTGATCTGAGAGGTTTCTCTTCCTAGGAGGCTCTAAAAGATCCCTTATAAGTATTTCAGATGATTGTAGAATTATAGAAAGGAAAAGATGAGCTATTCTCCACTGACTTTTATTTATGTATTTGCTAGGATCCTTTAAAATGAGCTTTCTTCCTAAGAGAAGGCTTACTTATGAGGACTCTTTCTCTGGAAGAAAGTAATGATTACGACGGCAATAATGACTACAGCTATGACATTAGCTAATTCCTTCTTTATGAAGCCTAAAGCAATTCTCCTCAGCTTTTCTTTCTCTATGGGAGATAAAAGATAACTAGGTTGTATCTTCATGACTCCTGAATCTATTGTTATATTCTTCCTGCTTATCTCTATGGATAAGGAGAAGCTCTTAGCTCCTAAGCTGTCTGACCATACTACTCTTATCCCAACATCCTCTAAGATACCCGCTAGATCATTCGGTTGGTTGAGATTACTTCGATAGGTTTATAAATTGGCTTACTGAAATGCTAAGAGGTGATCTCGCTGAGGGGGGATCGAGAAACTCATTTTCTTCATGCTTGAACCGAGTTTTCACTATTTGGGTGAAGAGTTGAGAGATGAACCTCCCAAAGGAGCAAGATCTCTCTACATATATCTCAAGAAGGTGTCATGATTGGTCAGAATATTGCTACCAGATGGAGGGAGGCTAGAAGCTAGACCGGGAGAGAGAATAATAGATGCAATACCAAAAGGTTTAGGTCTTGTTGCTAAGATAAATAGTCAACTAGTTGACCTAACTTCCCAAGTGAGTGAAGGTGTGGATGAGATCATCATACTAAATTTCAACTCTCGGGAGGGAAGGCAGGTATACTGGCATACATCTTCTCATATCATGGCCCAAGCTGTTAAGCGATTATTCTCAAATGCTAAGCTGGGGATAGGACCTGCCATAGACGAGGGATTCTTCTATGAGTTCGACACTTCTGGAAAATCCTTCTCCCCTGAAGACCTAGAGAGGATAGAGAACGAGATGAGGAACATAGTAAAAGAAGATCTCCCGATAGTCAGAGAGGAGATCAGGAAAGATAATGCGATGGTCTTATTTGAGAAAAGAGGAGAGCCATACAAGGTAGAACTACTTAAGGAGATTGAAGATAAAATTGTATCCATCTATAGACAGGGAGAGTTCATGGATCTATGCAGAGGCCCTCATTTACCCTCAACAGGCTATATAAAATATTTAAAGATCTTATATGCATCATCATCTTACTGGAGAGGCAATGAAAGGAATCCGGTCATGCAGAGGATCTATGGAATTTCTTTTCCAAGGAAAGAAATATTGGAAGAATATCTAAAGAGGAGAGAAGAGGCTAAAAGGAGAGATCATAGGATATTAGGTCCCCAACTGGATTTATTCTCAATGCCCTCAGAGATAATTGGACCTGGGCTAGTTATATGGCATCCAAAGGGGGCGATTATTAGGAGAATAATAGAAGATTTCCTTGTTAGAGTTCACCTTAAGTGGGGCTACAAGCTTGTTTATTCTCCTCACATAGCCTATACAAACTTGTGGAAGACATCAGGGCATCTCAGCTACTATAGAGACTTCATGTATGTGTTCGATAAGGAAGGCATAGAGCATGCTGTCAAACCAATGAACTGTCCTTTCCATATCTTAGTCTATAAGTCTAGAAGGAGGAGTTATAGGGAGCTGCCCCTAAGATTCTTTGAACTTGGGACCGTGTACAGATATGAAAGATCTGGGGTCTTGCATGGTCTCCTGAGAGCTAGAGGATTCACCCAGGATGATGCTCACATATTTACAACTCCTGAAGATCTAGAGAAGGAGATATACAATGTTATAGAGCTTGATGAATACCTGCTCAGGTCCTTTGGTTTCAAGGAGTTCAAGGTAGAGTTGTCAACTTGGGATCCGGGCCATCCGGAAGAATATATGGGAAGCGAAGAGGATTGGCTTAGAGCCCAATCATCTTTAGAGAGAGCTCTTAGGAAGAAAAGGTATGATTACGATATAATGGAAGGAGAAGCAGCATTTTATGGTCCTAAGATAGATGTAAAGCTTGTTGATTCAATAGGAAGGGAATGGCAGCTTAGTACTATACAGCTAGATTTCAATCTGCCCAAGAGGTTCAACGTTACCTATGTAGATGCTGACGGTAATGAGAAGACCGCTGTAATGATACATAGAGCTCTTTTGGGATCTATAGAAAGGTTCTTCGGTATTCTACTTGAGCATTATGAAGGCAACTTCCCCCTATGGCTTGCACCCATTCAGGTTAGGATACTTCCAGTGGCGGACAGGCATGTAGGCAGGGCAAGGGAAATCCTTCAAGTGTTAGATGAGGCAGGAGTTAGAGCAGATCTAGATGAAGCCAGAGGAACTTTAGGATATAGGATAAGGGAAGCAGAACTTGGGAAGGTACCTCTCCTTCTGATCATAGGGGACAGGGAAGTAGAATCTGGCAAGGTAGCCGTGAGGCGAAAAGGAGAGGGTAACATAGGAGATATAGAGCTTAAGGAATTTCTAAATGCTTATAGGAAGGACTTCATTCCACCAGATATGAGGTAACTTCAGCTTTTTTAGTCTTCCTTTCTTTTACTCCTTATGAAATTAAAGCCTTTAATCTTAGGATTATCATCATTTTTCCTGCCCTTAATTACCATATTTATATCGATAGTGCTCTCTCCATGGTTTAGCTGGATGAATAATGCTCTTAGTGATTTAGGTCATTCAATAAAGAGTCCCGCTGCTCCAATTTTCAATTTTGGACTGGTAACTGGTGGACTTCTCTTACTGTTCTACTCTGTGAATTACATGTCTAGGAGGTTCCCCCTAACAGCTAAGCTTGTGGCAGTAGATTCTTACTTCCTAATACTGATTGGAACGTTTGATGAAGTTTATGGAAGGCTTCATTTCTTCGCGTCCCTCGCTTTCTTCCTAACATTAGCTTTTGCCTCTCTAACTTATAGTTTTGAGGAAAAGGCAAATTATCCCATTGCTATTGCTGTAATTATAGCAATAGTATGGGCAATCCCGCTATCTGGATTGTGTAGCTGCGGAGCGGCAATTCCTGAGATAATATCAGTCTTCGTCACCTTAATATGGTTCCTAGATTCCATGATAAAGCTGCAGAGATCGTTGAAGTGGAGCTAGTGATATCATGCTATTGAGTAGGAGGGATGCCTACAGGGCTATACTATCCTTTGGGCTTGTGAGCTTGCTGGGCGATACGATATATGAAGGGGCAAGAGCAGTTGCTCCCTCCTACTTGAATGCTTTAGGGGCTACAACTCTCATAGTTGGGCTTACATTCGGTATTTCTGAATTTTTAGGTCTATCCTTGAGGTTAGTAAGTGGAGTACTCGCAGATAAAACTAAGGCTTACTGGTCTCTTTATTCATTAGGGTATGGTCTACTTATATCAATTCCCCTCATGGGATTTACTAATTTATGGATTGTTGTTGCTTTTCTAATCTTCATAGAGAGAGCCGCCAAAGGGTTGAGATCTCCAGCTAGGGATGTCCTTATATCCTCGGTTTCGGAAGGAGTAGGTGCTGGTAAGGCATTTGGTCTGCATGAGCTCCTAGATCAGACTGGATCAGTCTTAGGACCAGCTATCTTGGGACTAATCCTAATGTGGATGCCAGGGAGGTATAATGAGGCCTTCTTCATACTTCTAATTCCTTATGTACTTCTTATCCTGACAGTTTCTTACATATATTCAAGATATAGACATACAAAGCCACTAGGAGAAAGCAAGACTGTGAAACTCAAGAGTCTTCCAATCCTCTTCTGGTTTTACTCAATTTCAGTCCTTCTGAACACAATGGGCCTGATACAAGTATCCCTAATTGTCCTAGTCTCCAGTATAACATTCTCTCCATGGTTAGCAGCTTTCCTTTATGTACTAATGCAGGGAGTGGATGCCATATCGGCTCCTCTTGCTGGATTATCCTACGATAAGATAGGCAGGAAGGTGTTATACATTCCCTTCTTACTCTCCCCCATTCCCTCAATTCTCACCCTATATGGAAGTTCTAACCTTCTGATAGGAGCCGTGGTAACATTTGGAATTGTATATGGAATGCAGGAATCCATATACAGAGCAGCAGTTTCGGATTTGGTATCCCCTAGCATAAGAGGAACAGCTTATGGGGTCTTTAACACTTTTTATGGTCTCGGATTTCTAGTCAGTGGAGCTATGTTTGGTTTATTCCTTCAAATGAAATGGACTATGCAGGGCGCAATTTTTTCATTGATTCTACAAGCTGCTGCAGTATTAATCCTCTCTAAGTCAATCAAGTGATATACTAACTTCCTCTAAGATCTTCCTTATCCTAATTCTCACCTTGGTAGATTCCATAATGAGAAGGGGATATAAACTTCCTTCACTGGGGATCTCAATATCTAGAGAGCTATTACTATTGCATTGGGAGATGAGAAAGCTACTCATGCACTCTAGCAAGATTTGCTAGCTTTTTGAAACTGTTATCGACATCATCCAATCTGCCATCGATCCATGGATTATAGACAAAGAGATGAAGCTGAGCTGGGGGATATATTTACCAAAGTCATTATTCTGCCATTTCCTCCTAATGCTAGAACGTTCAAGAGGATGATCATCCATTGCCAGTAAGCACGGAAAAATCTTGTCTTGCTGTCTTAACTCTACTTATCAAAGATCTAATGTACGAGACATATCCTTAGATACCTTAGCTCCAACTACATTGGAGTACTCCTGAGATAGCTTGACATAAACGCTTACGGATATATCGTCTGTAAGGAGGGCGTATATATAGATTATTACAGGTAAATTGACTTTAGTAATTATCCTACTGAAGTGATAATCCAACCTACCTTCCGTTTGAAGAAGTAAGGCGCGCAACTACCACACCATCAACTCCTAAATCCCTCATCCCCTTTCTAATAGATATAGTACCTCCTGTATACTTGGAAGTTATTCCTAGGAAGATCTTAGCTCACTCGCTTTATCTAGAGTGATTTCTACGAAGTTAATCACTCGATCGTACCTCAAGTGCATGAATCCACCGATATTCTCTCTTACCACTGGAGGGTCCTCAACATATAATCCCCTGAATCTCGTGACTGTACCTGCTGATTAGATATATCAAAGCAAAGTTGATGGTGGCTATCATTAAACTAATTCCACAACCCACACCCATCAATGTGAGAATCAATCCAGCATTATAAGCGAGGGCATTTCCTATCATTATACTGAAGATTCTCAACGCCACCACCTATTAATCCTATTCACTTAAGGTTTATATATAAATTGAATAAAATCGTTCTATAACGTTTCAAAACGATTCCCCTGCTAGTACACACTAAAATTTCCATGATTACATTACTTTCCTCAACTCTAGAGACAACTCTATATCCCTGAGTATGAGAGGAATGCCTTCTATGCTGGGATAATATTAATTTCTGGTCTTTATCTCAAATTAATTTATAATATTAAAAATGTTATGATAACCGATGAAACTAAATCCAATAGATTATAAGTAGAGAATATCATTTTATATATGAAAATAAGGAAACTATTTCAAATGTACTTAGAACAAATATTTGGTGTTTAGCTATGCCAGAGCATAAGCCGACTGTTGAAGAACTCCTTAAGAAGGCTGAAAAGCCTTCTAAGCTGGCTCTTGCTTATCATCCATTTTACGAAGGTAAGGTCCAAGTTATGCCAAAATGCGCAATAAGAGATGTAAGTGATTTTTCAATATGGTATACACCAGGCGTTGCAGCTTCATGTAAAGTCATAAAGGAGGACCCTGATCAATCATTTTATCATACAAATAGATGGAATTATGTTGCTGTTGTTAGCGATGGTACGAGAGTTCTAGGTTTAGGTAATATAGGACCTGAGGCTGGTCTCCCTGTTATGGAGGGTAAGGCTCTTCTTTTCAAATATCTTGGGGGGGTTGATGCTTTCCCAATAGTTATTAGAGCACATAAGGCCGAGGAGATACTTAAACTATTGGAATGGATTGAGCCAAGCTTTGGAGGAATTAACCTAGAGGATATAGAGAGACCTAAATGTTATCATATCCTTGAGGAAGCAAGAAAAAGGTTGAATATTCCAGTATGGCACGATGATCAGCAGGGAACTGCCACCGTTGTATATGCTGGAGCTGTAAATGCTTTCAAGCTATTAGGAAAAGACATGAAGCAATCAAAGGTAGTATTCTTTGGGGCCGGAGCTGCAGGCACTAGGAGCGCTATGATAATGATGAAGGCTGGTGTCCCGCCGAAGCATATTGTAATGATAGATATCAATGGTGTGCTCTATGCTGATAGGCCGGACATAGAAAAAATGAAGGTGGAAGATCCATGGAATTATGATTTGGCAATGAAAACAAATGGAGAAGGAGCAAAAACTATAGAAGAAGCATTTAAGGGAGCTGATGCCGTCATAGCATTTAGCACTCCAGGGCCTGGAGTCATAAAGAAGGACTGGATAAAACTTATGAATAACAATGCAATAGTATTCGCCGGTGCTAATCCCATACCTGAAATATGGCCATGGGAAGCCAAGGAATCAGGAGCTAGAATAGTAGCTACTGGAAGGAGTGATTTCCCAAATCAAGTTAACAATAGCTTGGGATTCCCAGCTATATTCAGGGGAGTATTGGATGTAAGAGCTAAGACAGTGACTGATGAAATGTGCATAGCAGCCGGAAACGCGCTAGCTAAGTTTGCGGAGGAAAAGGGGCTGCATGAAGACTATATAATACCAACTATGGATCAATGGGAAGTATATCCTCTTGAAGCAGTAGCAGCAGCGGAGCAATCTATAAAACAGGGGGTTGCTAGGAAAATCTTAAGCAGAAATGAACTCTATGAGAGAGCTGTCAATATGATAAAGAACGTAAGAGAGGCAACCAAACTTCTCATGGAGAAGGGGTTGATACCTTCCCCACCTCCAGAGGAAGAGATCTTGGAGAGCTATGGATCATAATCTCCCTTTTCTCTTCTTTTCCCATTTTTATTTTGTTCCACCCATCTTGCGTATCTAACTTTTTAATTCCTAAATTCTTGAGCTTATTATGAAATTTCATTTAATGGAGATCTTACTCGCTCTACTGCTTTTAACCTCGCTGTTTCTGTTTACATCAACTAAAGCTAGTAAGGAAGTTTTAATAATATCCAATGATTACGATATGAAAGCGGCAGATTTATTGAAAGAGGAGCTAAGCAAATTGAATCTTTCTGTCGAGATAAGTTCAAAGATGAATAATGGTTATAATTGCTATTTCATTCTAGGCGGTCCCTTAGCTAAAGACGTTGGGAGGGTATCTAAGAAATACCTACCTAGTTTGGAGATCCAAGCTCTCATTGGGATTAAAGGATATTGGACTTTCGTTATAAAGCCTGAAAAAAGCCAAATTATAGTCATTGCAGGTAACACGAGAAAGGAGACATTCTCGGCAACTAAGTCTATGATAAATGAAGGGATCATACGCTTTATCATGAATAAGAGCATTAGTATGACACCCCCCCTCTCCCCTCAGGAAAGGAGAAACTTAACAACATTGAAATATGAATGGAGATTTCCTCCCAAAGTAGGTAAAGAATATAATCTTTCTCTTCAAGTACCACTCCCATTAGTAGATTTCTTCAAGGTTAAGCCTAGAATGAGGCTTTCGGAGTTCAATAAGAGTAAAAAAAGCCTAATCTTCACATGGTATCTCATGGTAAGGACACCTCATGATGATCCCTACATTTCAACGCTTGTCAGAAAACTCAATGACTTGGCTGAAAAGAATGGTATTGAAGGATATAACAAGCTCTGGTTCATAGCCTCTTTTGTACAGAGCATGAAGTACTCTCTAGCTAATGAGTTCTCTCCAACTGGGGATTATCCGAGCTATCCGATAGAGACCTTATATAGGGGAGCTGGTGACTGTGAGGATCTATCAATACTCCTCATATCTCTCTATAGACAGGCTGGCTATAATCCAGTCTTACTCATAATGCCGACTCATGCAGCTGTTGCTGTCTCAATGCCTCCCAAATGGGTGAAGCTGCCTAAAGTCAAGTATAGAACAGTTGAGTACGGTGGAACTCCTATAGTTCTAATTAATCTTATAGACCTACAGCAAAAGCTAATGAAGGGAAGAAAAGTCGCCTTAGAGTTTAATATGGATGGCGAGAAGTACTATTATGTGGAGACAACGGCTTTCTTTAAGCCGGGAGTTCTACCTGACTTAGCATGGCTTGCAAACGAGATAGGCTGGAACTACTCTGAATTTCCGGTATTTGTTGTTAAGATGAATGATGTAGCCGTTCCCCTAATAGCTAATTATACAATAGTTAGCAGGAAAGTAGGAAAAGGTTATGGTATAACAGTAGTAGCTAAAGTGGCGAATATAGGGGAAAGAGGGAGCGTAGATCTCAGGCTTAACTCCCAAATTTATCCACTAAGTAAGGTTAAGGTCGGAGGAAATGATCCTCATCTGGTAAGGCTCGGAAAGGCTGGGAACGAGTTCCTCCTTGGGAGTCGGTGGGGATCCTATAATATAGGTGAGATAGGTCCAGGCGATGTGAAGATAGTAAGCATGAACTTTTATACGGGGACCTCTGAAATGGGAGCCAGCATCTCAGTATCTTATCAGGGATCTGACTTGGATTTCATAAGGATGAAGCCCTTCCATCCCTAGGTGGTATAACCATGGGAGATATTTTAGGGAGATCTCTCCGCTTAATCTCCTTCGGGGAAAGCCATGGAAAATTGATTGGTGCTGTACTTGAGGGAGTACCTGCAGGCCTTCCACTCGCTGAGGAGGACATTCAGAGAATTTTGGACTTAAGGAGGCCTGGCCAATCCAAGTACGTGACTCAAAGGCATGAGAGCGATCGGGTTGAAATAGTAAGCGGGATCTTTAGAGGATATACAACAGGAGCTCCTCTAACTATGATTGTTAGGAATGAAGATGTAGTCTCCTCTTATTATGAGGAGTTTAGGCGCAAACCTAGGCCAGGGCATGCTGATTATATTGCTAGATTGAAGTATGGAGGATTTAATGATTACAGGGGAGGGGGAAGGTTCTCAGGAAGGATAACCATATCCATGTGCATGGCTGGGTCAGTTGCCATGAAGCTCCTAGAAACCCTTAAAGTGGAAGTAATAGCTTATTCCTTAGAAATAGGTGGCGAAAGGGCAAAGGAGTTTACTCTCGAAGAAGCAAAGAGCTATAGGTACTCTAATCCACTTAGGGCTCCCAATAAAGAGAGTTATCTGAGGATGTCATCAGCCATTGATAGAGCTGAGGGAGATAGTGTAGGAGGGATTGTTGAGGCTGTAGCTTTAAAAGTTCCCCCTGGACTAGGAGATCCTATCTTCGATACAATCGAGGGCGATATATCCAAGGCAATGTTCTCGATTCCAGCCGTTAAAGGAGTGGAATTTGGATCTGGATTCAGAGCTGCCAGAATGAAGGGATCGGAGCATAATGATCCCCTAATCTTGAAGAATGGTAAGATTTCTTATCTGAAAAATGACCATGGAGGAGTTATAGGCGGTATAACAACAGGAGAACCAGTAGTAGTTAGAACTGCATTCAAGCCAACTGCATCCATAGCTAAGCCTCAAAGAACCGTTGACTTGGAGGAGATGAAAGAAACAGAGATAAAAGTTAAAGGTAGGCACGATCCTTGTATAGTTCCGAGAGCTGTAGTGGTGGTAGAGAGCATGCTTGCCTTTATATTAGCGGATCATGCCATCAGGGCAGGCCTCATCTCAAGTATCTTAAGGTGATCTCTTGGAGGAACTGAGGAGCAGGATTAAGGCAATAACTTTGAGGATTATAGAGCTTTATGAGGAGAGGATTTCATTAGCTGAGAAAATTTCTTCAATAAAAGCTAGGGAAAATATTCCAGTGAGGAACGAGGAAGTTGAGAAGGGCATATGGCATGATATGAAGGGGAAATGCGCTAAAGTTGGTCTTAATGAATGGAACTGTAGAAGAGTCTTCAACTTTTTAATATCGTCCTCATTAAGGGCTCAGATACCCAAGAACGTTGGAGCTGGTCCTCACATAGAAATCTTCAGGAAAGCTAAGGAAATGGAGAGGGAAGGAAAGAAGATTTACCATTTAGAGGTGGGGGAACCACCATGGTCTCCTCCACCGGAATCTATAGATTCAATGCTAGAGGCTTTGAACGAAGGAAAGACAAGGTATGGTATATCATCAGGCAATGAAAGATTCAGGAAAGCTGCAAGCGAGTGGGTATCTAGGAGAGATGAGATTCAAATATCACCAGATCAAATATTACCGACCCCTAGTTCTAAATATGCTATCTTCTCCATTTTATCGACCTTCCTTTATCCTGGAGATAGGATAGGAATAATGCTGCCAGCTTGGCCTACCTACAAAGGAATGGCCGCTAACCTCTCACTAGAGTTAGTAGAGATAAGATCTCCTGAGGAAGTGGATAAGCTGAGAGGGGTTAGCGCATTCATTCTATGTTCTCCAAATAACCCTGATGGAAAAGTTTGGAGCGATAAAGAACTTGAGAAGTTAGCTGAAGTTCTTAGGGAAAGCGATTCCATTTTAATTAGTGATGATGCTTATGCAGAACTATCTTTTGTTAGGAGGAGAGCTCCACCATCTATATATGAGAATTCATTGAGCGTTGGAAGCCTATCAAAGGCCTTCGGAATGACTGGATTTAGGGTAGGCTATATATATGGTTCTAAGGAGAAAATAAATAAGCTGGTTAAGTTCATTGGACTGACAATAACAAATGTCCCGGAATTCATACAGGAAGCTGCAGCTGGAGCTTTAGAGGTGGGAGACAAGTGGGTCGGGAAGGTAAGGAAAGAGCTACATTCCTACCTAATCTTAGCAATGAACTCATTGTCTGGAGCTCCCCTCGAGATAGGGAGAATAGATGGAGGTCTTTATCTATTTCCAAGGGTAAAAATAGATGAATTTGACTCAATGAAGTTCTCCAATTATGCTTTAAGGAAGAAGGGCATAGCAGTTGCTCCAGGAATAGGCTTCGGTCCCTACCCAGACAGAATTAGGATCACATTTGCGAGCCTATATGCAAATCCCGGACTAGACCTGCTCAGGGAGGCACTGATGGAATGGAAGTACTCCTCATAGGAGCTGGAGCTATGGGATCTCTTCTTAGCTCCTATCTCAGTAAAAATCACGATTTGAGTATATATGATATAGATAAATCTAAATCGGAGAGGCTAGCTCAGGAGATAGGAGGTACATCGCTGAGGGACTTAAGGGAATTGAAGGACTATGATGCAGCGCTTGTATGTACTCCCATATCTAAAACCTCAAGCGTAGTGTACTCCCTGTCTGAAGGAATGAATTCGGGATCTCTTATAATAGAGATTTCATCTCTGAAATTGCCTATTATGGATTCCCTGAAGAAAGCATCGAGGGAAGGGATGAGAGTAATCTCGCTCCATCCGCTCTTCGGCCCAGGATTGAAGGACTTAACGAGAGGTAAAGCTGCCTTAATTCGTGTCAATGATCTGAGAGAAGAACTCTCCCTTGCCTCTACAATATTCCCTTTTCATCTAATCCCTGTAGATGCTAAGGAGCACGATCGTGCAATGGCTTGGCTTGCTTTAATACACCTCATACTTCGTGCCTTCCTCAAATCCTCTGATATGTATGCAGATCTGATATCCAAGCTCCTCACTACGACTTTAAATAAGTTTTTGGAGCTAGCAGTCTCTTCATTAACTCAAAGCAGTGAACTCACTGAAGAGCTCATCTCTCTCAACCCTTACTTCCCTGAGACATTTGAGAAATTCACCAAGGCTCTACTGCGTAGAGACATTGCTATGATGAATGATAGCAAATGGGTGAAGATAAAAGACCCTTACAAAGCTTATAGCTCTCTCTATGAGGACTAACTATCCCTCTATTTCAGCTGGATTGGAATCCATGCTTGGTATAACATTCTCCTTCAATAGTTCACTAACAAACACAGGATGCTTAAATAAAGATGAATGAATCTCCGGTGAGTAGAACCTGGTTCTCTCTCTCAAGTTTCTCTCCTCAAATCTCTTCCTTAATAAGTTGATGTCTAATTCAGATGGAACCATCGAATCTGAACCGAATGAGAAGGTCCATTCATCAGTGAATGAGGGTATATAAGCTCTGGCCATTGCATACTTCCTGAAAACCTTGCTTACTGCCTTATAGATGCGTGGGAACGTTCTCCTATTAATATGAAGGCCCGTGCTATGAGTAACCATGAGTCCGCCATCTCTCAGTACTCTCCTTACCATCTCATAGAACTCCTTAGTATAGAGCCTTGCTGCCTGGCCATAAGGATCTGTTAGGTCTAAGATGACTAGATCGAACTTCTCACTCGTTTCTTCTATAAACTTCCTGCCATCTCCTATCAATAACTTTAGTCTACTATCCTCAAAGGCTCCGGAGGGAACTTCTGGGAGATACTTTCTCACAAGCTCAATCACAGATTTATCTAGTTCCACAATAGTAACCTGCCTCACAGGATGTTTTAATATTTCCCTGAGGGCACCTCCATCTCCTCCTCCTATTATTAAAACACTATCTGGTTTATCTAGAGTTAAAAGAGCTGGATGAACGAGCGTTTCATGGTATATAAACTCATCGTAAAGGGATAGCATGATTATATGCTCAATAAATAAAGACTTCCCATAGAAAGGAAGCTCTACTACCTCAACTAACTGACCGGCTTCGGTCATTTCTGACGAGAGTATCTTGCTTACAGGAGTAAGGATTGATAAAGGACCAGCATGCTCTAAGTAGAAGAGCTGTCCATCTATATTTCTTAATCCGGGCTTGGGTAATCTGGGCATATGTATCCCTCGCTTTGATACAATAAAAATAGAATAGAATGGAATAGAATGAGCTTAGAGGAGGGATCTCGAAAAAGGTCCGCTATGGCTTGAAAGTACCTTTTTCACCTTAGAGAAAGGTAATATCTGTAAATCACTTAGGTCAAATCCTATGAGAGTTCTCGACTCAAGGGCCTCAATTTCTCTGGAAACGCTCAATATAATTGATCTAGAGTAGGAGACATTCAGGCTCCCAGCTCATGATATAACAATCTACTACTGAATAAAGATGTATTCTCATCTCAAGCAAGAGAATGGAAGGTAAAGTTACTAGGAATAATGAGATCGATAAAACTACTATCTTAACAAAGGCCGAATGGAACCTACCTATTCTCTTCATGGACATCTATTAACACTCATGGGATCAGTTCCATAAGTATCAGTAGTATTATACCTGCAAGTATAAGCCTCTTTCCCTTGTAAGAGAATATATCGCTTGCCCATAGGATAACGCCCAGAGCTATTAAGGTGCCGGCCATTACTCTCCCGATAGAAATGGCTGACTCCTTCAAGGTGTTTAGGATATTTATGATATCCTGGGTTAGATCTTGAATGGCATTCTGAAAGCCGGAAAATGGATCTTGGGCGCTAACCATGAGAGGAGATATTAACAAAGCAATTATTAAAGATGCAATGTAGATGGTTGATCTCATCAAGGGACTGAGGCCTGTTTAGATTACGGCTTAGACAATTATAGTGATGAGGAGAAACTTTCATGAAGTTCTCACCTTGACTTCCCAGTTCCTGATACAGTAAAATTTTCTCATGATCCTTCCAAGATGTATATATTCAGCTAAATTATCTCTAAGTATGACATTGAATACGAATGAGATTTCTTTTCCATTTCTCCTCAGAACCACTTTCGTATAATAGTAAAGCTTGAGATCTATGCCCTCAGGAAGGAGTCTAGCTCTCATTTTAATAACTAGATGCTTCAAGTTCAATTTAATATCATTCAAGGCATCTGATAAGTTTTTATTGATGAGGAAAGATCTTCTCACTATTCTAGAGGTTTCAAGCTTTAAGTAATCTAAAGATCCCTTCAAGGAGAAATATGCTGTCGGCTGGCATGCTTGATCCTTGAAATTTCTATCAGCTTTCATATAGAGCATGTTATCTACTATGCTCATCTTTCCCATAATCCCTAGTCCTATACCTCCTTCCCTGCATTGCCCACCAAATAAAGGATCTGACTTCTGTCCTTCCTTCGACCTAAAAATGTTGTATGAGATTGATCCTCTATATGAAAATTCCTTTCTTGCCCAATCCTTGCTTAGAAGCGTTAGAAATGCCGAACCATTCGGAGGTGGAGGGTCGGCATAGCACGAGCTACCATTCGCATTGTATAACCAGGAATCTAGAGAATACCTGGCGAATATGATAGATCTTGCTTTCAAGGAATCAGCCTCTGCATGCATTTCCCACATCCTTAATTCGCCTCTGTATAAGACCCAATCACTATCCCTCTCAGGGACGCTTAATATGACAGAGGACATCATCAGAGCTATTATTAGCAGATATATCTCCTTCAAGGCCTACCCACCACAGCTAGATACCTAGAAGGTTGTGCTCCTGGAATGAACAGGCAGTAATAGATCTTCTTATTATTAAAAATACATCTTACCGTAAGCTCTCCATCCCCACTCTCTCCCAGCAAGACTCTATAGCCAAGCTCATTCAGTATTCTAACCGATTTAGAGCATGCATAAGCCTTACTAAAAACTTGCCACTCAGGATATATGCGAGAAGGTAAGGCAAGGAAGCTTGATATTAAGATTAAGGCTGATATAGAAGCGATAATCCACTTCAACTCAAGGCACCTACTAAGGCAGCTAGCATTAGAACCAGAAGAACCATCGTGATGATTCCCTCCATCAATTCCGTCAGCATCTTCTCACCCATTTTATATAGCTGGCTGCATTTATATGGAGGTAATTAGATAGAGATTGTAGCTTTTCAGCGATCTTTCTCCTCTCACAGCATTTATTCGCCTTCACTAGAGGAATAATAAGATTTAGAGAGAAGAATATAATGACCATTAAGGCTAAAACTCCAATTCCAGATAAAGTGAAGCTTAACCCTTCCTCCAACTCTCCCACCTTATAGATATATATTTGGCTCTCCAAATGGCAGCGAACCTACCATAACCAATGGCTTTTCCACCTCCTTCCACTTCAAAGGGATATGTGATTGAGGCCGAGTAATTTCCAGACCTCACCCTTACATCTGTTCCTTCAGCTTCATAGATCACATTACATGGGAAGTATACATACCCGCTAGCGGTTCCTCCTCCAATGGAATTCGTTATTGCCAAATCAAGCGATTTCAATGCTATGTTTACGCAATTTATTGCTCTTTTTTCCTCAAATAAATTGGCTGCATTACCTATAGGTCCAGCTACAGCATAAGCTATTATAGAGAGGCCAGTCGCCATAAGAAGTGCTCTTTCCAAGGTTCCCTTCACTTTCTAACCCTCCACCATATAATGAAATAACCGAGGCCAGCTACAGCTGGATAAAGTAACGGATCAAGCATTAAGAAGAGGACAAGAGCTATTAGAAGCATTACAAGATAGGCATATTCCCTCATACTACATCAATTTCTTCAGCAATTTCTAATAGAAGTAATGAATCAAACTTACAAGGGAGATAAAAATTTCATGAAGATGGCCACTTCTTTCTATGCCACTTTGTGAATGCTAGATATAAGATAACTGATACCAAGATCCCTAAGACAAGCGTCCAGTATGGAGATGTAGCATTCCTCTGTAGAGAGTGCTCTATAAAAATATTAGCCGAAGCCACTTGAAATCCATAACTTAGAACGATTACAGAATAGTTCCCTGGTTCAATCCCCTTAAATATAACTACTTGGCTTGTCTTAGGCTCCAAAGTTAGGGAACTGCGATCTATCTCCTTCTTCCCTTTCTCTAGCAGTATCACGTCGAAGTTACCAAGCACCTCGCCCATGTTCGTTACATTAGTCCTAATTATCCCATTCTCTCCTCCAATTGAGAGGGAAACTGGAAGAGGCTTTACAATGAAGGAGAGAGAGTAAATATTATTCGATTCATCCAAGTCCGTGGCATCCGTCGGATAAACTAATGCGGTCAGAGTATGATTCCCGACGCCTATATTAATTGTAGGTACTACCAACTCTATAACTTTATCTTTCTTTGGGGGTATTATCCCTAATACCTGCGAATTAACAGTTTTACTGTCAACCTGAATAGTGAGATTTACTGCTGAGGAGGAGAATCCATTATTATATATCCTTATCCTTCCTCTGAGAGGACCTCCCTTAAAAACACTACTCGAGATGAATATCTCCTCTATCTTCATATCGCAGGATGGCCTTATCTTAATAGATATCGATGCTTGACTGTAAGGCTGTCCTTCTTTTGTTATAGTAGCTTTTATCTCCTCGGTTCCAGTTCTCCTTGGAGTATATGGGAATTCCGCTAAGGATATTGACCTAGGAAGCACATATATATCCTTGGAGTCGACTTCCGTTTCATTAACGAAGAGCCTCACCTTAAGATTCAGAGGCTCATCTGAAGGATTAGGGACATGAACCTTGATATAATACTCCCTTCCTTGGATCATCTCCTTCTTAGCTTCCATAAATGCATTGACAAAGGGTATTACTGAGAACTTCAGGCTGAAAGAGTTATCCTCTGGTCTGGGGTCCTCATAATCCCTTACCTCTATTGAAACACGGAGGTCATGAATGCCTACTGTAAGGTTGGATGTCTTCATCTCAGTTGTAATAGTAGTATAACCTCCAGCTGGTATAGGTATCGAGCCCTTCGATAAATTACCTATATCCCAGAATTCCACGACCTTCAGTGAGCCATCCACATACACGTTGACCTTTACTATACCGGAGAATAGCTTGCGCTCATGATTCCTGATATAAACTGAGAGGTATAATGGTTCACCTTGCTGAACCTCACCATTTATGGGAAACAGCTTAACGGTATCTATTCCCAAGTCCCATTGATTTTGGGACATTACAGGGAGGGTATTGAATAATAAAGCTATTAAGAGAATGATAAATCCCTTTCTCCACACTTTCATCTATTTCTACTCTCAAGGCTCCTTAAATATCTTTTCTCGCTCTTAGCCTATGCATGTAATTGCAACCAACATGATTATGTTATCTCAGCTCTACTATAACTCGGTGATCAGATGAGTACTGAACTCCTCTATATGGATGACAGCTATCTCAGGGAATTTGATGCTAGAGTCTTGGATGTGAGGCAAGATGAAGTATGGCTCGATAGGACTGCCTTTTACCCCCAAGGAGGAGGGCTTTCTAGCGATACTGGAGTTATTAGAAAGGGCAGCAAAGAATACAAGGTTGTAGATGTGAGGAAGGAGAGCGGCATTATCTGGCATAAAGTTCTAGGGCATTCTCTCAAGAAGGGAGATGAGATCAGGGGAATAATCGACTGGGACAAGAGATACAGGGTTATGAGGATGCATACAGCTCTTCATGCCCTCATATCAATAATGAATAAGAAATATGGCGTGCTTGTTACCGGAAACAAGATATCTCCAGAGAGAAGCAGGGTAGATGTGAACTTGGAAAAGCCCGATAGGGAGCTGGTGAAGGAAGCTATAGAAGAGACAAACCAAATATTAGCAGAGGGATTGCCCGTGAAGATATACTACCTTCCTAGGAAAGAGGCTATGAAGATTCCAGGGATAGTGAAGCTCGCGAAAGCTCTCCCTCCTAATGTAGATAAACTGAGGATAGTAGAGATAGAAAGTGTTGATATACAAGCTGACGGTGGGCCCCATGTTGGCAACACCAAGGAAATTGGAAAAATAGTATTCCTAAAACTGGAGAATAAAGGGAAAAATAACAGGAGAATTCACTTCACCCTCGAACCGTGATAACAACAAAAGCCTCAAAAATGCTTATCGTTGAGGAAGGTCGAGCTACCTTATGAAGCTGCTAGGTAAAATAATATCCCTTATAAGAAGACGGAAAATCACCGAAATTGATCTTGAGAAGGTAATTGGCAAATCATTAAAAGGCAATATCCTTAGTTTCGATGAATTAATGGCGCTCCTCAATTCCTCAGAGGAAAGGCTTTCTAAGGAGTCTCAACTAATTAAATTGGATGGTAAAGCGGTATTTGTCGGCGACACTCATGGAGATCTAGATTCATCTAGGCAAGTGTTCGAGAAGTTTTCGACAGAGGAATATACTATAATCTTCTTGGGAGATTATGTTGATAGGGGAAAGCAGCAACTTGAGAATGCAAATTTTTTGCTGGCCAAGTACCTTAAATCAAATGGAAAAGTTGTTCTCCTTAGAGGAAATCATGAATCTCCTGTTGTGAATATGAATTATGGATTTATGGACGTACTCTATCATACTTACAGCTCGGAATGGCCCTTTCTTTTTATAAGGTATAACGAGATCTTCGCCAATCTCCCGTATGCTGCTAAGGTAAAGAAATTGCTAGCAGTTCATGGAGGTATTGCTGAGGAGCTTGGGGATCTTAAGCAGATAGAGAGCCTACCGAAGAAAGATATGATCCCAAGTAACAGAATAGCATTTCAGATCCTCTGGAATGATCCATCGGATAAAGTTGAGGAATTTGCTGATAACATCAGTAGGGGAGGAGATACGAGGTACTATGGTAAAAAGGCTCTAGAGAGATTTCTACATAGAAATAAGCTAGAAGGTTTGGTAAGAGCACACGAAGCATATCCTGATGGATTTGCTTGGCTCTTTAAAGGGAAGACAAGTACAGAGGGCATGGACCATATACTCTTATCTATATTCACCTGCAGGTACTATGGAATACCCCCAACAGTGGCGGTATTCAATGGGAATAGGATGGAGGTCGTAAGGTTATGAACGTAGAATATGAAGCTTTTCTTCTACTACTCATTCTTCTACCGTTAAATATTGCTTTTGCTCTTCCTAAGAAAGGAACGGAAGCTCCGAACTTCTTAGCGCCGACTTACGGGGGCGGATCTATCTCTCTCTATAAGTTAAAGGGCAAAATCGTTGTACTGATGTTTGCGGCTGAGTGGTGCCCTCACTGCAGGAGGGAGATTCCTACTCTATCTTCTGCCTGGAAGGAGATGGGATTAGAAGTAAAGGATGTCATAGGGATAGTTATGATAGTATCAAGCCAGGAGGATAAGGCAATTAGATTCTTTAAAGCTACTAATCCTCCATCAAATTGGGAGCTTGTGACCGATGCTAACTATATTGCTGAGAAGTATGGAGTTAGTGGAGTTCCTACGGTAATAGTTCTAGACAAGAATAGTGCTGTAGCAGATGTAAAAGTAGGTGAGGTTCCTCCAGGTACCATTTTGAGAACTGTAGCATTGCTTGCTGGCATTTCGCCTCCGGAGGTAAACAATACCCAGACCCAAACTCAGACCAAATCAACTGTTACATATGCATCAACTCCATCTCAATCAACTACAACGAAGGAGCGCAGCGAGAGCAAGGGAATGAGTATGGGAGTAATGATGCTAATAGCTCTAGCAGTAATTGTCCTCTTAATATTCGGCCTATGGTACTTCAAAACGTTAAAGGCACATGAGACCAAGAAGCTGAAGAAAAAGAAGAAGTATAAGAAAAGCAAATGAGAGGACTAGATTTAGACCACGATACTAGAGCTATAAGACTGTATGCTAGCTATGACATTTATAGTTGCAGCAAGCCCTTCCTTCTATTTAAGAGCCCTAATTTTGGTAGCATCTCCTCTAATGATCATTAAATTTGAGAAGTTCAATGCTAGCTTGAGTAATTTACTTGGTATGGCTGAAGCTTCCTTTCTTGTCTCTATTACGATTCTTTCCCTCCTATTTGTCTTTACATGAGAGGGGATCGTTTATATAGAGCCCTTGCACAAGAGAACCCTAATCCCTTTCATCTTCTCTTCTCTCCTGTTCTCCTTAATACACGCATTTAATCCTAGCATGGCCTTTATAAGTATATTCTCAGCAAGCCTATCCATTAGGTATCATAAGATGCTTTTGGGGCTGCTATCAACGATATCCTTTCATCTAACATGGAATATAGTGATAGGTTATATATAGAAGTTTACCCTAAACGATATCAGAGAGGAAAGCATATTCATATTAACGCTTCATGTGCCAACTCCCCTCTCTGGAGGATATTTTGGGCCCGAAACCTTCATAATATCGCTTTTAGAATTTCTCTTAGCATTTGCAGTGATTTTATATCTGCATGATAGAACCGGTTAGTTTAAGGTTATCCTCTTACATATTTATCTCATGTGGTTCGATCCGATATCTCTGCTATGGTGGCTATTCATCTTTTACTTACTCATGGCGCCTCAGTTTCGGCATTGGTCGATTCAATCAGCTAGGAGGAAGGTAATGGCTTTAATTGCTAAAAAAAGAAAGAGTAGCGTCATTACCCTAATCCACAGGGAGGAATCTATAGGACTTTTTGGCATCCCATTCTATAGGTACATAAATATAGATGATTCTGAAAGTGTTCTTAGGGCTATAAGAGCCACGCCCTCTGATACTTCCATAGATCTTATCATTCACACACCAGGAGGGCTGGTTCTAGCGGCAACTCAGATAGCCAGAGCTTTGAAGAAACATCCTGCTAAAACTACGGTGATAGTGCCTCATTATGCAATGAGCGGCGGTACTTTAATAGCTCTAGCAGCAGATGAGATAATTATGGATGAAAATGCAGTGCTAGGTCCTGTTGATCCTCAACTAGGTCAGTATCCAGCTCCTTCCCTAGTGAGGGTTATCAATAAGAAAGAACTAGATAAGGTGGACGATCAGACGCTAATACTTGCGGACATAGCGGAGAAGGCAATAAAACAAGTTAGAGAGCTAGTGGCTTGGCTTCTAGAGGATAAATTGGGGAAGAAAAAAGCAGAAAAAGTCGCTGAGATCCTTACGGAGGGAAGATGGACGCATGATTATCCAATAACGGTTGAAGCAGCTAAGGAGATTGGCTTGCTTGTCTCCACCGACGTTCCACCTGAAGTCTATCAGCTCATGGACCTATTTCCGCAGCCGCTGAAGACTAGAACTCAAAGTGTTGAGTTCTTTCCGGCAATTCCTCGCAGTGAGAAAGGAGGCACTTGATAATCACAATAGTTATTTTTATTCATTATTATATAAGTTAATGCTGGTGCATAGCTGATGAATCCAGATGAGATAAAGTCTAAGATATTATATGCTCTTAAGTTCGTTACAGATCCTGAGATTCCGATAAGTATTGTAGATTTGGGCCTGATAAGGAAGATGGAGGTTGAAGATTCTAAGGTTTATGTGAAGGTTGTACTAACTGCTCCTGGATGCCCCTACTCAGCTATGATATTACAACAGGTGGAAGAAGGCATTAAGGCAGCAATACCGGAGCTACAGGAGGTTAAAGTAGAACTGGAAGTGTTTCCACCTTGGACCCCATTTGAAATGACTGAGCAGGGAAAAGAACAGTTTAAGAAGCTATTTGGCTATGATTTGGTAGAAAGTTTCCTAAAGAGATATGGTAGCATTGAAAGTTATTACGAGTTGGTTAAGAAGTATTACGGGATTGAGGAAGGTGAATCGGATGGCAAGTAAGCGTGCGCAAATCGAGTATATCTAAGGGGAATACGCTCCCTTAAATTTATTCAAAGATACTCTTATGATAGAAAAACTATCAAGCAGAGTAAGAAATTTCATTTTACATGTGGATAATTTATTAGATATACACAGTTTCATTTCAAAAATTGTAATATTCGCTTCAATCTGATTTTTTAAGTAATCCCTTCAGAATGAGAGGAGGGGGTGTCCTCCCATTAGAGCAGCAGTTTTGGGTGCCGGACCTGTTGGTAAAGCAATAGCATTTGATCTGTATGAGAGAGTGACCGGATCAGATTTGATCATCCTAGATAGATGTCGTAAATGTTTAGAGGAAGTAGCAATGTTGATCAATAAGGTCGAAACGAGGAATGTATATCTAAAGGATACAGAAGATATATATAGATCGATTAAAGATGTGGATGTAGTTGTAAATGCCCTTCCTGGCAAGTTTGGAAAGTATTCATGGCTTACTGCGATAAAGGCGGGTGTTGATCTAGTGGATGTCTCATACTCACCGAATGACCCCACTCAATACCACGTTCAAGCAAACGATGCGGGAGTTACCATAGTTCCCGACGCTGGTGTCGCCCCCGGGCTTAGTAGTATGATGGCTGGTAGGGCGTATGCCCAGCTAGAAGAAGCAAAAGAACTCAAAATATATGTAGGAGGTATTCCTGAAAGACCAATACCTCCTCTTGGCTATCTAGTAACTTGGAGTCCTGAAGATTTAATTGAGGAGTATGTAAGGCCTGCAAGAGTTATCCATAGTGGGAAGGTCGTAGAAAAACCAGCTGTTAGCGAACTTGAGAAGATATTCATGCCAGGAGTTGGCGAACTAGAAGCATTCCTAACCGACGGGCTTAGGACTATGCTCAGGACCCTCAAGGGAGTGGATACAATGGAAGAAAAAACTCTTCGCTGGCCTGGTCATGCTGAGAAAATAGAGCTCCTTAAAACCCTAGGATATCTTGATAAGATATCTCTTAACTTGAATGACTCAAATGTAACCCCTGCCGATGTTACAGCAAAGTTATTCCGAGAGAAGCTGAAGGGAGATAGTAAAGACATGGTAGTTCTTAAGGTAATTGCCATTGGAAGGTCTAGTCTCGATAACGTGGAGATAGAATATAGAATGGTGGACAGATACGATGAATCTACAAGTTTCAGCGCCGTAGCTAGAACTACTGCCTTCACAGCTTCAGGAATACTAAAACTCATAACCGAGGGAGCTATTCCAGGCCCAGGGGTTATACCTCCTGAAATCATAGGGATGGATGAAAGCCTGTTCTCATCGATTGCTGAATGGCTTTCATGGAGAGGAATAAGGATAATTGAGAGGATCACGGAGTCGAGGAGAATCCCCTCGATCCCATCTTGATCTTCTCCTCTACTATCTTCACCTTATATTCCATGGTAATGGATTTATCTCTCCTATCATCTATTTTTATTACAGTAACAACTCTAGGAGCTCCTTTCTTAAAAGGAGACTCATGCATCTCTTTCATTATCTTAAACAAGTCGTCTAGACCCCCTTCTATTATGGTAGAAGTTGGAGTTATCCTATATTTCAATCTGCTCCTCTCTATGATCTTTAAAGCTTCAGCCACATAATCGCTCACACTAGCTCCCACACCTACTGGCACTATTGTTATCTCAGCCATCGGCATATGACCACCCTGAAAATTGTATAGACGATAGTATGTAAAAATTGGTTGTTGATAAAAAAACTCTCATTTACCGAAATCTGAACTCCATTATAAAATAAAAACTCTTATTCCTCTAACTTCTTTCTTTGGAGCTGGTACGCCTCTGGTCTTATCGTATGAAAGAGGAAGCCTTAAGTTCTTATATAACAATATAGCTAGATGAAAGAGGTTCAAAAGGTATACGATGCAATAGCTAGAGGATTTGATCATACTCGAGGCAGGCCATGGCCAGAGGTTAAGCTAGTTAGGAGACCCCCCGTCCTTGATTTAGGCTGCGGCAATGGGAGACATGCAGCCTACCTAGAGAGGAAAGGATTTGAAGTCGTCTGCGCTGACATATCCTGGGGTATGCTGAAGGTAGCAGAGATGAAATTTAAGGGGGAGAAGGTGCAGTGCAATGCTGCGCATCTTCCCTTCAGGGATGAGTCATTCTCTACGGTTTTATATTTGGCAACCCTGCATCATATTCCTTCAAGAGAGCTTAGATTAAAGTCCCTCAGAGAAGTTAGAAGGGTCTTAAAGGAGGATGGTAAAGCTGTAATATCAGTTTGGGCCTTATTTCAACCTAGATTCTTTAGAAAACTCCCTAA
The DNA here is from genome assembly GCA_015522685.1 of Thermoproteota archaeon. Lineage (GTDB taxonomy): Archaea > Korarchaeota > Korarchaeia > Korarchaeales > Korarchaeaceae > Korarchaeum. Next base: position 3,299 of record WALU01000009.1, on the reverse strand, counting down.
AATAGTACTTAATTCTCTTAGAGGAAGAGAGCTAGGTAATCTCTATATTCCTTGGAGGACAAAAAAGAAGACCTATCAACGTTATTATCACCTTTTCACGAGGAGAGAACTCCTCAGCCTTGTGAGAGAGGCAGGTTTCTCTGGTACTAATATGAGATACTACAAGAGAAACTTCAGATCAAGATTATTTGCCGAAAATCACGTTGTTATTGCTAATAAATGATCACTTCATAAAGCTTCTTTAATAATTAACCCGATTAATTGAAGAGAATTGCAGTAATTTAATTCATCTACAGTTATACCTTACCCCTACTATACACTTTTCATGGCCATGAATGTTGAGAGGTTCTCCTTTCACATGGATCTCCTAGATAAGCTGCTACCTGAGGGGATCCTTAGGAACAGTATGATTGGGATATTTGGAGAGACAGGTACAGGGAAGAGTGTTCTCTTGAATGAAATAGCCTATAGAGCTCTCCAGGAGGGTGAGACCGTTTCTTTCATTTTATTGGAGGATACCCCTCTCTCTAGAATATCTAATATGAAGCATCTGGGCTTTGACGTCATTCCTTATCTAGAAAGGGATAAACTCAGGTTCCTAGACTGCTTCTCCTTCAGGCTAGCTGAAAGGAGATTTGAATTTCCCAAACAACTTCTCGAGCTGAAGGAAAGGATAAAGGGATCGGTGGTAGAAATAGAGAATCCAAGGGACATAGATGAGATATGGTCTCACTTAGAGAGGGAAGGACGAATGATGAGAGGGAAGGGGCTAATCCTTATGGATTCCCTAACTGAGTGCCTCACAATATCAACAGATCCGGATTCGCTGCTCGATCTCCTCAAGGCATCTAAGGCGGTGGTCTGCAAATACTATCTGGTCCCTCTCATCTACACATTTCACTTCGGCTTCTTTGATGAATTCAGATATACATTAGAAGTTGCCTCTGATGGAGTTATCGACCTGAGGTTCGATCCTGATACGATAAAGATGTATCTAATAAAACAGATGAGGGTCAGGAGGATGAGCGGCTCCTACCACTATCCGGGTTGGATTACCTTTGAGGTTGAAAGGGAAAAAGGACTGGTGACCTTGGAGGTGAAAAGTAAGGATGAAAAACTCGCTAAAGGTAGCAAAGGGAATTCTGAGAGATAAAGGATTCGAAATAATTGCATATAACCAGCCTATTAAGATATCAGGCTTTCAGGTTAGCGACGTTGATCTTTTAGCTAAGAAGAATGAAAGATTATATGCAGTAGAGGTTAAGAGTGGTAGAGTAGACGTTGGAGGCTTGAGGCAGGCTTATGTTAATGCCCTCCTCCTTAAGGCCAAGCCTCTAATTATGTGCAGAGGTTTTTCTGATCCATCAGCCGAAGCTCTCGCTGAAGAGCTAGGCGTAGAAGTAATAGAACTTGAGGATTTATTTATCTCAGATCCCCAAGAGCTTAGAACTTTAATTAGGGAGGAGATAAGATCTGTCCTAATTGAAGTATTACCAAGTATTTTAAGGCCTCATAAATTAACTGAAGATAATGTGACAGTAGTAAAGATATTATCCGAATCTAAAAGCTTCTTTAATGCTGCTGAGAAGCTTAAATTAACGCCAGAAGCTCTAGGGAGAGAGTTAGGGAGAATGAAGAAGGAAGGAGTGATACCAAGATGGGCTAAAGATTACACTCAGATAAGAGAGTGGGCCTCAATGCTCGTTAATCTTTTTGAGAGTTAACTTTTTCTCTTTTTTCTTTGCTTGAACATAATGAGAGGTAATACTCTGGTACTAGCTCTAATAATATTGATTGCCCTTATAGCAGCCTATTATGGTTGGGCAAGGAAGAACATTAAAGTTTCCAGCCAGACATCTACCTCTGGAGGTGGTAATATGAGTGAAAATTTCATTTTAAGGTCTATTTTTGGGAATATGGAAGGAATCCCTGTTAAATATACATGTGATGGAGAAGACATCTCTTCCCCGCTGAGCTGGAGGGGCCAGCCTAGTGGAGTTGTTAGCTATGTGCTTATAGTAGATGATCCTGACGCTCCTGGAAGGATATTCACTCACTGGGTTCTCTATAATATACCTACAAACATAAACTCTCTACCTGAGAACGTTCCCAAGCAAAAGGAAACTGCTTATGGTATTCAAGGAAGAAACGATTTTGGGAGGATAGGATATGGAGGACCCTGCCCACCTAGAGGTAAGTCTCACAGATACTTCTTTAAGCTGTATGCCATAGATGTTAAACTAAGTCTTCCTCCTGGAGCCAGCAAGAGAGAAGTAGAAAATGCCATAAAGGGTCATATATTAGCTCAAACGCAGTTAATTGGGCTATATAGAAGGAGATAGTTTGTATAATCTCTAGCATACTTTTATGCTTGATGAATGTGGCTAGCCACATTCATAGCTGAACCTATTCAGAGAATTGCTGGTAACATAGTTCCTTCGAAGTTACTTTAGAGCTGTAAAGAATATGCTTGCTTGTTTGATTGGTATGGAATACTCTTTATAGATAATGGAATAGCTGGTTTCGGTAAGGCAGGAAAAATGTTCACAATAAAAGTATTCTGATATACAACCTGATACAGTGATGATGGCCCTCGGTGGTCTCTGTACTACAGCAAATAGCGAATAAGGGTGGTAAATACTGCTTTAGATAATTAAACTATTATCTTACTTATGGTAACAATTCTATCACAACGGCGGCCGCTCTCGCTGCCATAGAAGTGATAGAAGGCTATCTCGTTGATAAAGCAGCTAAGAACGGCGAATATTAATTAAGAAGCTCAGAGAACTCATGAATGGCCACGAAATTATGGAAGAAGTTAATAAGAAAGATCTCCTTATAGAAATGGAGCTCGTAAAGGACAGAAAAGATGAAGGAGCCGTCTGTAGATGAGACAGCTAAGTTAGGATAGAGCTCAGGGAAGGGATATTATAATAGGTTCACCTAGTCGGACCGAATTGAGAGTAAGAATAAATCTACTACTTATTATAGCAAAGGATCAAATGAATCAGGCAATCGGTGCTATTGACGCGCGCGGCCGTTGGAAATACATATACAGATATATGAAAACTTTTTATTTTTTAGCTGTAGCATAAAAAAGGAGAATAGCTTCATTTTTTTAGCTGAAATTAATGGTGCGTCTTCTTTAGCTGTTCTATACTTATATTACTACTCTAATATTTATATTATAGTTGTATGCTATCAGCCAAGCACCTTAGAGGTGTCGTTCTATGAATACGAAAGCATGGACTATAGGGATAATATTATTAATTATAGGTCTACTAATTGGATACTTTGCT
>WALU01000008.1 GCA_015522685.1 Thermoproteota archaeon | reverse complement strand
TCTATATAATCTAGTCTAGGAACTCCTTCTTGACCTCTATGAGCGGTATCATTCTCCCAGCTCCACGTTAATTAACAACTTAAGCCTGTGGTCTGTCTTACCCTTCTTAGGCATGGTCGGGTCTAAGGATACGATTCCCTTCTTAATCAGGCAACTCGGTATGCGAACATCGAGGCCCGTAAGCTCAGCGAGGTAGGTCAGTCTCTTCGTTACAGCGCCGCTGCTGAGCCTCTTCAGGTACTCAGAGAACTTTACTACATCAAAATCTCCCTCTCTGAGAGCATTGTACACCTCTATTATCCCTCCACAGTATTGCGGCCTATCTAAGCAATCTAATATGGTTTTTTCTCTGTCGGTTACATGGACCTTCAGTTCCTCGATCCAGAGAGGATCGAGCCCGAAGAACTTCCTCTTAACGACTCTTACTATCTTGTACTTGGTTCCAAACACAATAAGTTCCCTTCTCTTCTTCCTAGAGGTAGTCTGAATGAAGATTGTGCTTGGTATCTGCTCTGTCAAGCCATGGTAATGAAGCGCAGACCGGTAGGCTATGGCAGAAGGGTCTACAAGCACAGACCCCACCACAAATTCATGAAGGGTGTACTTGCCTTTCTCGGCCTCAAGAGGCAGTATTACGTATTTACTCTTCTCTATTCTCTCTATCCAGCCACCTTTCTCCAATTTGTGCAGTACAAGCTTTAGATAATCCTTATTATAACCACTTACTTCTAATGCATCTCTGAAGGTGAAAATAGGGCTCTTCCTACGCAACTTATGTAGCAGCTCGACGCTGGATTTTCCTACTCCTCTCTTCATTTTAGTGCACCATAGTTATAATCAATTATAACCTTGGTGCTTAAAAATATTATAATCCTTAAATCAACTAAAAATTGATGATTGATAGTTGCAAGCTATTTCCTCCCTCAGTTCATCCATGTCTCCCTCTACTTCTTTCCTAAGCCATTAATATCCTGTTTAGTAGCACTTCTTAGCTCCTCTATGTCTTGCTTTAGCTCTCTCCTCAAATCTTCTATATCCTGCTTTGTAGCTGCTCCTAGATTAGCTCAGCTTTCAGCTCCGGTCTGGGAAGATAGCATGCCGAAGGTAAGGGGCTATCGAGGTATGGAGATAATTATCCATCGCAAGCTGTTTGATCACATAAAGCTCAGACATCCAGATCTACTGAGGAAGCTCAAATTGGCAGATGCTCAAGACCTTATCAGAGCAGTAGCCAACGTGCTCCAAAATCCTCATGAGGTCTACGTTGATGACAAAAAAGCCCACTATTACATTCAAGATTTAAACGACATATTCATGGTCGTCATAGTTTACGAAGGGGTTGTTAGGACAACGTATTTATTAGGTTAAGAGCTATTTCAGGATGAGGCCTAGGAGATGGCTGTACAGAATCTACTGAATATGGATCTAAAGCGTATAATTGACATCGTTACTAGCCATATCAGGAGAGAGCTTCCAGAACTCCATGCTCCACAGACAGTATTTGAGGTATCGCTAGAGCCTGAACTGGACCTGTTATACCTAAGGCTCGACTGTGAGAAAGATGAAGGCTTTGGAGAGCCTATAGGCAACTACATATCTTATAAACGAGAAGAAGTATTATAGGTATAGGGTTACGAGGTGGCGATAACATCTCTATTAGATATTGATTTAAGGTCGCTTATTGAGGGCATAGAAAGAGCTTGTGGAATAGTTTTGCCTAGGAAGATAGTAGAGGCATATTTAGATCCGGATGCTGGAGTTTTGCATATAAGGTTCTCGGAGCCTAAGAGGGTGGAGTCAGGAGAGCCACTACCACTAAAGGAATTAGTAACCCTATTTAGAGATGAAGACACAAATGAGATTACAGCGATAGAAATTCTCAAGCCTGAGGAGCTCCTGAAAGAACTCAACTTATGATTTTATATTGGCTGCTGAGCTGAAGTACAGATTCTTAACTTATAGAACAGCTGAAGAATTTAGAAAGAGTCTCTTACAGTTTGTGATGCTGCAATGTGGCTCATGTTTCTATTATAGCGATCGAAACTTCTTCGGACTTCAATTCTAGCCTAACTGATGATTCTTGTTATTTACAGATCAAGGAGACCAAAACTGAATGAGATGATTAGGGATCCGACAAGAAGTGAAGTTACTGTTCCAAAATAGCTTTCAATTTCTCTACAAATGTTTTAACATCCCTTATCGATAACTCCACCTCTCTGGGCGGCATTCAGTTCTCGTAGAAATTCTGGTGCAGAACACTAGCGGTCCTCCAGAGGCGCCTAAGCTCTACATCTCTCAGCTTCTCCGCGAGCCTATCCACATACTCCCAAAGGCTAGCATGACTCCTCAGCTCCTCTCCCTCTTTAGCCGCTAACGCCTTCACGATCTGAGATGCAGCTCCCCAGGCCTTCTCAGAGGCTTGAACGTAATCCTTCTTCGCTAGAAACTCCTCAGCTTCGCTTAGATATTTTTCGCAGAGTCTCATGTGAAGTTCCACCTATCTTGAGAAGCTCGGAGTAGATGTTATTAAGGGACCAGTTCTTGACGGAGCAGCGCCTCATATGAAGAACTTCTCTTACGGAGAAGGGTTCCTTGTGGAC
>WALU01000007.1 GCA_015522685.1 Thermoproteota archaeon | reverse complement strand
TGTATTATTGGTGAATTTAGATAGAATTTGAACTAATATAAACTAAAATCAATATCATATCTTAAATTTTCTCAAAAGTATATGATACTATTTCACTTAACTTTCTCATATTTATGAGTAGACACTCCTGGATATTTTATCAGTGTATACAAACCTCAGTTGGAGAAGTATCTGACTTGGAGATAGATGATATTGGGTGGTTGTATCTATTCCATCTTCTTTGCTATACCCTTCTCTAGCTTTATGATCAGAGATGAGTTTAAGCTTTCATTTAAACCTAAAGTCATGATATCTACTAAATTAGTAAGGGGGCTGAGAATTTTATTTTATTACATTGAAGATTGATTGGGAGTAGGGAACTCATTAAGGCAATAAAGAAGATTTAAACTCCCAGCGATTTTAAGATAATTACTTATCTTTGCTATCCTTCTAGTATATTTAATTGGCGGTTTTACCCGGTATATTTCCTTCTTTGATCAAGTTGCTGTCTGTAGAGTCTTTGGTGTAGATTCATATAACAAACACTACCATAGACCATTCCCTCAGTAGAATTTATATTGCTACATCACGCAATAATAAATAAAGTATAATAAATGGATTAAAACTGCCATTTATCTGCTATTCTCTCAGCATCTATAAAGCATGTTGGATCGTCTCCCCAGAAGTCTCCGAAGTTAAGAGCTCTCATCCTGCTTCCTCCACCACATATATCTTTAAAAGGGCATGTTGAACATTTCGGTCCTCTAAGCATATCACTGGCATGGAAAAATGGTCTTAATTTAGTATTTTCATAGCTAATTATGCTACTGAGCCTTTCTCTTTTAAGGTCACCTACAGTAACTCCCGAGAGGAACTGGCAGGGCTTCACTTCTCCATCAGGGAAAATGCTTATAGTTTTTCTACCACAATCACCTTGTGATCTTATCAGCCTCAGATACTTTAGAAAATCTTCCCTACTCAAAGCTAATTTATCAGCCAAGTAGATGCCGGCGAAATTCATCCTCACTAGGAGGACCTCAAAATCATAGTTAGGTATCGATTCAATGAGAGAATCTACCATCCTTCTTATCTGCTCTTTAGTAGGAAGTAGATCTGAAATTTGAGTAGCTCTTCCTGCTATATCCAGAAGATACAGACTAATCCTATGAACCCCCATTCGATGAGCAAACTCTAGCATTAAACCCACTTCTTCTATGTTTCCTTTAGTTAGGGTTGTTCTAATTCCTACTGAAAGTCCCACATTGATGGAATTTCTTATCCCATTTACTGCCTTCTCGAATGATCCTTTAACTCCCCTAAAGACATCATGAACCTCCGGATGGACGCTATCTATCGAGATACCTATGTACGAGAAGTTGGTCTCTGCTAATTTATCAGCTATCTTCTCCGAGATTAGTGTTCCATTGGAGCTTAGTGCTATCTTTGTAGGAGAATCAATTGAAGAAGCTATTTCAAAGAAATCTTTTCTGTAAAGAGGCTCACCTCCACTAAATACTACCAAAGGAATTTTCATCTCAGAGATTTGATGAGCTATTTCTATCGCCTTCTCTGTTGGAAGGTCGCCAGTTGTATCAGGTCCTGCCGAAATATAACAGTGGAGGCATTTGAGATTGCATCCTCTAGTAATATTCCAGAAAATCACGGGCCTTAAAGGCCTACTGAAATTGGAGGGAGCTTCTTTATCATACTTACCCTTTATTTCACCTGAGACTGTAGATCTACCGGTTATCATTAAGGTAGCAGGTATCATAATATTACCTCACGGCTTCAGGCCTTAGATCCACCAAGCTATAGAGGACTAATGAATTGTTTATATCCTTCACTATCCCCTGAATAATCTCTTTGTTTCGGGAATGTATCATCCCATAACAGGAGTAGGGCCATCCTTTTGAAACCTCCCTCTCAACAATATGAGTAAACTCCTGGTGCTTAAGGAGGGGCCCGCAATTCCCTAGGAGAACCATTCCATTTGCGAGGAACCCTGCCATTCTTCCACTAAGAGATGCTCCTGGATCCCTCAAGACACCAGATTCCAGCATCTCTTTCACTAGATCTAAAAATCCTTCCTCGCTATATTCGCATTTATTGGCTAGCTTTTTATAAGGTCTCTCTTCTAGGGGAAGGGACCTCAATTCCCATAACAATGTAGAAGTTAGCCCAAATTCCTCTGGACTTGGAGGGCTAAGAGAAACTTTATTGTAACTCCCCGCTCTAGATACTCCCTTTATAAGGTCGTACTTTACAGATAATCTTAGAGTTCTCTTACTTGGGAGGATCAGGTAACTTACTCCAAACTTCTTGGCCAGCAGATCTACCTCTCTCTTAATCTCTTCTTGATTCTTTCCCTTAATCACAACCCATAAGTTATACTTGGGATGATCTCTTAGGTAGCTATGGGTTACTTCAAGCTTAATTTCCTGATCTATATCTCTCCATTTTCCCTCGGAGGCAAAAGCTACTAACGCTGCGGATCTGCCTACAGATCTATAATTTACATAGTAACCAATCCTCTTTAGAAGCTTTATAGATTTAAGCTCCCTTAATCTCTTCAATAATTTTTCTAGAGGTACCTTCAGATGGTCAGAGGCCTGAGAGTAGGGATCAGGAGTAAGGAGAAAGTTGTATTGTAGATACATCAGGAGAGATACATCTCCGTTTGATATTTTCATATGAATCTCCTTAGTCAATCAACTACATTCATTACATTATTCTGTTGCAATTCGGTGATTGCTGCAGAAGCCATGTGTTCGTGCTTCTGCGCCATGCAATACGTATATACGATATGATATAATACGAGGTCTTTGAATATTCTCTGAAATGAAACTAGCTCCTCTTCGATAAACCAGTTCAACCTAATGTCACCTCTAAGGTTTTTACTATACCCTCAGAGCTGTGAATAGGTGCTTCAAATATGTTGAAAGCGTTAAGAGATTTCAAGGTCTTAGTAGTTGCGGGTCCTATGGAAATTATCTTAATTCTTTTTGATATACTAGAGAGAGAAGAATTTATCTCCCTGAGCTTAGAATCTATTATCTTAGTCATAATTGAACTAGTCGCTACTAGAGCATCATATGATTCTCCTAGCAGCCGATCAGCCGCTATCCTAGCTTCGGGAGTCTCCTCTATTCTATGAGTCCTCACAGATATTACTTGGAACCCAAGATCTTTTAGATGAGATTCTAGTATGTAATTAGCGTCAGCTGATCTAAAGAGAATTGCTTTGCCGGGTTTCAGCATAGAGAATAGGTTAATCAAGCCTTTAACGTTATAATTTTCTGGTATTAAGTCTACTTGTATTCCGCCCATTTCTAGAACTGTAGCAGTGCCAGGACCTATAGCTATAGTCTTACCTCTGGGTGCACTTCCCTTCTCTATTACTAGTTTAGCAGATATCTGGCTAGTGAATGCTATGTAATCTGCATCTGCCTCCACATCAAATTTTAAAGGCTTGGGCTCTGCTATCGGTATAGCATCACAGGAATAGCCAGCTGATCTGACCAGTTCTTGGATCCTTTCTAATGTGCGCTTGGGCCTAGGTACTAAGACCTTTTTTGATGCCCTAAGGAATTTTCTTAATCTAGAGCCTAGGTGTACCACATCTCCCATGATAAGTGTCATAGGAGCTTGAAATTTGAAATGAAGAGCATCTTCTACCATATTTGAGAGGGTCGTTGTCAAGATCCTTCCCTCAGGTAGAGTAGCTTTCTCTACTATGGATATAGGAGTAGAAGGAGGAAGAACTTCCATCAGTTCCTTCCTTATTTTAGAGAGTTCATTAAGGGGCATGAGAATGACAATAGTACCCCCTAACCTAGCTATCTTCTTTAGATTAACCCACCCTTTCATTTTATTCCTTGCTTCCATGCCTGTAGTCACAGTGAGTATTGAGGAAATTCCTCTCACAGTGAGAGGGACCAGTGATGCTGCTGATATAGCATTAACTGATGAGATTCCCGGGACAACTTCAAATTCTATCCCTGCCTCAGCAAGGGCTCTAGCTTCCTCACCTCCCCGCCCAAAGATAAAAGGATCGCCTCCTTTCAGCCTAGCTACAACTTTACCTTCTCTAGCTTTTCTTATCATAAGCTTCTCTATCTCCTCTTGGGATACTGGATGACTTCCAGCTTTCTTTCCCACAAAAATGAGTTCTGCATCATCCTTGGCTTCCTTTAGTATATTCTTAGGAATCAATCTGTCATATAGAAGAACATCTGCTCTTTTGATTAATTTAAAGGCCTTTAGAGTGAGTAAATCTGGATCTCCGGGACCAGCACCAACTAGGAATACCTTACCACTTCCATTAATGAGAAATCACCTCTCTAAGCTTGGATGTTATTTCATTGATGCTCCTTGATCTCTCCATTGCATGGAAGGAAAGATCGAGATGAAAGGGTTTAGGACCATAGAACCCGACTGACATCTTAAAAGTATCCCTCAGCATATGAACAAAAACTCCTATAGGAGTAAGGCAGCTCGCTCCTATACCCTCAAGCACCTTCCTCTCAAGGGAAACTTCTTCCAGTGTCCTTTGATCATTAATCTTTTGTAATATCCTAATTATCTCTCGCTCTTTAGCAAAGACCGCTATTGCCCCTTGACCAGCTGCCGGAACCATCTTATCAAGAGAAAATTTATAATAAGGAGTATTAACACCCAGTCTATGAAGAGCAGCCTCACTAGTTACTAAAGCGTCGTAAAATCCCTTTTCCATTTTATCAAGCCTCGTATCTAAATTGCCTCTTATATCTACCAGCTGGAGATCATTTCTCAGTCTCAATATAGCGCCCTTCCTCCTAGAACTACTTGTACCTACTTTTGAGTTAGGAGGAAGATCTTTAAGTGGTTTTGATGATACCAAAACGTCCCATGGACTTGCTCTAGGGAGAGCCGCTGCTAAGCTTAGAGGAACTCCCGAAGTAGGAACGTCCTTTAGACTGTGCACTGCCACATCAGCTTCTCCCCTCAGAACAGCAGCATTCACTTCCTTCTCAAAGGTCCCTTTCCCTAGCTCCTTAACTGTCATATTCTTGATGAGATCGCCCTTCGTCTTTACAATTACAAGCTCAGTTTTAACTCCCACATTTTCCAAAGCTTTTGATACTTCCGCCGCTTGAGCCAATGCCAACTTACTTCCTCGAGTAGCCAAACGAAGCTTCATATAACCACCTAGAAGGGATTATACCCTTCATTGATCCATTCAGCTACCTTTGGGGCATAGTAAGTGATCACCAAGTCAGCACCAGCTCTCTTAATTGAGTGCATTACTTCAAGAACCACTTTTCTCTCATCTACTAGCCCTCTTTCTGCTGCAAGTTTTATCATGGCATATTCACCGCTAACGCTATAGGCAGCCACCGGCACTAATAGAGACTCTTTTACAGCCCTTAACACATCCAAGTAGGAGAGTGCGGGCTTCACCATAACTATATCTGCTCCTTCCTTCACATCAAGTATTGATTCTTTGACTGCCTCCCTGACGTTCCTTGGATCCATTTGATACCCTCTCCTATCACCAAACTTGGGAGATGAGTTTGCCGCTTCTCTGAAGGGGCTGTAAAAAGATGAAGAAAACTTAGAGGAGTATGACATAATAATGGTATTATAGAACCCATTAGCATCTAGTTTAGACCTAATAGCCTTAACCATGCCATCCATCATGCTAGAGGGCGCAACTATATCAGCTCCTGCTTCTGCATGAGTTAGAGATATCTCTGCAAGGTAATTAATTGTTTTATCATTATCAACATATTCTCCCTCGACTATGCCACAGTGACCATGTGATGTATAGTGGCACATACACACATCAGTAATCAGCACTACTTCACTGCCAAAGCTTGATCTTAGCTCCCTTAAGGCCTTCTGAACAATACCTCTGCGATTGTACGCCTCGCTCCCCATATCATCTTTATGTTGGGGAACTCCGAATATCAAGAAAGATCTCACTCCCCTCTCTAGGGCTTCTTCCAATGCTTTTGAAATACCTTCTATAGGGTAGTGATATATTCCAGGCATAGACTTTATAGGCGAGGGAGCCGAGATGCCTTCCTTCACGAAAATTGGGTATATTAAATCATTAGGTAAGAGTGTTGTTTCCGCTACAGCATCCCTAAGGATCTTAAGCCTCCTTAGTCTTCTTGGTCTTGACACAGGAAAATCAGGATATATCATAGCCCACTACTTCCCTAGATAGATCCAAGAACCTTCTCCAAGCTTCCTCTGTTTTACCTCTAGATGATAGATCTTGGAAGTATTGGTCAGAATAAACTTTCTTATAGATTTCTATCCTTCGGAGCGATGGAATTCCTTTCTTTTTTAGGTATAATTTTATTTCATGCATAATATTTAATAGATTGAACAGATCTCTCCTAGTAGTTAGGCATCCTTTAACTTCCTTTAACATATCCCTGACAACTAATCCACTCTTACCTTCAGAAGTAAGAGCTATCCTTATACCATCTACATTTCCTTCGAAAGGAACCACTACCTCTGTTGCATCAGCATCATTCGCTAGGTTATAGAGAGTTCCGTGCTTCTTAGCAAATTCTACTATTTTATTGTTCAATTCAGTACTAGACAGAGCTACTACTACCAGATCCGACCAGCTTACTAACTCTTCAACTAATTTATCATCCCTTGCATCTCCATGTACGAGGTCTATGCCTTTTATTTCCTTTAGCTTTGGATCAAACTCTAAGGATAGAACTTTCACCTTAGCTTTAGCTTGGCTGAATTTCCTGGCCCTATTCACACCTTCTCCTCCGCCACCTATTACTAAAACATTCTTATCATTCATTTCTATGAGTAAGGGAACTCTCATAGGCATCATTCAATTATTTAAGGGATATTAAAAAAGTTGTTGCTACCTTAAGTAGTTACTAAATGTTACAAAATTCTACCGCAATTCTCCCACAGCCAATAAAACATCTCTCTCATCTGAGAGCCAAAAACATTATCTTCTATCTTTATAGCTGATAGGAATACCCCTCTATTTGGATCAGTAATGTATAAATAGGATATCCTTTCATCTATTACTGAAAAAGGCTGCTTCAGTCTTTCACAAGCCCTAACCTCTACAGGAGAATCTTTCATGGGAAGCCTGATTTTAGACATTACTTTTCCTGTAAAGGAGGAAATTGAGGGAACTATGAATTTGTATCTTACACCTTTAAGGACAGGTCCTTTCAGGAGAGAAATATTATGAATCCAGCCAAATTTGACTGGAGTTCGAGTCATAGCTATTAATACCTCCTCACGAGCTCTTGATGCATCTGTAACAGAGGAACTGATTATAGAGTCAGGATCCTCTAATAACATGACCTTTATCGTCCTCCCAGTCGGCCCAGAATTTTGAATTTCTTTTAGCTCTTGAACTAAGGAAAGAGTCTCTCTTTCTTTTCGGAGAAGCTCACTCTTTAGCTGAGAGATCCTGTTCATTAGTCCCTTCTCAACTTGAAGAGCTTCGTACTTTACTGGTTTAGTCGCTACAACCCCAATTAAACCCTTAGAAGCTAGACCTTTCAGCACCTCATAGCATTTTGGCCTTGGCACGCCGCTCGTTCGGCTTATCTCGCTGACTGTCATCGAATCATGAACTATGAGAGAAAGATAGGCTTTTGCCTCATATTCGGTTAAGTCGAGAGTTTCCTGAAGTCCATTAAGAAGGCTTGTGTATTTATCAATCATCGCTAACTCTGCCTGTAACTATAATTAAATATGAGGGGACTCTTGGTTTGTAAAGAGAGCATAAGATTCCTTAGACATTATGCTTATCTTCTTTCTCTTCCTTTAAAGGAGAATATTATTCTTCTAGCATTATCCTCTCTAATTTATCCTATCTAAGCTTTCTTGTCTATTTTTTACGATGTTTTCTACCAAGCACATTTGGCGAGTATTATAAAATCCTACTAGAGACATGAGTTTATCAGAAGAGATCAATACCCTTTACATCTAGATTAGATGGAACTAACTAGAGAAATATCTAACTTGAAGATGATAACTGGAAAGTTAATTCCAGATCATAAAGTTAGAGAAGAATCTAATAAAGGAAATATGTTCTGAATTCCCTTCTCATAGGACCCAAAGGCTATTGTGGAACTAGTAAAGGACAAGGGATTTTGTTACATTAGAGTTTAAGAAGAGAAATTGTAAAAGCGATAAAAAGATTTAACTTAGTTCAGAACTTATCGGAGCGAGATCCTCCTTAGCTTGATATTCCCTCCAGAAAGGAAAATGGGTAGAGATCGTTATCCTCTTTCATTTCATTCAACTCAGCTTTCTAGCACTGTCTAGTATCAGTTTCCTCTCTATAGATGCCACGATCCTCCTAGTACTTATAACAACATCTGGATTCACGCTTATGCTATCTATTCCTTCTCTAACTAAGAAATCTGTGAATTCGGGGTAAACGCTTGGAGCTTGGCCGCAGATAGAGACAGTTACCCCATGCTTATGTGCTGTTTCTATTAGATGAGATATTGCTCTCTTTACCGCTTCATCCCTCTCATCAAAGTAGCCTAAGCTTCCAAGGATATCTGAGTCCCTATCTGCTCCTAACGTGAGTTGAGTGAGATCATTACTTCCTATGCTGAATCCATCAACCATCTGAGAGAACTCATCTGCTAGAAATATTACGGAAGGTACTTCAGCCATTATCCATACTTTGAAATCTCTACTCCTTTCTAATCCCTCCTCTTCCATTATTCTAAGTACCTTCTTAAGCTCCCATGTAGTTCTTACAAAGGGAACCATAACCCATATATTTTTAAGGCCATATTCTTCTCTAGCTTTTCTTATGGCTCTCAGCTCAAGCTTGAATGCTGCTTCATATTGAGAAGATACATACCTAGAAGCGCCTCTCCACCCCAGCATTGGATTCCTCTCTTCCAACTCATATTTCTCACCACCCACCAGTTTACGATATTCATTAGTCTTGAAGTCACTAAATCTGACGACAACTGGCCTTGGATATATTGCTCTAGCAACCTTAGCAATTCCATCTGCCATTTTATCTATGAATACCTTCTCCTGGCCTCTCTCGAGTAGGTATAATGGATGGAACTTTATCTCCTCCGCGAATATGAATTCTACCCTCATTAATCCTATACCATCGAAGGGAAGATCGGCATACTTCTCTATGAGACTGGGCATTCCAAGATTCATGTAAATTTTCGTTGCAGTGATTGGGAATATCTGACTTAGATAATCACCTAGCATCCCAACAGCTTTATCTTCCTTGAGGTTACTTTTTTTCTCTTTTAAGAGATCCTCCTTAGTTCCTTCATAAACAGCTCCATGCGTAGCATCTACTGTTATGGTCATCCCATCTTTCAGGATTGTAGTGGCTTCTTTAGTACCTACTATGCAGGGAATTCCAAGCTCTCTAGATACGATAGCTGCATGCGCAGTCATGCCTCCCTCGTCAGTTATTATTGCAGAGGCGAGCTTCATGTACGGGACCCAATCAGGATCGGTCATTTTAGTCACGAGTATATCTCCTACCTTCATTGACTCCTTCGCTTCATCAGTAGATAGAATCACTCTGGCAGTACCTACAGCGATTCCTGGACTAGCTGCCAACCCTCTTAAAAGTACCTTGCCGCTAGATTCCCCTAACTCTGACTCTGATCCTACTCCTCTCCTCCTACCTATACCGGAGTTCCAAATCGTTTCAGGCCTAGCCTGTACTATAAATACACCTTCTGGAAATTTCAAGTCTTGATCGATAGCCCACTCTATGTCCATGGCCTTGCCATAATGCTCCTCTATTTTCATAGCATATTCAGCAAGTTTCTTAATCTCATCCTCCGATAGAGAAGGATTAAGTGCTAGCATATTGAATCTTCTAATTACCCCTGCTAATGGATTCCCTTTCTCTTCAAGCTCTAGAATCTCCTCTTTCTTCCTCGGCAATTCTATCTCAACGTTCTTGAGCGATGTAGAATCAAATAGTATGGCTCTTCTCTTCTCGTTAATCCTTCTCTCTATAATTTTTCCTGTAGCTTTATTGATCACAAACTTATCAGGAGTGACTTTTCCTTGTACTATTGCTTCACCTAATCCCCAGGACCCTTCTATAACTATCTTATCATCTTCTCCCGTGACGGGATTTATGGTGAACATTACGCCGGAAGATCTAGAATTAATCATTCTTTGTATTGCTACAGAGATTAGTACACTAGAGTGATCTATTCCCTTAGATTCTCTGTAAGCTATAGCTCTTGGTGTAAAAAGGCTAGCCCAGCATTTTTTAACGTGTTCAATGATGGAATCCTCTCCAATTACATTTAGATATGTATCCTGCTGACCAGCAAAACTTGCATCAGGTAAATCTTCAGCAGTAGCTGAAGATCTAATAGCTACCTTTACTTCCCTTCCAATTTTTCTCGTTAGTTCTTGGTAGGCCCTTCTTATCTCATCCTCTATATAATCAGGTATATCAGTCGACATTATCAGTTGTTGTATCTTTTTGGAGGCATTTTCATATTTTTCGGGAGATTTATTCCTTATTCCTGAGAGTATTTCCTCTATCTTCTCTTTAAGTCCTGTTTCCTCTATAAATTTCTCATACGCATATGTCGTCACCGCTACTCCTGAGGGAATAGGTATCCCTATAGAAGCTAATTCACCAAGATTAGCATTCTTACCTCCCACAAAAAGTAGATCTTCTTTTCTAAGCTCCTCTATTGCTAGAAGGATCTTCCTTCTCTCTTCTTGGCGAAACACAAGACCCTCTTAATGAATACTCTTAGTTATTTAAAAATATACCTTATTATAGATAATGCACTCTCGTAAAATTGAAAATATTTTTGCATATAAAATCTGCTTACTGGACAATTATCTTAATATTTTAAAGAGAAAAAGCTGGTGATCATAGGGCGGTGAGTCCTCTTAAACAGGATAATTGGAAGAAAAAGCAATTATTACTTAGCGTATATGAGAAGAATTAATATCTCTTCACATTTCGTATCCCTAGGTGCTTCTCTTGAGGCTAATGCATACTTACGATGAAGCCAATCCTAAGGATAGGAGGTTCCTAGGAGCATAGAGTTCTGTCATCTAATAGGGCTTGATTACGTTAGCGCACCTTCTTACAGAGTTCCTGTGGCAAGGCTTGCTGTAGTGCATGCAGTATTGAGAGATGAGGGTGTGGAATTTCCGGTGTATTAAAGCTTTCTTTCTCTTTTTCTTACTCACTTCATTTCATTTTTTCTTCTTTTTAGCCTATATGTAACTAATCAACCAACTTGCTTCTACAACACCCCTAGATCATCGGATGGGAGGAATACTTTTCCATATATAATGTTCAGCCTTTTATTATGAGAGGAGGGAACTAATAAGGTTAGAGATGAGTCAGAGGATTATAGTTGTAGTGCTGATAGCCCTAGCGATATTCTCTGTAATTGTCCTTTTCATGAAGAGAGGAAAAGGAAAGGAGGTAGAGGTATCCGAGCTACCTATAGCTTGGCCACCGGCTGATGAGCTTGTAGCTAGGTGGTGCGGATCTGGAACGAAAATGGCCTCCACGGAAGTAGCAGTCATATCTTGCAACAGTGATTGCTATGCGTTAGTTAGATATTGGATATTCTTTCCAGCGGACGTAGAGCTTAGTAAGGAGATCCCCATTGAGATATGGGAGAATGGTTCCAAAATTTTTGAGAAGAATGTTACCATGGTGAAAAAAATTAGGAGTATATACGTCCAAACGCCAGTTCTTCTAGTTAGGCTCCCAGCAGGTTCAGAGTTGAGGATAGGAGATTCAAAGGTAAAGGTACCTGACTGTCTGAAAGGGATCCTGCATCCTCCTCAAGTTATTTATACCAGAGGTATTGTAGAGAATTGGGAGAATCCAGTAAAAGGCCTAAACCTCGTCAAGCTTTCAGATCACATATTCCTTGCTAGATGGGAGGGATCTGCGAGGATCTCTTGTGGAAATGCTTCCTTAGATCTAAGGCAGTTAGATATTAGAAAGGGAGATCTCGCAATAATATCCGCTGGTGAAAGGTGTAAGATAGAGGTAAATGGGAGAGATGTTCCTCTCTAAGTCACCTACTTGTTGCGATGCTTATCCTACACTCCTCTTAGATATGCTCCTAGAGATCGTTCTGTATGGATAGATATATAGAACTATATAGCCTAATATTTCTTTGAGAAATATTCTCACAATGTTTATAGTTTTTCCTTATTAGAGAAAGTTAGATAATCCACGGTGATACGATGGCTTGTCGTGTGGAGATCCGCTGGCTTATACTGGTTGCTAACTTTCGAAGGGTGTAGTCTCCTAAGCTATTGCCAGAGGTGCTATCATGAAGCTCCTTCCTAAGGTAGATAAAGGTTTTTTCTTGATGCTATTACCTATAGCCTCTCTCATATTTGCCCTGTTTGCATTGCTAGCTTATATCCTCATATATATGGCTTGGCCGGCTTTCCAGAGGTTTGGACTTCAACTACTAACTGAAAATGTATGGAAGGCATCTGAGAAGGGTATGGAGTTCGTCAGATACGGACTTCTAGCTCCTCTATATGGTACTCTCGTTACCTCCGCTATAGCTGCAAGCATAGCGCTTCCATTATCTATATCCACTGTATACATGGTGGAGGAGATCGCTCCCCAAAAGATGAGGGAGTTGTTCTCTTCTACAATAGACCTGATGGCCGGGTTGCCAACTATACTCTACGGCTTGTGGGGCTTGGAGGTCATGGTCCCCTTGATTAGAGATAATATAATGATCCCACTCCACTCCAAACTCGGTTTTATCCCTCTGTTCTCCTGTGATCCACTAAGCGGGGCTTCTTTCCTAGCTGCTGGTCTGTTGCTGGCCATAATGATAATTCCATTCATGTACAGCATCATAGAGGATACCTACAGGCATATCCCTCACACTTATAGGGAAGCAGCTCTCTCCTTGGGAGCTAACAGATATGAGTATTTCAGGATACTTTTCTCCATGATAAAACCAGCTATAGTTGCAGCACTTCTCTTAGGCCTTGGGAGGGCTGCGAGTGAGACTGTAGCTGTAGCTCTGGTTGTGGGCAATGCTTTTAATGTATCTCCCTGTCTCTTTGCTCCTGGCTATACTATATCATCTCTTATAGCAAATCAGTTCTCTGAGTCCACATTCTATCCACTTATGGAGAACGTCATGTTTGCAGGTAGCCTAGTCCTCTTGGCTTTAGGCGTGATATTCAGTGGTATAGGTGTTATAATGATGAGGAGAGTGAGGAAGCTATATGCCTGAATGGCGTGACTTAAAGGAGAAAATCTTCCTAGCTACGGTAGTTATACTATCGATGGCAGCGATATTTCCCGTTTTTCATGTGTTCTTATCAATAATATGGAATGGAGCCTCTGTTTTGGCATCTGATGGGCTCAGGTTTATAACGGATGTTCCTCCTGCTCCTAAGAGCGGCCTCGGTGGCATAGCTCCCTCATTAGCTGGTACATTGTTTTTAGCTTTTCTCTCATCCCTTATAGGTATACCCCTATCCTTCTTCGCCGCAGTATTTGCTGTAGAATTTCCAGATAATGTAGTAGCTAGAGGTGTAAGGACCCTCAGCAAGGCCCTTCTGGAAATTCCGTCAGTCGTGGTAGGGATGCTGATCTATGTAGTACTTGTGCTGCCAATTCATAGTTTCTCAATACTCGCTGGCTCTCTAGCTTTAGCGATAATAATGATACCTTATGTCACTACATATGTAGAGCAAGCTTTAGAAGGAGTACCTTTCACTTACAGAGAAGCTGGCTTTGCTTTAGGCCTTTCTAGACCTAAAGTAGTGTTTAAGATATTAGCTGGCATATCTAGGAGAGGAATACTCACTGGCGTGCTAATAGGATTCGCCAAGGTAATGGGAGAAACTGCTCCTCTGCTATTTACTTTGGGAAGAGACAGACTTTCCCTCCCACTCAGTCCCTTAGATTATGGAGATTCCGTTTCCCTGTTGATATTTGACTTCGCGCAAACCCCTTACAGAAACTTCCATCAGATTGCATGGGGAGCTGCTTTTGTTCTAATGATGATATTCCTAGCAATATTCCTGATATCAAGGAGATATACGAAGGAGGTGTTCTTGTGAAGAAATATGCTCTTCAAATGAAGGATGTCAACGTTTGGATAAGGAAAAAGCATATATTAAAGGGAATGACACTGGATGTACCTGAGAATTGCATATTAGCGGTCATGGGTCCTTCAGGCTCAGGTAAATCGACCTTGCTCAGGAGTATAAACAGGCTCATAGATCTCATACCGGAGAGTGAAGTTAGGGGTAAGGTTCTGGTTTACAATACCGATGTTTACTCAACAGATCCTTATAAGATAAGGAGGCTCATGGGAATGGTATTTCAGACTCCCAATCCCTTTCCTAACATGAGCATATATGATAATGTGGCAATAGGGCCGAAGCTCAATGGCCTCGTCAGGAATAAAAAGATATTGAATGAATTGGTTAGATGGGCCCTTGAGAAGGCCATGCTGTGGGATGAGGTGAAGGACAGGCTATCAGATCATCCAATGAGGCTAAGTGGAGGACAACAGCAGAGGCTCTGTTTGGCTAGAGCTTTAGCCCTTAAACCCAAGCTCCTCCTTTTAGATGAGCCCACTGGAAACGTAGATCCAGTGAATGCGGCTAAGATAGAGGAAGCCCTGAAGGATCTGATAAAGAACCTAAATATAACTATACTGCTGGTAACTCACACACCTCATCAAGCTGTAAGGATCTCCGATTATATAGCCTTCCTCTACATGGGAGAGCTTGTCGAGTTCGGTCTCACGAATGCTATAGCATTAAACCCGAAGCATGAGCTGACAATAAAATTCCTGAGAGGAGAAGTCTGATCTTAGAGATTAAACTACTACATATACATTTATTTATTTCATACATATTCATATCTTTCCATCTTCTCTTCTTCTAAAAATTTTGAGAGATTCAAGCTAAGAAATCTATTTTCCTTCTAGGTCTTAGTCACCAAAATATGAGAGTCTTCAATTTTGGCAAACCGACCTCCTCAAAGAAAAGTTGCATGAGAGCTAGAAATTCTGTGATTCTCCAGAAGAAGAACATCAAAATTAACATTCTCTAGTTTTCATGGAGATTATCGCTCTTCTAAACATACCTGTTTTGAGATTGTACTTCCTGTGAAAGTCGAGTAGGATCCTTCATATCCTTTTTAATACGTAGTTAGCTGATTCTTACATACTAGAAGAGAGAGAATATAACTTAACTTTTCGAGAGGCTCACTGACCTTCAGGCTATCCTTCATGGTTGACGAAAGAGCAGAATCCTCGAATGTGAGAATGCTCCCCTTAGAAATTTAGTTAATGTTATATCTTGATGAAAATGTTGAGCTGTATGGATCCTATATTTGCTCTTCTCTTAGGAGTGATCCAAGGAATCACTGAATGGCTACCGATAAGCAGTTCAGGCCATTTAGTCATAATGCAAAAGCTTCTCTTTTCTTATAATTCTGTCCTGTTTGATATCATGGTTCATGGAGGGACTTTGCTAGCTGTTATAGTCACCTTCTGGCGCGATTTCATAGATCTGATCGCTAATTTTTTCATGACTTTCTTAGAAATTCCCCATGATGGATTACATGCTTTCTATTCAAGCGCGAAGAGGGAACTCTCATGGTACATTATAGTAGGTACAATTCCCATAGCTATAGTAGGATATCTCCTCAAGGATTATGTAGACGTTATCTTCAATAATTTAGAACTTGTTGGCTTCTGTCTATTAGTAACAGGTCTCTGGATCTACCTCACTAAGAATTCTAAGCATTTTAAGAAGTTGAATCTTAAATCATGCACAATCATTGGGTTAGCTCAGGCAGTAGCTATCCTTCCCGGGATTTCTAGATCTGGATCAACTATATCAACAGGTTTGCTCCTTGGAATCGATAGAGATGATGCTGTTAAGTTCTCATTTCTACTTTCTATCCCAGCCGTAGCTGGAGCTTTAACCCTAGAAGTAGTAAACTCTCCTCTAAGCCATATAATGTCATTAGGCAACCTAATAGGATTTCTCAGCTCCTTTATAGTGGGAATTCTCGCAATCAAGTTCCTTCTTGCTGTAATAAGGAGAAATCATTTTCACTGGTTCTCCTATTACTGCTTCCTGGTGGGGGGCATAGTACTGCTCACCTCTCTCATTTAGAATGAAGGATTACTGAAATCTGTTGTAAAACTTTTAAGAATAGCTCTCCTGACATCCATTGTTTAATAACTTTTAAATCACCTTATGAGAAGATGTAAACGATGAAACGCAGGCTCTCATCAAAGGGAACAGAGTGCAGGATATAAGATACCGCATGCTACTCCTTAATTTAGCAAGTGAGTACAATCTTACAGATTTCAAGCAAGGGACATAGGTAAGAGGATGATAGAAGCCTTGAGGGGGAGATAAAGAGGATGTTAGGGGATTTGAGAGAAATGCGAGAAAATTCGTGCCTGAGAGCGCTGAAGTGGGTAGCATAGAATTTGAGAATTATGAAGGCCCTGTGAAGGGTATAGAGAAATTCAGGTTGTATTTCACCACACTCCAGCTTGAGAGGATGATAGAAGTCGGAATATCCATGATCAGAAGCAGGGTGAGACGCTTAAGGAGCTGAAGAATATGAGAGACGATCTCAGCACTTTCCTAAGTAGGAGATTGGTCTCTTTAGAGAAAGATGTGATGCTATAAAGGAAAAACTAGAAATAATAAGGGAGAAATAATGAAGCTGACTCATTTTCTAGGAGCTTTATAAACTCATGCATCCATGCAGGCAGATATGGCCAAGCCCTTGCGATGACTAGGTTGCCGTCTACTACGACCTACTGATCTAGATACTCAGTCTCACGAGCCTTTAGATCTACCACCCAGTATGACCAACCCATCATATTCCTCAGTTTAACCTCCTTAAATTCCTTGTCCACCCATGCAGATCTCTAACCTGGTTTCTCTGTGTATGTCTCCCATCCCGGCTCGAAATCATGGACAACAGTCCTCAAGGTCTTCTTGGTTGGAGCGGCAACATAAACCTCATTCCCTTTTGATGAACTGAACATAAAGAGTATCACAAATTGATAGACGAACAAGTTTTATTGGAACCTGAAATGCTAGTTATTCTATGGAACCAACTCTAGTAGGAATACATCCAAGACCTGAGTGGCTAGTCAGGCTGACAAGGGATTATGATAGAGGGAGGGCAACAGCTCAGGAACTTGAAGATGGTTTCATGAAGGTGGAAGATGAACTGAAATCTCTTCAAGCTAGATGGAATTTCAAACCGACGATAGATGGTCTCTTCAGGTGGCAGGACATATTCAGACCCATAACTGAAGTCGTAGATGGGATGGAAGCCGGTCCCCTGACTAGGTTCTTTGATAATAACACATTCTACAGAAAACCTATAATCAGAGAGAAGATAAAGTATCTCGGAGGCTTGCCCTTCAGTGGCGAGAAGCTAATACTGCCTGGGCCATACACCTTTTATGTGATGTCGGAAGTAAAGTCAGGAAAGGTTATATTCTATCAGAAGCTCCTCTCGATTTATAAGGAGATTATAGCCGACCTCAGGCCCAATGCAGTCCAGATCAACGAGCCCGCACTGGTCTACAGGTACAGAAAGTGGGAGCCTAATAAGGAGGATTATGACTGGGTAGCTGAGTTCGCTAGAGAGCTTAACGCATCTGTTCACCTCTACTTTGGAGACCCTTCAGAGGCCTACGTATTCCTAGCCGAGAGAGAAGTGCCTGAGATAGGCCTGGACCTTGTAGAAGGACTTCCTATGGATGATTTAGGGGTTCCTCTTACCTTAGGAATTGTAAATGGGAGAAACACGTACATGGAAGACCTAAACCGCCTAGTTAGGATGACTACCTCATTTCAAGAGGTGAGACATATCTCCTCAAACTGTGACCTAGAGTTCCTCCCTTATGAGTATGCCAAGAGGAAAATGATACTCCTTCATGCCGTGGTGGAGGTGCTTTCATCATGATAACTCAAGAGATAGGGAGCCTTGCCAAGCCCAACTGGAGGGTTAAATACCTAAGAGGGCTCCTCCTTACCGAGGAGGACTTCCGAGAGATAAAGAAGTGGGATCAGATTCTTGGTACTAGCTTTGATTATGATATATTGAGACAAGAAAAGACGCCTGAGAATGCTAAGAAAGTGATAGAACACTCAGCCCTTCAGGCCATAAGGTTCTTAGAGACTGCAGGTTTGGATATAGTTTTTGATGGGGAGCAGTTCAGGACTGAGATGTACGAGTATCCCATCAAGAGGATTGAGGGCTTCGAGTTCGTGGGGCATGTGAGGAGCTTCGACAGCAAGTACTACAGGAAGGCAGCTGTTGTAGATAGGCCGAGGCTCAAGGAGCCTTATCACATCGAAGAGTTCATCTTCACGAATAAGCATGCTAGAAGGAGAGTAAAGCTTCCTGTAACCGGTCCTTACACGCTAGCTGAATGGTCTTTCAATGAGTACTACATGAGGAAGCACTTCGGCAGCGAGGAGGCTAGAAAGGAGGCCAAGAAGGAGTTTGTCTTTGACCTAGCCAAGGAGATCCTAAGACCTAATCTCGAAGCCCTGATTAGAGAGGGGGCAGAGATCATACAGATAGACGAGCCAGCTGCTACCACAAAGCCGGACGAGATACCTATATTCGTAGAGGCTTTCAATGAGATGGTCCAAGGACTTCAGGCCAAGTTCGTGATGCACATATGCTACAGCGATTACTCTGTCCTGCTCCCTCATATCCTAAGGATGAGAAGGTGTGAACAATTTCTACTTGAGTTTGCTAATAGAGATGATGAAAAGAGGTCAGGTTACCAGATATTGCACCTGCTCAAGGAGTACTCATACGATAAGGAGCTTGGTCTTGGTGTTATAGATGTCCACTCTGATTTCATAGAGCCTCCTGAGCTGGTAAGGAGCAGGATCGCTTACGCCGCCAATGTGCTCCCTCCGGAGCATATTTACGTGAATCCTGACTGTGGCCTCAGGACCAGGACATGGGATGTAGCTTATCAGAAGCTGAAGAACATGGTTAAGGGTACTAGGATAGCAGAGAAGGAGTTAGGCCTTACTTGACTTCTCCAGAAAAGTAGTGATGGTGGAGACTAACTCGCCATCCTCTCTCTTTTTATTCATATAAAGTACGCTATAAGCTTTGGCGGAGTGAGTGTGATGGAGTTGTCCTCTCAAAGGCCTCATTCTTAACTACTGGCCCTAGGAATCTCCTGAAC
>WALU01000006.1 GCA_015522685.1 Thermoproteota archaeon | reverse complement strand
CTTAGCTTCGAGTTCAATTCTTTAAGGATGGATGTGGCTTCCTCAGTTTCTCCTCTCGATATCAATTCCTTTGCCCTCTTAAATTCATTTAAATAAGACTGAATCAACTCCTCGGTTAATCCATGCCCAGCATATGACCCTAAATCTCTCAGAGAATCTTTAATTATATCTATCTTCGCCCTCACCTTTTCTAGGAGTCCATATGTCTGTGCATTGATTACTATCTTACCGTCAGATATCGAGATCACTCTTTCTTCTTTAAGAGTGTTTATAAACCATTTTCTCCATATTTCTGGAATAAAGTCCAGCTCGTTAATTGACATGCTTCCTCTCTCAGCTAGGATTTCCATTATTCGCTTTCTCCATTTAGGATAAAGATCTAATACAGTATTAATTATTCCAGTGGATGAGTAGGATTGTACAGGCAAGCCCTCCGATAATTTGGATATCCTGAGAGCATTTATAAATCCCTTAATGAATTCTTCCTCCTTATTAGTAGGTACATCAATTAGAGAGATCTTTATGTTACCTGGAAAATTATTGAGCTCCTCCAACAACTCCTTCAGCAGATTATCTAGCTCCTGTAGCTTAGAAACTTCTTCTCTTAAGATTTCTATATCATCAGAACAATAGAGGGTTAGGGGAGGCTTGAGAATATTTATCCCTACGAGCTTGATCATCTCGCCATACTTGCTAAGTCCCTTCTCAGCCAACTTACTCAATAGATTCTCCTTGATTCCCTCTAATTTAATATCCAAGGATACTAGATTCTTTCCCAGCTTGTCTAACTCCTCCTCTTCCTTCTTGAGCTCCTTCATATAATCAAAGAGGGCATTTAGCTTTAGGTATGTTTTCTTCTTTCTGTACTTAGTAGATATATAAGTTATGTTCTCTTCTATAGATGAAAATTCTTCGACTTTGATGTAATTAAAGCCTATTAATCCCAGCTGCTTTTTGTATCTTTCGATGTCTTCCATATAAAGAAGCAGATTATCTATCGTATTCTCCGTCACTTCATAAGGCCCTAACTCTTCTACTAATCTCTTACCAGCGAATAGGCTCCTGAGGTCTCTTTTCTTTAGCATACCCGTCCTTCTCTTCACTAAAGAGGGAAAATTGCTTAACAGCTCTTCAATCTCTGAGTTGCTCCCAGATTCCAACGATCCAACCTTCTCAATTAGATCCCTCGGCTTATCCTTGCTAGCTGTCTCCATAAGCTTCTTGAGGCTAGATAGTAATCGATACTTAGATTCTTCTAGTTCTTTGGACATATCTGCTAATATTTTCGATAGTCTCTTAGAGGGAGATTTACCTCCGAAGAGTTTCTTGGAAGATCTATTAGCTTCCTTTCCATATCTTACCAGCTCATCAATGAGTAGACCCTTAAGGTATCTTACTTGATGCTTATACTCGTACATCTGGCCCTCAAGGCCCTTAACATCAGAGAGAACCTTGAATAATCCCTCTAAATCAGTAATTTTACTCATTACATTTTCGATAGGTTTGATCAGATTGTCCCTCCTAAAATAGGCCTCAAGTTCAGCTATCTCCTCATCGGATAATTTATGCTCCTTTAGTCTGCTTTTTATTTCATCTTGGAGAACGTCGACCATCCTAACCAATTGTATTTCTTGATGTAGAAGATATAAATTTATAAATAAGAAAATGAAAACATGTCCATCAAATGATCGAAAGTCCGTCTAATAAAGAAGAGATTCGAAACTTAGAAGCTGGATTTATGCTTCTTTCCATGTATAAGGAGTATTATGAGATGAAGCAGGAAATCCTTAGAGTTAGGAAGCTAATTGATTCTTCCTCCTACTTTCTTCTCCAAGATTTCAGTGGGAATTATGATGAGGTTAAGGCTAGTATGAGCGAGTTGGTGGCTAAACTCCTTGAGGAGGGATACGGAAATCCTCTTCTTCTAGATAAGAAGGCTAGAGGAGATAGTAGAGAAGAAATAAAAGATAAGATGACGAAAATAAGGGAGAAAACCATGGAGATAGAGGAAAAATTGAGAGAGGAGCTAGAATTCTCCCTAGAAGTACTATCATCAATTATAGGAAGCTATCCAACTAATGGGAGAGGAATAGAACTTAGTTTTCTTGCCGAGCGACTAAAGGAGCTGATCATTGGACTGGAGTTTAGACCTCCTATATATATAGGGTTATTCATTGGGCTCATAATCAATTATATGCCAAGAGTCGAGGATGGCACTCATAATATAATAATGAAGTTAGATAATCTAAAGGCTACGTTACTGGGCATTACGAGAGGATTTGGGGATGAGATAAGTTTTAAGCTTTCCGATGCTGAAAAGGAGAGAATTCAGAGCTTATTAAAAGAGATAGATTATATAAAGCTCTACGTTAATAGATACAGTCAGCTGCTTCCAGGAGCTAAGAGACTTATTGAAGAGATAGAGGCAGAGATATTCCCATTAAGAGAGAGGAAAGCTTAATTTCAACAACTGTTAGGCTGTTATGACCTTTTTGGCCTTATTCTTTTGCTCATTTGAATTAGTTTCTTGGTATATAGCACTGACCATCCTCTGAATGGATCTTCTAAGGATATTGTTCCTCACCACTCCGAAGAATTTGAGTACTATGTCGATAACATCCGGGCCCTTTAGAATAGAGATGGGCTTTATCTCAATCATCTCTTTAAAGGCATATTTAGGAATAGCAGGACTCTTATCTGTTCGCAGATCCCACTTATTTGCTAATATGAGGAGAGGCTTATCCTTTCCAAAGAAGTCTCTTATCTCCTCATACTGAGCTAGCCCGTATACGAACTGAGATGGATTAGAACTATCTAATACCAGGATTATACCATCTACTCTATTACCTAAAGTGGCCTTGAGTGGAGCAAGGGATGTCTGGCCAGGAGTTGTACTTACTAGAGTTACCTTCCAAATTTCATTCGTGAAATCCAACTTATCTATTTCTCTCCTCCTGAAGAGACTACTCGCAGTCATATCCCATAAAACCACGCCATAGTCAAACCCTATTGTCAGAGAGATATTGTCTTTAGGATACTTTATTGCGATAGCATCTGGATCTAGCTTTCTTACCAAAGTTGATTTTCCGGCTCCATGAGGACCAAGAATTGCTATCTTCATTTTCCTCATTCAAACCACTGTCCCATCATCATTATCCCCATCGATGGATGCATTCTACGTTAATTTCAGGTTACTATATTATTTAAAAACATTGTTGTTTTTTTTTTTTTTGAAAAAACCCTTGGTAGCTATATTTTCTTACTTTTAG
>WALU01000005.1 GCA_015522685.1 Thermoproteota archaeon | reverse complement strand
GTGGTACCTTAGATCCCAAGGTATCAGGGGTCCTTCCAGTAGTTCTAGGAAACGCAACGAAACTAAGCAGGATTATAGCTAATTCAGATAAGGAGTACATAGGTGTACTTTATATACATGATAATGTTAGCCAAGAAGAGCTAAATAAGGCCTCCAAGAGATTCCTTGGTCCGATTTTTCAGAGACCTCCGGTGAAATCTGCTGTTAAGAGAAGCTTGAGGATCAGAGAGGTGTACTCCATTGATCTCTTGGAGAGTGAAGGAAGGTTCCATCTGATAAAGGTGCATGTAGAATCTGGGACATACATAAGGAAGCTCTTCTTCGATATAGGAGAATATCTGGGTGTTGGGGGAAGCATGAGGGAATTAAGGAGGATAAGGTCCGGTATTTTTGATGAGAAGAATAGCGTAACCCTTCAACAGTTATACGAAGCCTATCAAGAGTGGAAGAGATCTGGTGATGATAGCGAGCTTAGAAGAGTAATCTTGCCTCTAGAGGTAGCAATAAAAGACATGCCTAAGATAGTGATAAAAGATAGCGCTGTGGCATCTGTAGCCTATGGAGCTTCTCTAAAGGCAAAAGGTGTGGGCTCTCTCACCAAAGACATAGAGAAAGGGAGGACTGTCGCTATAATAACCCTTAAAGGAGAATTAGTGGCCATTGGTAAATCTATCATGAACTCAGATGAAATAGTTAAAGCTGAAGAGGGAATTGTAGCGGAAATAAATAGGGTAGTAATGCCTAGGGATCTCTACCCGCCAATGTGGAAACCTAAGAAGAAGAATGAGCCTGATAATGGTGCGCAATAGTTAAATCTCGGGTGAATTGACCAATACTAGGACTTTAAAGTAAAGGGCCGGGGTGCCCTAGCCCGGTAGGGGGCTGGCCTGGAGAGCCAGTGGCCCATTGGGCCGCGAGGGTTCGAATCCCTCCCCCGGCGCTTTGAATAATACATCTCGCCTCGACCTTTATATGCTAAATATAAAGCAAGGTGCTATAACTCTAGTGATCGAGAGCAAAATCTTATATTACAAATTAGATATCACCTTCCGAGAGAAGGTGAGGAATTGTCAGAAACTACTGAGCTAAGGAGAATAGTGAGGCTCCTCAACACAACCTTGGACGGTACTAAGCAGGTAATAGTTTCTCTAACAAATGTTAAGGGGATAAATTTCGTTTTAGCGAAGATTATACTGAATAAAGCTGGTATTAATCCCAATAAGTTACTAGGTGAGCTAAGCGACGAGGAGTTTGCTAAAATAGAGGACGTGATAAATAATTCAGATAAATATGGGATCCCCTGGTGGACAATGAATAGACAGAAGGATCCTAAAACTAACGATTCTAAGATTTTGATCGGAGATGACATAAGCTGGGCTATGACTCAAGACATAAACCTAATGAAAAAGATAAAGAATTGGAAGGGCATAAGGCACGATTTAGGGTTGAAGGTAAGAGGGCAGAGAACCAAGACAACGAGCAGAGTAGGAAGAATTGCTGGTTATCAGAGAAAGAAGTGAATAATGGAGAGGTGATTGATTGGGAGATCCTAGGAGGCCGAGGAAGAAATATGATAGGCCCTATAAACCTTGGGATAGTAGAGTTTTAGAGGAAACAAATAGATTGGCCGGTTATTATGGATTAAGAAACAAGAGAGAGCTATGGAGAGTAAGCTCCATAGCGAAGAAATACAGGAGAGTAGCTAGAGAACTTCTTGCAGCTCCTGAGGAGGAGAGGGCTAAGGTACAACCAATAATAAGTAGGCTTCAGAGGCTAGGTGTTGTAGGTAAGAATGCAACGCTGGATGATCTGCTTGATCTAACTGTAGATCAATTTTTAGAGAGAAGGCTGCAAACTATTGTTTGGAAGAAGGAATTTGCTAAAACTCCTTATATGGCCAGACAACTGGTAACTCACGGTCATATAAGAGTAAATAGCAGGAGAATAAAGCAACCAGGGTATCTTGTCACTTTAGAAGAGGAGAAAGCAGTAGTATGTACTCACCCTACATGCCTAGAGGAAGAAATCCCTAAGCAGGAGATAAATCAAGGAAGGTGATCGCATGTCTGCAAGTCAAAAGAAAGGAAAAATGGGCGTAGCTCATATATACTCATCATTCAATGATACAATAGTCCACATAACGGACATAACAGGGGCTGAGACTATAGCTAGGTATTCTGGCGGCATGTTCGTGGATGCAGATAGGTTAGAGGGCTCTCCCTATGCTGCCTTGAAAGCTGCCATAGCTGCTGCTAAGGAGGCCCAGAGGAGGGGAATAACACACCTCATAGTAAAAGTTAGAGCTCCTGGTGGGATAAAAAGCAGAATACCTGGCCCTGGTGCTACAGCTGCAATAAGAGGATTCTCCAGATCAGGTTTAATTTTAGTCAGGGTCGAGGATGTAACCCCTATCCCTCATGATGGATGCAGGAGACCTCATGGTAGAAGGGGTAGAAGAGTCTGAATTCTCCCCAAATTTTTATTTTCATACTAGATCATATAGCGAGAGGTAAAACCCTGTGCCAGGGGAGAGCATATATCAACTTGAAACACTGCTAGGCTGGTATAAGAAGAACTTATCAGGTAAAGTAGAATTTGAAAGACTCGGATTGGATGGACATTCTGCACTCATCACCATAAGGGGAAGAAGAGAGCTTAGGCTCCTGATCATAACATTTGATCCATATAGAGACGGAGATTTTCTTAGTTGGATAAAATCTCTGATGCTGGTTCATAAGAGAGCGAGTATAAAATTCGATCGAGTGGAAGTATGGGTTCCACCTAGAGATTTAAGAGATCTTCAAGAGGAATTGGATGATGAGATCAAAAGGGAAGGATTGCTCGCAAAGGTGACCATAAGATCGATGAGGGATTTATATCCCAGAGATGAATCCATTGAAATTAACACACCTAAAAGAAAGAATCAAAATCGAATTAGAACAAAAATTAGAGAGAGGCAAGATGTTAAAAGAACTTATCAAGAGATTAAAGAAAAGCAGGGAAAGATCAACAAGGAATTCGGTGGATATATGAATGAAATAGTCAATGAACTGAAGAAAGCGGTGCATGAATCAATGAAATCCGTCTTATTGGAGGTTAAGGAGGAAGAGAATCAGCTTGAAATAATGAACAAGCTTCATGAACTGGAAAAGAGGGTAGAACTGCTAGAAGCAATGATAAGGCTCCTAGGTGGGCAATATCCTGATAATCAGTTTAATTTACACCCAATGGATTATAAGCAACATCGGATTAAATCGCATAGTGACAATTCTTACTCCAAGGAAAATGCGGAAATGATTAAAGGTCACGAGGAGATAAAATCATATCAAAAGATCGAAATTAATAAAGGTGCAGCACTACCTCCTAGTGCTCAAGAGGCTGACGAAGTACTTAAAGAAATGCTGAGCAATCCATGGGTAGAAATATTGCATAAGAAAGGTGAAAAAGTTGAAAGCTAGAATTATAGATTTAAATGGCTATAAAGCCATTTTAGTGATTGAAGATGCCAAGCCTACCTTAGTAAATGCCATAAGGAGAGCCATAATATCAGAAATCCCAATATTCGCGGTAGATGAAGTTATATTCTTTGAAAATTCAACGCCTTTCTTCGATGAATATATAGCCCATAGATTGGCTATGATTCCCCTTAAAACAAGCATGGACGTTGTTAAAACTGATCCCAATAGAACTGTTATCCTTGAGCTTGAAAGGGAGGCTAAAGAATCCACTGAGACTATATACTCTGGGGACCTTAAATCATCAGACCCCCTAGTCATACCAGCTAGCAATAGAATACCGATAATAAAAATGAGACAAGGGCAGAGAATAAGATTTCAAGCCATAGCTAGAGTTGGAAGAGGAAAAAATCACTCAAAATGGCAGGCAGCTGCCGCAGTTGGTTATAGCTTCATGCCCATGTATGAATTTGAAAGATCGTTATTGAAACTATGTAATCTATCAAAATGTGACGGCTGTATGAAGAAGAAGAGGAAAATTGTTAAAGTAGAATATCCCACCATATACAATGGTTGCTTGGAGGAGCTCGAGAAATGTAGGCTGAATAATCCTGGCAAAGTCAAGAGGGAGTGGGATCAGTCCAGAATCATACTTAGGTATGAGAGTACTGGCTCTTTAACACCTAGTGAGATTTTCTTAGAAGCATTGGATCAGCTGAAGCTCAAGTTCAATGAATTATCAAATGGGATCAGATGATTAAGCTTTAATAAGAGAAGTGTTATCAGGTAGAATAAGGCGGGGGTAGCCAAGCCAGGTCCAAGGCGCCCGCTTGAGGGGCGGGTGGGCGTTAGGCCCTCGTGGGTTCGAATCCCACCCCCCGCATATACATCTTTATTAAAGCCGTAATGGTCACTCTATGTGAGAGGAGGATTATTGTGAAGCCAACAGGACCAATGAATCCAAGATTGATAAGAATGATAAACAGGCTTGAGAAGGTATCTAGGCTTAACAATGCTGCAGTATGGAAGGCCGTTGCAGATAATCTTAGAAAGCCTACTAGAGCTAGGGTAGAAATTAACTTATGGAAAATAGGCAAGTATTTAGAGGAATCTAGGGCGATAATAGTTCCAGGTAAGGTTCTAGGAGAAGGAGAGATAAATAAGCCAGCTACGATAGCCGCCGCTAGCTTCTCAAAAACTGCCGAGAGAAAGATAGAAGCTACCGGAGGCAAAACCTATTTGCTAGATGAGTATGCTGAGGAGAATCCTAAAGGCTCTAATATTAAGATACTGGTATGAACAAGGTGATATATTTGAAATTTGACTTAGTTATAAATGCCGAGGGGAAAATTCTCGGGAGGATCTCTTCATTTGCGGCAAAAGAACTACTTAAGGGTAAGAGGGTAGCCATAGTGAACGCAGAAAAGGCTATTATAACAGGAAATCCTCAAACGATTCTTAGAAAGTATAGAACTAGAAGAGCCATTCAAAGTACAATAAGCCCTAGAAAGTCTCCTATACAACCCAGAACCCCCGATAGAATTGTGTGGAAGACCGTAAAAGGAATGCTTCCAATGAAGAAAGCAAAGGGAAGAGAAGCCATAAAGAGACTCAAGGTATTTATAGAGATACCGAATGAACTCTCTAGAATGAAAATGGATGTAAATCTCAAGGAAGATCCGAAGGAATACATTAAATACACTATAGATTCACTTAAACCGAAGAAAACAAAAGGGTATGTAACCACTCTCTGGCTATCTAAAGAACTGGGATGGAAGGGGATAAAGTATGTCGAGGAAAAGTAAAAGTAAGAGAAATGGGATACTTGCACTGGCCTCCTCTAGAAGAAAGATGGCAAGGGCAATGGCTGTTGTGAGGAAAGGACTCGGTAGGCTCTATATAAATGGGCTTCCAATGGAAGTCTATGCTACTAATGAGTTCGTGCGAATGAAAATATTGGAACCTCTCTGGCTGGCAAGCAATTACATCTCCGATATAGATATTTACGTTAGAGTTAGAGGAGGAGGCTTTATGTCACAAGCTGACGCCACCAGAATGGCAGTAGGTAGAGCATTAGTGAAGTATAGTGGAAGTGATCAGTTGAAGGAGCTCCTCAAGGAATATGATAGAACTATACTTAAGGGAGATCCCAGACAGACAGAGCCTAAGAAGTATGGAGGCAGAAGTGCCAGAGCAAGATTCCAGAAGTCTTATAGGTAACTTTCTTATCTTTAAAGGAAAGAAGAGGAGGGATATAATTTGTCTATGACCAGAGGTTCTGCTGGAGAATTAAAGAAGGGTAGCTATATTATATTAGACGGAGAACCATGTGAGGTCCTAAGCATTTCAAAATCTAAACCTGGAAAGCATGGTGCTGCTAAAGTGAGAATAGAAGCTAGGGGGATCTTTGATGGCTCTAGGAGATCTAAGATATTCCCTGCTAATGCTCTAATAGAGATACCCATAGTGGATAAAAAAACGGCCCAAGTAATCAACGTGTATAGTAATACAGTTCAACTCATGGATATGAGCACATATGAAACCTTCGAGATGGTTATGCCGGATGATCAAGAACTAGCCTCTAAGCTACAGCCAGGAGTTGAGGTAGAGTATTGGGAGTCTATGAATAAGAGGAAGATTGTAAGAACTAGAGGGGGTGGCGGTTAAGAGGGTTGGTTCTAGAGAAGTTCGGTTCTTCCCTAAGAAATGCTGTTAATAAGCTCAGAGGTAGGCCAGTAATAGACGAAGCAGCTATTATGGACTTTTTAAGAGATGTCCAAAGAGCCCTCCTTGAAGGAGATGTAAACGTTAAACTTGTCCTTGAACTCTCTAAAAAGGTTAAAGAAAGAGCTCTCAAAGGAGAAGTCCCTTCTGGTTTCAGTAGGAGGGACTTAGCTGTTAAAATATTATATGAGGAATTAACTAACCTGCTTGGAAAGAAACCTCCAAAAATAGAGCTAGATGGAAAGAAAACAAATATAATACTAATAATTGGTATAGAGGGATCGGGGAAAACCACTACTGTAACTAAACTATCTCACTGGTTCTCGAAAAGGTATGGAAAAGTAGCCATTATATCTTCAGATGTTATAAGACCGGCATCAAGACTTCAAATAGAACAGATGGTAGGAAGTGAAGTTCCAGTATTTTGGAAAGATTCAAAAGATCCTGTAGATATAATGGAATCTGGAATAGAAAAGTTCAGGAAGGAAAAGTATAATATCGTTTTAGTAGACACAGCAGGAAGGCACAAGGATGAAGGAGGTCTAATGAAGGAACTAATGGATTACTACAGGGCAATAAAGCCGAATTTTGTTCTGCTAGTTATAGATGGTACGATAGGACAAAAGGCCTTCAATCAGGCCAAGGCTTTTGCCCAGAACATACCGATAGGAGGCGTCATAGTCACTAAACTAGATGGAGCAGCTAAGGGAGGAGGTGCATTGTCAGCCGTAGCTGCTGCAGGTGCGCCGATATACTTCATAGGCACGGGGGAAAAATTGGAAGACCTAGAGAAATTTGATCCAGATAGCTTTGTTTCTCGCCTTCTAGGTAGAGGTAACATAGTTGAGCTGGCTAAGCGGATGGAAGAAGCTTTCAAGGAAACAGCTCTGTTAGAAAGGATTTCCAAGGGAAAGTTCGATTTGGAAGATTATAGGGATTATTTAAAGCAGCTTACGAAAGCTGGCCCACTAGATAAACTATTGGAGATGATACCAGGTATAGGAAATAAGTTCTCTAACATCGAGCTAGATCCTAAGGAAATGACGAGGTGGATGGCAATCATAAACTCTATGACTATGGAAGAAAGGAGAAATCCTTCAGTAATAAAGGGCAGTAGGATAGAAAGGATAGCTAGAGGGTCCGGAGTGACTGCTAAAGATGTAAGGCGACTTCTTAAATCCTATGGACAAGCAAAGAAGATGATGGAATCCATGTCCTCTCCTGCTAAGATGAGAAGGTTAATGAGGAGGATGGGCATAAGTGGGTGACCTCGATCTAATTTTGCTGATAGTAAAGGAGGAAGGCACATTATGCCCTTTTTGTTTAGGTAGTATCATAGGATCCAAGCTAGTAGCTCCGAATTACATCAAAGGCGCGGCCATGAGGGAAGTACTGAAAGCATTAAACAGAGGAGGAGAAAACCCATGCGTGATATGTGGTAACCTAATACCGAAAAGCATCAATACCATGGTAAATGAAGCTATGAATAAGCTAAGGGGGATAGAGTTTAGATCCCTGAAGGCCGCTGTAATACTCCCTCCAACAATAATCGAGAGAGAGGATAGAATAAGAGCCAGATATAACCCCCCATATATGGAATCAGTTAAGCTAACCCTAATAAAATGGCTTGATCTAGTGCTTTCTTCTGAAATAGGTGCTGAAGTAAGCAATGAACCTGATGTTCTTATAACTTTCGACTTCTCCAAGAAGAATGTATTCCTTAAAGTCTCTCCTATCTTCATATATGGGAGGTATAGAAAGCTAAAACGAGGAATTTCTCAATCTAGGAGAAAATGCCCTTATTGTGGAGGAAAAGGCTGTGAAAAATGTAATAGGACCGGAAAAATCGCAGAGGGATCCATTGAAGGAATGATAGGCGAAATAATGAAAGATATCTTTGAAGCTGAGGACTATACATTACATGGGGCTGGAAGGGAAGATGTGGATGCTAGAATGCTTGGAAGGGGAAGACCTTTTGTCATGGAAGTAATCTCTCCGAGAAAAAGAGTCGCTGATCTAGAATTACTTGAAAAGAAAATCAATTCTATGTGGAGGGGAATTATAGAGGTAAGAGAACTGAAGTTCACTAAAAGAGATAAAGTTGTAAGGATAAAGGAAAGTTCTCCTAATATAAAGAAGCTCTACAGAGCTGTTGTTGAGGTAGAAGATGGAATTACAGAGGAGGATCTTGATGGAATAGAGAAAACTCTCACCAATGCTATAATAAAGCAGAGAACTCCTAAGAGAGTTTTATGGAGGAGAGCTGATATAGTGAGAGTAAGGAAGGTTTATGAAGTTAAAACTAGAAAGATAAATAATAGCACATTCGAGATAACAGTTCTATGTGATGGAGGTCTTTATGTGAAGGAATTAATATCCGGGGATGATGGGAGGACCAAGCCTAGTGTTACAGAAGTGTTGGAGAAAAAAGCTTTTTGTAGGGAGCTGGATGTGTTAGAGGTATTCGGTCATTAAAAATGAGGTGAATTAAATGGGAAGGAGATCATTTGGATTTCTTTATAAGTCAAGAAGCTTCCTCTCAAAGGCCCCTAGAGAAAGAGGTAGGCCGTCTCCAGCTAAGTATCTAAGAGAGTTTAATGTAAGAGATAAGGTTGTGATAGACGCCGAACCATCTGAGAGGAGAAGCATGCCCCATAGAAGATACCAGGGGAAAATAGGTGTAATCACAGGAAAGCGAGGGCATGCTTATTTAGTTGACATAAAACTAGGAAATAAGATTAAGCATCTAATAGTTCTTCCAGTCCACCTAAAGAAGCATAAGGATTGAGGAGGAGAGCCTTGCCGAAAGAAAATGAAGGGAGAAAACCCCTCACTCTCGCTGAGGTAAAGGCCCTTATGTTCACCAAATGGACTGCTCATCCAGAGGCGCTCAACTTAGATCAGAAAAGACTCCTCACATATCTCTCTAAATTTACTAAGGCGAGCGATCCTAATAAGGCAAGAGGTGTGGTAAACGAGCTGATGAAGAGATTCAATTTGAAAGAAGAACATGCTATAATATTGGTGAATATCGCTCCGAGGACAGAGGAAGAACTTAAGGTATATCTCTATAAAGATTATCCTCTTTTAGGCTCTTCTGAGTATAAGGAAATGCTTAACTTATTGAGGAAGCTCGAAGAATAATAATAAATAGCGGTGTTACTGAAAATGTGGAAGTATATACCAAGTAGGAGAAAGCCCCATGATAGTTGGGCCTATGTTCTATACGTTGATGAAGCTAGAAGAAGAGTTCAGCTCATAGGAGATAGATACTTTATAATGATGGAATTCGTTCTCAAGTCCAATGTATCAGTAGTGCCAGCAAGTAAAGTCTATGTAGGGAAGGGACCTAGACAGGAAGTAAGCAAATTCCTTAGATACCTAGACTATGAGGAATTATTTCCTTCAGCTAAGATGATGCTTGAACCAATGGTCCTCAAGATAGTACAAGATGGAGAGCAGTTCTTCG
Source organism: Thermoproteota archaeon (assembly GCA_015522685.1). Classification (GTDB taxonomy): domain Archaea; phylum Korarchaeota; class Korarchaeia; order Korarchaeales; family Korarchaeaceae; genus Korarchaeum. Next base: position 42,303 of record WALU01000005.1, on the reverse strand, counting down.
TTAATTTATTCAATGAAAGTGTTCCTATAACCCCTAGACTTCATCAGCTGGGGCTCCTATCTGGTATCGGCAAGAAAACTTTAATGAAGATCTTAGAAGAGAGGAGATCTAAACTGTTCTCTAGCTATTCTGATGTAACTAAGAGAACTGGTTTGAAAGATCCTGCAGGCCTCTTAGTGAGAAGAGTGCTAGAGGAAATAATGGGCGGCGAAAAGTATTACATTCTAGTGGCTCCAAAGAAGATCTTAGAAGAGGAGGAGATAATATAATTTGATACCCTTTTGTTTAAATTATATTATGACTCTTGTCCCCCATCCTCCTTCAAACGCTCTCCTTAAATCTCCATTATTTAAGTAACCTGCTATTATAACTTCTATACCCATAGACGCCAGCTTAAAGGCATGAGATAATTTCCCTCTCATAGCTCCGGTGACATCAAAGTCGTCTTCCCTAAGCTTGGGTAGAAAGTTCCTCCTCAGCTCTTTTATGAGATTACCTTCTTCATCTAGGACCCCGGGGACATCTGTTAGGAATATAACCTTCTTGAGCCCAAGGGGAGCTAGATATATAGGTATCTCATCAGCTGAGAGTATGTACGTACCAAGCTCTTCGTCCGGTATGAAATCTCCATGAGTCAAAGGAACAAAATCATGATCTATTAGATATTCTATGAAAGGAAGATTACACGAAATTTTTCCTCTCCTCCTCATGAAGACCGATCTAGCAGAGAAAGGAACTACTGGAATGCTTTCTTCTAACATTATCTTTGATACGATGGAATTCAGCTCACTAACCCTAACCATAACTTCGGAAGCTCCCAGTTTGGATCCCTTTCTAAGGCCATTTTGGAGGTTATGCTTAATTACAGGGACATGTCCGAAAGATCCAGCCCCATGGGTTAAGAATATTCTATCCCTCAGAAAAGACCTTAATTCTCTTGAAATATTTCTTAAAATGTTCTCCTTAATGGAAAACATGCCTTCTTTTTTATAAGTTATGAGAGAACCTCCTAACTTTACGTATAACACATAAGCGATGACTTAGTAATAATTTATAACTCTTCATCGTCTCTCTAAAGGGATGAGCGAAGAGACCCTGATAATTAGTAAAGACGTCATCTTAAGAGCCCTTCTACGCTATGAACCAGCCCTTTCCCTAATGAAGGGATCTACTATTGTAATACCTACCGAAGTAATGTCTCAGATAGAAGAGATGGCTTCTAGTGGTGATAGATTTGGCATAGGAGCGCTAACAGAGATTGTCTGGTTGAGAGATTTGGAAAAGGAGGGATATGTGAAGAAGATATTATTGGAAGAGCATAAAAATAGAGGGTTAGATGGTCTTGCAGAAATCTCAGAAAGGTTGGGAGGTAAAGTAATCACTGGAGATAGAGTAGTAACTCTGTCTTTGAAGGCTAGGGGAATAGATGCTATATACATAGGACCTGAATATGGAGAGTTCAGGCTTCTCAATTTCTTCAATGAGAGCACAATGAGCGTTCATCTAAAGGAAGGAGCTCCTCCTATGGCGAAGAAAGGGAGACCAGGGGAGTTTAGATTAGTGATGCTTTCAGAAAAGCCTATGGAAGAATATGAGGTAAGAACGATAGCTTATGAAATACTTGAGAGAGCCAAAACGGACCCGAATGCATTCATAGAAGTAAAATACGGAGATGCTTATGTAATACAGCTGGAGGACGTAAGAATACTGATAGCATTTCCACCATTCTCGGATGGGATAGAAATAACCGCAGTGAGACCTCTTGTCAAGGTAACCCTAGATGATTATGAGCTTAGTGATAGGCTAAAGAATAGGCTCAAAGATAGAGCTGAAGGCATCATAATAGCAGGTCCTCCAGGAGCTGGTAAAACAACATTCGCTAGCGCCCTAGCCGAATTTTACAGGGAAAAAGAAAGAATAGTGAAGACTTTGGAATCTCCTAGGGATCTACAAGTGGGTCCAGAGGTTACCCAGTATGGTAGGCTTGCTGGCTCTTTTGAGAATACAGCTGATCTATTGCTATTAGTTAGACCAGATTACGTAATATTTGATGAGATGAGAAAGACCCAAGACTTCAAAATTTTTGTAGACATGAGATTAGCTGGCATAGGCATGGTGGGCGTTGTCCATTGTGGTTTTCCAATAGAAGCCATTCAAAGGTTCATAGGAAGAGTTGATCTAGGAGTTCTCCCTCACGTAGTAGACACCGTAATATTCATCAAGGATGGCAAGGTAGAGAGGGTTTATAGCCTCAGAATAACCGTCAAGATGCCTGCAGGTATGAAGGATGTAACCTTAGCCAGGCCAGTTGTATTGGTAAAGGACTTTGAAACAGATTCCATTGAGTACGAGATATATACCTTCGGAGAGGAAGTCGTCGTTATGCCCGTTAAGGGTAACGGAAGAACTCAAGGTGGATCAGAAGAATCTCCCATCAGGTACAGATTGAGAAAGAGGAAGCATACCATAATCCTAGATTTAGGGCCTACTATGGCTGAGACGGAGGTTACTTTATACTCTGGAGAGAGAAAAATAGCAGCATTCATAGCGGATTCAAGAGGTAAGGTCACATTAGCAAGGAGCAGTCCTATTGGAAGAAGGATCATGGAAGCCGTCAAATCAGATGCTCTAAGAGTTGTGGCAAAGGAATAGGGACATTCTACCTTACTTGCTGGCAGCTAGCTCCTCCCTGTACTTTTCTGCTATGTTTTTTATCCTCTCTTCCATGTCTATCTCAAGAAGGAATTCCAATACGGATAGAGGGACTAGCTCCCTCCATGCAGAATCCCTCTCTAATATGAGTTTTCTTATTCTAGTAGCTTCGTAGATATCTCTCTTGAGGAAAGGTATATTCTCTACCTTGAGGCCAACATTTCTTAAGTCTTTAATGGTTTCGGGATCATTGCTAAATGCTATATCCACGCGAGGCACTCTATCCATAACTAATTTACCCCAATCTTCCTCAGGAGTCTCTGTATCTGGAACAGAGGAAATTACTATATCGCCCAAAGGAAATCCTTCTCTTCTAAGGGCTCTAACGAGCATTTCCATCCTCTCGTCAATAGAGAGAGGATTCCTAGGAACACAGCAGTATTGAGAGCTACCTATGGCAATAACAAGCTCATCGGCTCTTCCCAAGGAATATCTAAATGCATGAAGGTGTCCATAGTGAAGAGGTTGAAACCTTCCTATTACCAAAGCTCTTTTCCTCATTTATTCCACCTGCCAGAGGGTCAGAGAGGTACCTTTCGGTCATACATCCCCGGAGTAACTCCTCTTCATCCCTAAAATATTTCTCCAATGAAAAATTTTATGATTTCTCTTCACTCTCCATCCTCAGCAGGTTAGTTAGCTCTTCCACTATCTCGCTTTCCCCCTTATCCTCCTCTATCAGCTGATATCTGCTATATCCTTTCTCCCTTTCATCTAATTCTATTCCCACTAAGGAGATCGCTTTTCTTGTAGGGTGCATCTCAACCTCCACTACCCCTCGAGATACATTTTCCATAGTGGCTTCATGAAAAACTATAATAGAGCCATCTATTAATTCAAAAACAACTCTCATATGCTCATGATCTCTAGGAACTCCCATTAGGACTTTCTTCACATCTCTATTCCTTATCACTAAAAAGAACCCTTCCATTATCTTGTCCAGGAGCTTTCTAGTAGAATCAGTCAAATTAAGCTCCTTAGCTCTCTTTATATCTATCCATCTAACTTCTTTAGCATCATCTCCCGGCTTAAGGCTTCCTTCTATGACTTTGCACAGAAAATCCACTAGGACATAGTGATACTTTATCCTTTCCTCCTTATCCCTTACTATAACTTCATCCGCATTTATAGGTCTCAGTGCATCTACAACTAAGTTAGTTTCTTCTCTAATTTCTCTCTTCACGGCATCCTTTATTGCCTCTCCGGGTTCTACAAGACCCCCAGGTATGGCCCATAGCCCCTTCCCAGGTTCATTCTTCCTCTTCACTAAAAGAATCTTATTATCCTGTATTAAAATTCCTCCAACACCAACCAAGGGGTACCTTGGATATTCTCTATTCGTTTCTCTCACCTAATGGTGATGTAAAGTTAGCCAGAACCTTAAGGGATGCGCCTATTGATGTAGCGAATTGTGGGTCTTCTGGAACAATCGCATGGCCATCAAATAGATTCAATGGCTTCATAGCAGCTTTAACTATGAGATCATGTACCATCAATCCTCCAACTAATACTATCTCATTCTCAAGGCTAACAGATTTAGCTGCAAAAAATGCTACAGTTCCTATAACTTGTCCTATCATATTCACAAGCCCTGCAGCTATATCTTCGGGTCTCACATCATCTCCAACCTTTCCAAAGTTTGATGCTGTAGCACTAGGCTCGAGCTTTCCTATAGGCCCGCCAACTATATCTCCAACGGTAAGATCTACATTTCTAGGATCCCCCTTCTTGGCCATATCCATTAGAGAAGCAATTGAAGTCCTACTAAGGAGAAGTCTACCCAGCCCCAGTAGAGTGCCTGCACCGACACCAGTGCCTCCAAGATGTCTCACCTCACATCTTCCACCATCCATCCTGATTTCCACCACTGCGGTTCCAGTACCAACACTAGCTACGACGCATCTTTTTATTCCTGCAAGGAAAGCCCCTCCTCTCCCCACAGCTTCTATCTCATCAACTTCTCTGACTTGAAGGCCTAGTATCCTTCTAGGGAGAGGCTTAGTCCTGCCACCTGTGAGAGCTATAGCTTCTATATCATCAATGCTTATCCCATGCTCAGAAACAAGTTTCCCTATAGCACCTGATGCTGCGGCGAGAGGATCTGATGCAACTACTATAGTCTTTCCAATTATTTCTGATTCAGAAATTAGAACTCCTTTAGTAGTAGTTCCTCCCATATCTAAGCCTACTATGAACACGAGCTCACCCTCTTGATGATCTTCTAACTGCAGAGACTATTGGAGGGACTAATACCAGAGCAAAAGGTAGCTCCCAAGCGAAAGTTACAAATGATATTGTAAGGGCAGCTGATAATGATAAGGGAGTTATCTCCTTTTGAAATGGAAGAGGAAATACTTGACTCCATGCTAGAAGCCCGAAACCTATTATTAGATGCCCGATTATCAGGCCTAATGTGGAGGCGAGGATATACTTCTTGACTGAATATCTATCTTCGCCGCTTAAAACTCCTATGACATAGAAACCGAGGAAGTTGGAGGGAACCCCAACTGTGAGGCTGAGAAGCGCATTTCCATGGGTAACCATATCGGAGATGAATATGCCTATGGCTGCAGATAGTCCACCGACCCATCCGCCATAAAGGCATGCGAAAACTGCAGGTACTACTACTGCAGGCCAGAATCTTACACCATAGAAATTGAGACCTAGCCAGCTTATATATCCAACTATCGCATAAAGGGCTCCTCCCATCGCTGAGAGGGTAAGCTTCCTCACATTCATCCTTATCTTGGAGATATGGGAATGCAAAATAAAAACATCAGCTAAGCTTCTTGAGCATGGGCTTTATGTTTCCATCATGTAGCTCTATAACAGAATATCTGCCCCACATTAGGGGGCCAGGATTGATTGAAACAGTTCTTCCAATGAAATCTACTCCATATGATTCATGTATATGCCCACATACACATAGAATGGGCTGCTTCTCCTTTAGGAACTTTAGGAGGGATTTGGAACCTGCATGCATCCTTGTCCTCACAACGTCTAACTTAGTTCCATATGGAGGAACATGACTCACTAGCACATCAATATTGGCTAAATTATCTAATTTATTCCAAATGATTCTTTCGTTGAATTCTATAGGAGTATTAAATTGAGATATGCTTCCTCCACCAAGCCCTCCTAAATTCAATCCAAGGACATTCCTAACTCTGCCGTGGAGGTTGATAGCTCCTTCCAAAGATTCTACATTTAGCAAGTCTGGAGGGTCCATGTTACCTGGTATGAACATCACCCGCACCCCATACCTGCCTGCAACTTGTAGTATCCCCCTCACCTCACCCATGGAGTTGTTAGAGAGATCTCCTGCTAGTACTAAGATATCGGTATCTTCTCTTCCTAACATAGATTTTAACATTCCTATTTCTCCATGTATATCCGAGGCAGCCAGCAACCTCATCGCATAGATGATGAACTAGTAATATAAGAAGTTCAAGGAGGCTTATATATCATGAAATCTTATTAGAATAGAAAGAAGCTCTGCATACTGGCTTATAAGCCAGTAATTTTCAGCTTAATTGATAGGATATAATATTAGCCTAATTCAAGTGGGGCTTATCTCTACATGCGTCCTTTCATGTATACTCTGCTCCACAGATGCTGTCTCTTATTATGAACGAGGCAGTCTGAGGATTTTGGCATAAGAAAAGTTAGTTAGACTCATCGATAATCCTAGTAGGAAGAAGGAAGAGATGATGGCTAAGGTTGGTAGCTTCTGACTTTAAGAAAGGTGAAATTATGACCTTAGCTAGGAGAATGGTATTAACAGCATTAGATGCCTCTTATTAAGCTAGGCACTATTTTGAGGATGAAGATAATTAAAGATAAGAATAACATATATTATACAAGTTCGTAGCTGACTAACTGGTTATACAATAGAAGCTATCAGGCATGCTTATGATTGTAACTTGTAATTAGGTGAGGGATAAATAATGGAAGTTCACCTCTCTAGGGGAGAGATAGAGCTTCTAAAGAGGCTTTACGCTATAGGAGGAAAAGCTCGCTTGGAGGATTTAGGACTAGATAAAAGCAAAGTCTCAGCATGGTCCATCCTTCTTAAAGAAAAAGGATTAGTTGAAATTGAGGAGGAGAGGAAGAGATATATCATCCTATCAGAAAGAGGCTGGCGTCACTTAAAGGAGGGGCTTCCGGAGGAAAAATTGCTGCTTCTCTTAAAGGGAAGACAAGGGAGACTCTCTTTAGGTATACTTAAGGGGAAAATGGACCCAGATGAACTGGATGTTGCTATAGGAGAAGGAAGGAGGAAGGGGCTAATTAAACTGAGGAAATCAGAGGAAGGTACAATCGTTATTATGATGAGTGATAGAGTACCAGAGAGGAAAATACTCAATAAAATAGCAAAAGAAAAGGTACCCTTAGATGAGATAGATCCTAATATGGCTTCAAATATGAGAAGAAGGAGACTAATTGAAATATCTGAAGAGGCTGAAGTGGAATTAGCATTAACGGATAAGGGATTGGCCGCTGCTAGAGGTGAAATAAAGATTGTTGAAGAAATCGGTAGGCTAACAAGAGATCTAATTCTCACGGGAGATTGGAAGAGAAAGAAGCTTAAGGCCTATAATGTTAAAATTGAGCCTCCTGTTACATATCCAGGAAAACCTCACCCCTATGTCTATTTTCTAGAGGAGGTCAGAGAGATCCTGATAGGTATGGGATTCGTCGAGATTAAGAGTCCCATAGTTGAAGCTGAATTCTGGAATTTTGATGCTCTATTTCAGGCACAGGATCATCCGGCGAGAGAAGTGCATGATTCCTATCAAGTAGCCTTTCCATCCACTAAGGCAGATCTCTCCCGTTACTCAGATTTCATTAAGAAGGTAAAGCTAACTCACGAGAATGGTTGGAAGACTGGCTCAAAAGGGTGGGGATATAAGTGGAGCTTTGACATAGCCAGAAGACTGATTCTAAGATCTCAAACAACTGCTGCATCTGCTAGAGCTTTAGCTAGAGGATTAAAGATTCCAAGTAAGATCTTTGCTATAGATAAGGTATTTAGACCAGAAACGCTAGATAAAACTCATGCTATAGAGTTTCATCAATGTGAGGGCGTAGTCTTATCCAAAAATATGAATGTAAGGCATCTTATGGGATTTCTAGCAGAATTCGCTAAGCAACTAGGATTTAGGGAGGTTAGGTTCAAGCCAGCTTACTTTCCCTTTACGGAGCCTAGTGTCGAGGCTTATGTGAGGCACAAAAAAATGGGATGGATAGAAATAGCCGGTTCTGGCCTTTTCAGGCCAGAAATGCTCATTTCTATGGGATATGATTATCCTAGAGTTCAAGCTCTTGCTTGGGGGATAGGAATTGGGAGGTTAGCCATGATAAGGCTTGGATTGGATGATATAAGAGAACTTCATTCTCAAAATCTCGAATATCTCAGAAAGGCTCTCTTAGTATAATATGGTGAGACCTATGCCCATAATAAGTGCAAATAGGAAAGAATTTAGCAAGCTCCTTGGTATAGATCTATCTCAAGAGGAACTAATATCGATCCTAGATTATTCTAAAGTGAATTTAGAATCTTTTGGCGAGAGGGAAATCGAGTTTGAGGTTACTTCTGATAGAATGGATCTAGTCACCATAGAAGGCATCATTAGAATGATAAAAGGGCTAATGGAGATAGAGCTGGGTCTTCCCAGGTACCCCTTACGGAGAAAAGCCTTCGAGGTTAGAGTTACTGAGAGAGTTAAGAAAGTTAGGCCTTATGTAGTTGCGGCTCTGATTAAAGGAGCCGACTTATCTACTGAAGAATCCCTAATCGGCTTAATAGAGGCTCAAGAGAAGATACACGACACTTTAGGAAGAAAGAGAAGAAGGGTAGCTATAGGGCTCCATGATTTCTCCAAGATAGTTCCGCCTATAATATACGATGCTAGACCCGATAATGAAGTAATCTTTACACCTCTTGGGGAGTATATAGAAATGACAGCTAAGGAGATCCTAAAACAGACGGATAAAGGGAGGGAATACGCTCATATCATAGAGAATCCAGACAACCTAGTTCCTCTCATACTGGACTCTCGAGATAAGGTCCTCAGCCTTCCGCCAATAATCAATTCAGAGTTAACTAGATTAACACCGGGAAGGAAAGATATATTCATAGATGTCACAGGAACTGATCTAAAAGCTATATCCTATGCACTAGAGATAATAGCAGCCGCTCTTGCCGAAAGAGGTGGGGAGATAAATACATTAGAAGTAAAATACCCTGGTAGGGAGATAGAGACTCCAAAGCCTAAGCCATATAAAATGGCTACATCATCGGAGTTCATTGGGATGATGGTTGGAATTTCACTTAGAGATGATGATATAACTCATCTACTTAATAAGGCAAGGCTTAATGCAGAGATAATCAATAGCAGGGTAGAGGTGAGTATTCCAGGGTATAGAGCGGATTTCCTTCATCCGGTTGATATCGCTGAAGAGGTAGCTACTACCTATGGCTTAAACAACTTAGGATATGAACTCCCTAACATAATGACCATAGGTAAGAAGCATCCTAGGGAGAAAGTCTCTGCAATAATGCGAACATTGATGATCGGGATGGGATACCAAGAGATACTGAACTACGTAATGACAAGCAAGCAAGCAATCTTCTCATTCGTAGGGCGTAAAGAAAGGCCAGTAGTTCAGATAGCTAATCCAATCTCTGAAAATTATAGCGTTCTAAGGGATAGCCTGATACCCGGGCTTCTTCATTTTCTAGCTGCCAATACTCATGCTAAATACCCTCAAAAGATCTTTGAGATAGGCGATGTTATAATAGTAGATAAGGGCTACGAAACTCGGGCAAGAGATGAAAGGAGAATTGCAGCAGCTTTCGCTGATTATTCAGTTGGCTTTGAGGATATATACTCTCATTTAAAGGCATTACTTAATAATCTCGGAGTTCAGATGAATGTAGGACCTTACGAAGAAGAACCTTTCTTGAGTGGAAGATGCGCTCTAGCAACTATAAGCGGTTCTTTGAAGGGCATCATAGGCGAGGTAGACCCAGATGTCCTAATTAGGCTCGGAATCTCAGTACCTGTAGCTATGTTTGAAATGCCTCTCCCAAGATTGAAAAATGAGTGCTAGACTAATTAGGTTAGAGCACCTCAATGAACTTGGCAAGTAGGCTTCCTCCCCATGCAACGTCTTTCAGATTTATAACCTCGACAGGACTATGCATATTTCTTAAGGGTAGGCCAAGTAATCCGGTTTTAACTCCTCCTCTAGCAACTTGAATTGCCCAAGTATCTGTTCCGTAACCTTTGAAGTCTGGCTCTATCTGATAAGGAATATCTCCTTCTTTAGCAGCTCTTTCTAGGAGTTCTACAACCTCCCAGTGGTATATTGGGCCCTTGTTGATGGCTGGTCCCTTACCGGTCTTCAATGTGAATTCACTAGGCATAAGAGGCTGCTTAGCAAAAGTAACATCTACAGCTACAGCCATCTCAGGTTTTATTCTATATGCTGTCATCTCAGCTCCTCTTAGTCCTATCTCTTCCTGTATAGTAGCAATGAAGTGAACCTCAGCTTCTATTTTGTTTCTCAATTCCCATACTTTTCTCATAGCGTATAGTACCGTGGTAACTCCAGCAGCATCGTCAAGACCTGGCGAAGTAAAGTAACTATCGTTCAAGGATATAGGCTCATAATCAGGTATGCCATATATCCCAGGCTTTACTCCGAGCTTTTCAGCCTCTTCCTTACTCTCCACCCCTATATCAATCGCTAAATCCCTGACTTCAAACTTCTTCTCAGCTAGCTCCTTATATGTGTGGAATATATGAGGGGGAAGAACGCTAATTATTCCCCTCACGGGCTTTTCTGCTAGAAGCTTAACTCTCATTCCATATAAGACCTTTGGGTCCCATCCAACTGCTTGAAATTTAACAAAGCCATCTTTGGTTATCTCTCTTACTATAATGCCTATTTGATCGATATGGGCAGCCAGCATCACTACAGGTTTTCCCCCAGGATTAACTATCGACTCAGAGTTACCCCATGCATCGACCTTGAATGCATCACTATAGGACTCCATGATCCCTCTTAAGATCGGAGACACCTTATGCTCGATTCCTGTCACTCTAGGAACTCTAGTGAGCTTCTCAAGAATATCTTTCACGATTCCTACTTCAGGCTCCTGCAAGATTATCACCCATTAGGAAAAGATCATTATTAAAGAAAAGGATACTTCAACAAGATACTATGTCCTTCAGAATAAATGATATTAGGGCTAGGCAGATCCTTGACTCTCGTGGAAGTCCGACTGTAGAAGTAACTACTATCTTAGAAGGAGGAGGAAAAGGTACATTTTCCATTCCATCAGGTATCTCGAAGAGTGAGAAGGAAGCCGTCGAACTTAGAGATGGAGGAAAGTTTCTCCACGGAAAGGGGGTACTTAAGGCAATAAGAAATGTCAACACTATAATAAGGCCGGCTCTCATTGGTAAAGAGGCCCTGAACCAATCCCTTATAGATAATACCTTATTAAAGTTAGACGGAACTCCAAATAAAAGTAGATTGGGTGCAAATGCCATCCTAGGCGCATCTATATCCGTCGCAAAGGCATCATCTAATCAGCTAAATATCCCTCTCTATAAGTACCTAGGAGGAATTGACTCAAATCTACTCCCGATTCCATTTATGAATATAATAAATGGTGGAATGCATGCAGGAGATAAGCTTAGTATACAAGAATTCTTGGTAGTTCCTTCAAACTTCAGCTCATTCAAAGAAGCTCTTTTGGCCGGTGTCCAGATATATATGGATCTTAGAGATATCCTGATATCAAAATATGGAAAATCTTCTGTTAATGTGGGAGATGAAGGAGGATTTGCTCCCCCGCTTAGCAGGACGGAAGATTCTCTAGAATTGCTTTTAAAGGCAATAGAATTGGCAGGATATGAAGGAGAGGCCTTCTTATCAATAGATTGCGCTGCTAATGAGTTTTACATAAGTGAGGAGGATAAGTATGCAATAGATGGAATGGAAATATCTCCGAAGGAGCTTATAGACTTCTATGGAGAACTGATCTCAAAGTACCCAATAGTAAGCATTGAGGACCCATTTCAGGAGAATGATTGGGAATCGCTTTCTGAGTTCACCAGAGTACTTGGCAGCAGGATACAAATAGTTGGAGATGACTTCTTTGCCTCTAATCCCAAGTTGCTGAAGAAGGGTATCGAGATGAAAGCAGCTAATGCGATTCTATTGAAAATAAATCAAATAGGAACGCTCACTGAGGCCATAGAGGCCGCTAAATTGGCTAAGAGAAATGGATACTCAGTTATGGTAAGTCATAGATCAGGTGAAACGACCGATTCCTTCATAGCAGATTTATCGGTGAGCCTGAATACTGGTCAAATAAAAGCAGGAGCTCCAGCCAGAGGGGAGAGAGTAGCCAAGTATAATAGGTTGCTTGAGATAGAAGAGGAATTAGGGTCCTCTGCTCGATTTCTATCTCTTCACCAGATATTTAACGAAAAATTCTTCTTTAAATAGCTCCTCCCATATCTCATTCAATGCCCATTGGCTCAACGATTCTATCTCCTTCTCGGATAATATCCTTACATTAGCTCTTCCCCTAAGAAGCGATGGCATCTTATTGCCCCTTAAGAAATCGCTTAGTAACATGCTAACCTCAGTATATCCCCTCCTACTATAAACATACCATCTATCATCCTCAATGAATGGACCACCGAAGGTATCTTCTCCCAGTACATATTTCCTCAAGAATTTTTCCTCATCCTTTATTCCAACAGGAGGACCTATCTTCTTCTCTAGAGAAGAAAGTTTGAGATGAGGTACTTCGCCAGCTACTACTATAATAGAACTTCCATCGGTCCATCCGGCTACCCAAATAGGCTGAAACCCATATCTAAATAATTCATCCTTAAAAATCTTGGCTAGTTTTTTCGATTGAGACCACAGAAGTTCTCTGCTCAAATCATTAAGACCATTTAGCTCTACAGCAATTAAGTGGCTACCTCTCCTCTTAAGTTCCTTCTCGATGACGCTAGCTTTCGTTCTCTTTTTCTCATGCTTTAATCCCCTTTTGAAGAATTCTAAGTTCGGATTTATGAGGAAAGCCCTTGCAGCTACCCTAAATCTATTAAATTGAGTGAGAGTAAGAGCCGCAGCCACATTTCTCCTCGGATCTACTGGATCTATTACGATCAAGGGATCCTGAAATATCGACAAGGCATATTCCTCAGATAGATGCATCTCAGGATCTATGTAAACAGGAGGTCTCCACTTAGATGCATTGATTATCGTATCAAGGAAGCTACCATAAAATATAACTAAAAGCTCACATAGATATCCACTGAAGCCTCCTATCCTCTCCTCGGCTCCATACGCATTTATAGACTTGAGAAATGCTTTCAATAGGCGGACTTCCTCTGGAGATTTAAGTTTGGATAGAACATATGAACTATGGAACGGTGTTCTATCCACAGAGCTTACTACCCTTTCTCCCTTTCTGATCTTATAGGCTGGGACTAGATCTATATCAAAGCCTTCATATTTCACAATCACATAGGGATGCTCTGCATAATTCTGCCTGAAGTTTCTAAATGTCCTTTTGGCTATCTCCTTTATTAATTCACCTAAGGCATACTTATCTCCAGCTTCCTTCGGAAAGAGGACGAAGATATCCAGCTCATAATTACCTGGTAGCCATGTATCCCTAACTGCAGATCCTACTGGAGTTACCTCCGCATCTAATCCCATTCCATCTACTACTGCTCTTATCTTGCTTATAGACGCTCCCAAAGTTCTTTTCAAAGACTCTCTCTCATCATCAGGTAGGCTAACTAACTTACGGGCCTCTTCTAATACTCTATTCAAATTACCCGATGGAGGCATGTCTCCTTGCAAGATCCTCCTCACTCTTCCCTAAGAGCTCTACAAGTTCCGCTATAAGTGCATCAAAGTAAACCATGGCGCTAAGCTCAAAAAGCGTTCCTAAGGGAGTAAGTGGCTCATGTATACCAAGTATCTGCCTTGTAAAATAGTCTCTACTATTATCCTTAGGCAATACCCTACCGCCTATCCTAACTATGAGATCGGAAATCTTCCCGAGACTGGATTCAGGGTAGCTGGTAACCGCAACAATGCTTGCTCCAGTATCTTTAGCGACCTGAGCAGCTGATAGAGGGAATTTTGTCTCACCAGATCCACTTACTACAATTATCAAATCACCCATATTAACAGAAGGCGTGACCGTCTCGCCTATAACGTAAACTTGAAAGCCTACATGCATTAATCTCATGGCAAAAGCTCTTGCGACCAGACCAGATCTACCAGCCCCTACTACAAATATTTTTCCTTCACCTAGGGTTCTAAGTAGAGATTTTATAAATTTATGCGTTGATTCTTCATCTATTTCTGATAAATTCTCACCTATAACTCCCAAAAGTTTCTCTACCTTTTCCTTGATAGGTGCGATGCAACATCCCCTTATTACTGATCCCACTTTATTTAACAAATTAACTCTAACGCGCATAGTTTTATTTGATTGCTTATCGATCAGACATAGAGTTCTAATGAAAGAAGATTCAGAGGAAGGAGAAAAAAGGAAACTACCTTCCCTAATTTCATATTTAATGGGAAAGATTAATGATATCATAGAAAGTATAAGAGTGGTTTCGAAGATTAGCGAGATGGAAGAAGTCGCAAGGAGGTATGTAGTAACTAACTCCTTCGATAGCCTGCTCATGATATTAGGTGTCCTGATGGGAAGTTTTATATCAGGTTTAGATAACCCAAGCATAATAATCAACACGATTCTAGGAGGGGCTATTGCAGTCTTAATTTCAGGAACAGTGGGTACATACTTAACTGAGAGGGCAGAGAGGACCTCGAGAATAAAGGAATTGGAAGTGGCAGTCTTTATGGATCTAGATAAAACCCTTATCGGAAAAGCTGAAAACCTATCGGCCATCATGGTCGCAATAGCTAGCGGGCTAGTACCCTTCCTAGCAATAATATCTCTAATAATGCCTTTCTACCTTTCAGCTAGAGGAATACTCAACATGATAGAGTCCTATATAATATCGCTAGGAGAAACTCTCTCCATACTTTTCCTAATGGGTGCCTTCCTAGGATCTCTCTCTGGTGAGAATAAACTCTTATATGGGTTATTTTTAGTTGGTATGGGCGTGGTAATAGTTTTGATAATGCTATGGCTGGGGGTGAAATGACCAGTATATCATAGCATCCAATTTATTTTTATTCTATTTGCATTAAAAATAGACAAGCAATATATCCTTAAATAAGATGATAGAATAAATAGATAATAGGTAGATAAGAAAGAATAAAGCTATGTCAGAGGAACTACCTCTTCAAAGCCACTATTGTTTTAGTCTCGGGAGCATACCATCTTATCTTATCTCTAAACCATTTCCAAAACCTAGTGAATGCATCCATACTTTCAGTCTCTACTTGTATTACTCCGTTATACTCTGTCCCCCAAGCGTGATCATACACACCAATCAACCTGATTTCTGGCGGCCAATCCTCCATTATATCTTCCCATTGCCTTCGAGCTTTCTCTTCTTCTTCATCGCTTAACTCTTTCAGCTTGTATAATATTAGCATTACGTAGGTTGGCATTGAAGATCACCAATCGATTTAGGATCAGGGAAGTAATATAAATTTCCTGTTATAGAACTCCTCTTTCCTTTATCAACTTCGCTCTCCCTAATGGGCCGGGGGGGAATCGAACCCCCGGTCTCCGCCTCGTAAGGGCGGCGTCATAGCCTCTAGACCACCGGCCCAGAGAATGGCGCCGGGGGAGGGATTCGAACCCTCGCGGCCCAATGAGCCACTGGCTTTCTGCAGAAGGCCTTTAGCAGGCCAGCCCCCTACCGGGCTAGGGCACCCCGGCCCCCTATCTCACTTGATGTGAGGAGGA
This sequence comes from Thermoproteota archaeon, assembly GCA_015522685.1. Classification (GTDB taxonomy): domain Archaea; phylum Korarchaeota; class Korarchaeia; order Korarchaeales; family Korarchaeaceae; genus Korarchaeum. The sequence continues at coordinate 26,648 of WALU01000005.1, read as the reverse complement.
TTTTTAAAGCTTCCTCTTATTCAGAAAGAAGCTTCTTAACCCTTGTTGCTAAGAGAATTGAGAGAGTTGCTCTGGGAAGATAGGGTCCAAGTCTAGGTATAAGTCCCCTCGCCTGTGTCCCTTTCTTACAGATGAGCGCGTGAGATAGAAAGGATGCCCTCATAATACTAACATCTCTTCTATGACCTGTTCTGAGTAATGCTCTCTTTACCTGCTTGGGTGTTGCTCCCACGATGAACAAGACGTCGACGCCTCTCCTTACCCAGCTTTCTATTGTGGATAGCTGCTTGGAGGAGAGAGATACATATATTCCTTTTTCATCCCTCTTGATTAATTCGAGTTCCAAAGCTAGATCATTGATTAGACCATAGGCCCTTACTATTTTCCTAACTGGTGCTTTTCTTTCCATTGCTAGCTGAGATCTCATCTTAAATAGAGGATAAAGAGCATCTTTTCCAGGAGTGGAAACTCTAAAGTAAATCCCGTATCCGACCTTACCCAGATCGGCTATGAATCCCTTGAAGGCATTACCTACCTCTAATTTATCCGACTCCGGCATTCTTCCGTAGGACTTGATAATTAAATTCTCAGCTATAACTTCATCGGGCCCGGATATCATTACTTGAACCCAGCCATTTATTAAATCTAGATCTAAATCTGGTGTATCTAAACCTTCAAGCCTCTCCAAGATCTCCCATCCAAGCTCTTCAAGTAGCTTTTCCAAAGGAAGGCTATTAGGTATTCTCTCTTGTATAATAAAACTTCTAGTCAACCTGCCTCTCCTTCAAGTACACCTAATGCTCTCTCTAATATTTCAATCATTCTGTCAAGATCTTCTAGTACTTTTTCCTTATTAACTGGTTCTAGCAGAGCTCCGCATACAGGACATACAAGGCCTCTGGATTCTCCCATCTTAGCTATAACTTCATCAAAGCTAAGTCTTACATGAGTTGGATCTGCGGCACATACATAATATTCACCTGAAGATTCCTCTTTACGCCTCTTTCTAAGAATATCTAGGACGTTCTTTATCCTCCTAATGAGGAAAGACTCAGCAATATCTTTATTTATCCTCCAGTAGGTAAGTCTATTTCCAGACTCATCCTCCTTCGTTCCAAGCTGGACGACTAAGTTAGAATCCTGCATCCTATATAGGAGCTGCCTGAGCTCGGCTGATGGTAATTTAAGTTTTTCTTGCATCTCGCCCTCTTCTAGAACTCCATCATGAGCGAAATGAGCCATCTTCTTAGCCAAGCTTAAGTCTCGGGCCACTACTGCAAGGGCTAATACTATTAAATCCTCATTGTCCATCTTCCCTCATCTAGTAAAGTTTATAGCAGTACTTTTCAGCGCATATATCAATGCCCCGGTAGCTCAGCTCGGTCAGAGCGGCCGCCTCGTAAGCGGCAGGTCGCGGGTTCGAATCCCGCCCGGGGCTTATTAATAGATAATGTCTGGATTTTCAAATAAGTTTTACTAAATACAACGCTCCTTAAGGAAATGGGGCCGCCGGGATTTGAACCCGGGACCTCCGGCTCCCGAGACCGGCATCCTACCAAGCTAGACTACGGCCCCTCCAAATGTTTTCTAGATATGAGATAAATAAACATTCATCTAGAGGACTTCTCTAGGAGAAGCTCCTTTAAAATCTCATCTAACGCCTCCTTCAATTCATAGTACGTATTTCTCAAAGCATCGCTGACTACCTTTGTATTTCCTATTACAGGCATGAAGTTGGTATCTCCCTTCCACCTAGGCACTATATGAATATGCATATGTCCTTCAAATCCTGCACCGGCATCTTTTCCTATATTAGCCCCAATATTGAAGCCCTCTGGATTCATGGCCTTTCTGAGCGTTAAAATTGATATTCTAATTAATCTCCACATGTCAAGAGCTTCCTCATCTGTAAGCTCATCTAAATTGGCTATATGACGGTAAGGAGCCACCATTAAATGCCCAGGGTTATAAGGATATTTATTCAGTATTATAAAGCAATAATCTGACTTATAAAGGATTAAGTTCTCCTCATCTTTATTCTCTGCTGGTAAAGTACAGAATATGCACTCTCCATTGCTCCTTGATGCAATTAGCTTTATATAAGGCATCCTCCATACTGCCCACAATCTCCTAGGGCTCAAGAAGCCTCCCCCTTAAGCTTCAATATAGCCTCAGCCAAATCTCCTTGGGCTTTAATGAGAGCTTTCCTTGCATCTTCATAACTGACGCTAGCCTGGGAAGATACAAGGGCTATATCGTCCTCCGAAGGCTCGTATGCTTGAGTTTCCTCATCCTTTACGATCTCCTCAGCACGACCCATTATCTGATAAACTTCCTCTCCTCCCACCTTTGTCACAGATACTTGAGGATCAGAAATTTTAAGAGAAGTTCCACCTCTGAGGCGTATAAGCACTTCTATTGCATCTAGACTCTGAACCTTTACTCCCATACTTCTGAGCATTCTCTCAAGATCTCTAGGTCTAAACTTTCTCATCATATGATCACCATGTCTAGTAAAACTAAAGTTTACCTTAAGGATGAATATATCATATTGTACTAGGGGGCGGAGGATCTTGTCGGAGGAAGTTTATGTATGCGAAATATGTGGCGGAACATTCGTTGGGAAACCTATAATAATAGATCTGGATGGATATAAAGCAGTAGTTTGCCCAAGTTGTGCTAGAAAGATTAGAGGAAGAAGATTAAATAAGGAAGAATCGAAAGTCCATTTGAGGGAACCAAAGCAAGCCCCTCTCAAGAGGAAGATATCAAAAAAGCAGCCAAAGGGCATACCATTGCCAAGAAGGAGGCCAAAGATAGAAGAAGTAGATTATATTGAAGGATACGGAAGCATAATCAGAGAGACTAGGGAAGAGTTGGGTCTCACAATTGAGCAGGTGGCTGCAGCTCTTAATATAAAGTCCTCTCTATTGAGGAATATAGAAGCAGGGAAAGTCGTACCACCTTATGGGATAGCTAGAAACATAGAAAAACTATTAGAAGTTAATATAATACAAAGGAACTTGGGAAGAAGCTCTCGTGCCGTTTCTGAGAACGGGCCTCCAGTAGCATCAAGGCCCATAACCTTAGGGGAAGCCATAGAGGTTAAGAAAAAGAGGAGGAAGAAATAATGCCTACAAATATTCCTCCCGAGGCTCAAGCCAAGTGGGAGGAATATTCAAAAGCAAAGACTCCAGAGGAGAAATTACAGAAGCTCAAGGAATTCTACTCTCTCATTCCAAAGCATAAAGGAACTGAGAAAATGGAAAAATTCATAAAAAGGAGAATGTCTGAGCTAAGAGAACAAATAAAAAAGCATAAATTGAATAAGAAGACAAAAGGACCATCCTTAATGGTAGAAAAGAGAGGCGCAGCTCAACTGGTACTTATAGGTTATACTAACTCGGGGAGGAGTACAATACTCTCGGCCTTAACCAATGCTAGGGTGGGGATATCTCCTAATCCTTTCTCAACCCTCAGACCTGTGGAAGGGATGATGGAGTTTAGGGGAGCTCAGATTCAAGTAGTGGAAGTACCTCCCATAATACCAAAAGCACAAGGAGGACCTACTAACCTATCGGTTACCTTAGCAGGAAATGCTGATGTCCTAGGGATAGTCTTAGATTCTTTAGATAATCCTACATGGCGTTTCGAGGAATTAGTGAAGTTTATTGAATCCAAAGGAATCCTGCTGGAGAGGCCAAGAGGAAAGGTCAGGATAAAGAGGAGTAAAGCAGCCCCAACCATAATAATAATCAATAAAGGTAGAATAATCGATGGAAATGAGAAGGATATTAAAGGAATATTGCACTTCTATGGTATAGAGAGGGCATGGATAGAGATAGAAGGCTATGTCACTCTTGATGATATAGAAGAGGCCGTATTTGGGGAGAAAAAATATAAGCCATTTATCATATTCCTCACTAAAGTTGATCTACTAAATGATAAAGCTTCAATAGAGAATTTAAAAAACAAGATTGGAGGTAAGGCCCTAGCTATAGTGACCCATCCTGATGGAATACCATCAAGAGATGAGTTGGGAGATATCATACTGAAGGAATTGGGGCTTATCAGAATATTTACTAAATCTAAGAATGAGAAGTATCCTTCAGAAAAGGCAGTGATATTACCACATGGATCTACTGTTATCGATCTAGCTAAGGCCATACATAAATCCTTCAGCGAGAGATTCAGGTATGCTAAGGTATGGGCCAGAAGGCTTCCCTATTCACCTATGAAGGTGGGACCCGATTTTATTCTAGAGAATATGGATACTGTCGAGATAGTAGTTAGGTGATGCTCTTGCAAGTTGAAATGGAAAAGAGAGTAGTATCTAAATATGTCCTCGATCTCGTTGATGGAGTTGATATATTAGGGCTTGGATCAGGAACTACTATCGCAACATTTGTGGAAGAACTTGCATCTTCGAACTTAGCTAAGGATCTTAGAGTAATACCATCATCTAGTCAGATAGAGTCAGTTGCTAGAAAAAATGGGCTTAATGTAGTGGGTTCAAATTATGGAAAACCGGACTTAACAATAGATGGGGCTGACGAAATAGATAGTGAATTAAACCTCCTAAAGGGTGGAGGAGGTGCTTTGGTGAGGGAAAAAGTGCTCGCGATAAATAGTAATTATTATGTAGTAATAGCAGATCACAGGAAGCTAGTGAATCGATTATGTACAAGAAAACCTTTATCCATAGAAATCCTTCCTTATGGGTTAGAATGGACTAAAGAGCTTCTAGAAAGCGCTCTTGACTCTAAAGCAATTATTAGGATGAGAGAAGGGTCTATTTTTCTCTCAGATAACGGTAACTATATACTGGATCTTAAGTGTGAGCCATTAGAGGATCCAAGTGCTGTTGAGAAGCAACTTAAGCTATATCCAGGGGTTGTAGATGTAGGTATATTCACGGAGTTAGCTGATGACGTTTTTATTGCCTTTGGTAATGAAGTAAGGAAGTTATCCTCCCACTAATCATTCTATTACCTTTTTATTTCAATCTTATACATTTCTACTGGGTGGTGGGGTAGGGCTGGGGGGGCAGCCATCCCCTTGACCGGAAGGCTAATGCTGGGACCAGTAACCTCCAAGAGCGGTGGAGGGATGGGAGTAATCCTCTCCCTTCTAGACTGATGATCCTTGGCGCTGGTGGGCCACCGGTGGGGCGATCTCATCCGGAGGGATGGGATAAGCCCTTTTACCACCGAAGAGGGTTAGGCCCGGAAGGGAGCAGCCCTAAGATGGACGGATGGCGCTACCAATTAGCTGGGGTGAGTGTCTAGGAGGGAAAGAAGGGGGCTCCCTAACTTCCATCCACCTTGGGGGAGCCCATCACCCTATACAATTAGAAAAATAGTTTTATATCAGTTGAACTTCGCTTCCATCTTCCTTGATCTCATAGATGTGAATTATATTTACTGGGCAAGCCTGAGCGGCTTCCATATTACATCCCAGATCATCTAGCTCTGTCTTCAAGGGTTTGGCTAAACCGTCATCTGCTATTATCCAGTTGTCGGGACATAGGGAAGCGCACACACCATCAGCTATGCAAGATTCCCTATCATGAACTATCCTGTACTTAGCCATATTCAACACCTCTATGGGCTTGGATATAGTGATCTGAATTCTATTTAACTTTTTTATGGTCGCATAAATTAACTATATATAGTATTATATGCTAGGATATATACTACTGAGTTATTATCCAGCTTTATATAAATATTTCTCAAATTTATGATTAAATTCATTGAAACAGCTAGTAAGAAACTTGGTTAAAGCTGAAACTCTGAGAACGGTATCCTCCCCGGCTCCGTACTCTATCCAGCAAGCTCCGTATTTCGCTCTCTATTCCTAGTACTTTTATTGGGAAATTAAAGAAAACTTCCTCCTTTTAAGGGTAGATACTGCAACCTCCTCTTCTCTGGTCATCGAATCTATGCAGCAATATTTCTTATAATGAACCAGCCTCATACTGGACGAACGCCTAGCCTAATCTATAATGATAGAGAGCCATACATTCACCTTCTTTTACCCTCATAGTCTTTTCTTCCCTCCTTCTAACCTGCAAATTACAGTAAGATAATCCTCTAGCTCAGGAAAAATGGATTTATCATTATATTACTTTAGGTTAAGCTAGATATAAGAATATTAAGCTAAATCTTCCTTAAAACTATATGTCAGTTCCTATGGAACATAAGAGCAAGGCACCAAAACAAGTCTCTTTCTCCCTATTCATAGTGAGTACCTCAAGATTTAAAGATAAAAGTAAATCAGATGTATCCGGTGACCTAGCCGAGAAACTCATTATTAAATCAGGGCATATATTAGTGAGAAGAGAGGTAATACCTGATAAAAAGGATTTGATAATAACTGCAATGAAGGAAGCAGCCAAGGATTCTGATGTTATAATCTTCAGCGGAGGAACAGGCTTGCATCCTACTGACGTGACGCCAGATGCAATAAAACCTCTTCTTGATAAAGAAATACCTGGATTTGGTGAGCTTTTCAGATGGCTGAGCTACTCTCAAATAGGTAGCGCAGCTATAGCTAGCAGATCAATGGCCGGTACTTACGAGAAATCCCTTATATTCCTCCTTCCTGGATCCCCAGATGGCTTAGAACTAGCCCTGAAAAAATTAATATTGCCTGAAGCTCCGCATCTTATCTACCTAATTAGAGGGCTATGACTTGACCGAGATATTCATCGACGTTTATTCCTTCAAGAGAATTCAGCCTTTTTACTATATTAGGATCTTTTAATAGACTCAAGAAGCTCTTTACTGCTTCCTTTCTCAAAGAAGTCTTTCTTACTAAGAAATCATATCTTTCATTAGCAAGATGAATGAAATCGAGATCATAGAGAGCAGCGGCAGTCTTTATCCCTAAACCAACATCTGCTAGACCATAATACACCGCCGCTGCAACGGCGCTATGAGACTTAACCTCACTCCAATATCCTTTAATTCTCTTAATGGCTTCCTTGGACGACATGCCAAGAGCCTTAGCTTCTCTCTCAATTAATGCGTCGAAGAGCATTCTTGTTCCAGATCCTTTATTCCTATTTATGAAGGTGAGATCGTCTCTCTCTAACAAATCTCTCAAGGATTCTATTTCCTTAGGATTCCCTCTAGGTAAGATAAGCCCTTGCTCTCTAATATATCCTCTAACTAAGGAAACCTTACTCTCCAGCGAGAATTTACCCATGAAAGGTACGTTATATTCCCAGGTTTCGGGATCTAGTGCATGAACACCAGCTATATCGGCTTCCCTCCTACCTATTGCCTTAAATCCGCCAGTAGATCCTAAAAAGACTACCTTAACCTGATAGCCTCTATCTCTAAGCTCTGCTAGTAGTAGTTCTAATCCGAGGCAGTGACTTCCTATCACTGATATATCTGAGATTCTGGTGCCCTTGTAAAGATGCACTGATACCTTTTCACCTTCTTCTACTATCTCCTGATTTTTTTCCATTATTATATATCCATCTGCCCTAGAAAGGGTAGTTATCGCTTCTGATCCCGTAGGGACTGGAAATGTTAGGAACTCCTCATCTTTTATCACGTGGACTGGTAATAGATCCTTTCTCCCTTTCTCACCAAATATCCTCTCAGCAGCAATGGCTTCAATAGTTTGGGGCCCTTCTATAGATCTACCGCTCCACTTTTTAATAATTGGAGATACTAGAGCTTGATATATGGAGAGAGAGCTTGTAGGATACCCAGGAAGGCCTATTATAAGCTTACCTCTTGCTTCGGCTATTACAGTAGGCTTTCCTGGGTGTATTGCTATACCATGAACCAAAACTCCTGGAGGACCGAGTTCCTGCAATATTCTGTACATAACATCTCCAGCTCCGACGCTGGTGCTACCTGAAAGGAGCAAAAGATCATATTTCTCTAGAGCCTTCTCTATTTCCTCTTTCATCTGATCGTATTTATCTGGTAAAATTCCTAATCTCTCAGGTGCACCTCCATCGCTAATTATGGAACTGAAGATAGTATAAGAATTTACATCGTAAATCTTTCCGAAGTCCAACCTCCCTCCTGGACTAACTAGCTCATCACCTGTTGAGAATATGCCTACCTTGGGCTTAGCATATACTTTCACTTTTTCTCTGCCTACGGCAGCTAAAGCTCCTATCTCCCTAGCTGAGAGGATGGTGCCTCGATATACGACAGTTTCTCCTCTTCTTATATCTGAACCAGCTCCATGTATGTTCTCACCAGGAGATACAGCTCTTAAGACGAGTATATGTAAATCATCTTCTCTTACTGTATCTTCCTCTATAACTACTGCATTCGCTCCTCTTGGAAGAGGGGCTCCGGTGGCTATCTCTATAGCCTCTAGCTCTCCAATTTCTCCATTAAATGGATGACCTGCTGCAGACCTACCTTTTACTTCCAGTTTAACTGAATTTTCTTCATCTGCCCAAAAAGTATCCTCTGCCCTCACGGCATATCCATCTAAGGCCGATCTATCGAACCCAGGAACATCAACATCAGATATAACATCTTCTGCTAGGACCCTAGCTATAGCTTCGGTTAATGGGACTTCTTCTATGCTACGCGGTGGTTCATATTTCATTAGTATCTCATAAGCATGTTCTAAATTTGTAAGCTCTCTAAAGACCTTTCTCATAGCTCTAACCACCTCCTATAAACTAATACTTGAACTTCTTGTCCTTCTTCATATCCCTCAACATTTTCCGGAACTATGACAAATCCATCGGCTTTAATAAGTGAGCTTATTATGCCAGATCCACTAACTCTAACAGGAGTTGCTATTACCTCCCCATTATTCTTGGAGAGCTTAACTCTAACATAATGCCTTACACCAGGCCTTGATGCTATTCTCCTTGACAACTTCGCCCTGATTTTAGGCCAGACGATTTCACCCCTAATTCCTAGCATTTTACTCACGATTGGGAGGAGTATCTCTATGGCAGATACAGAAGTAGAAACAGGCATTCCTGGCAATCCTACTAAGGGAGTCTCTCCTATTATGGCAATAAGCGTGGGCTTTCCTGGCATTATACTCAATCCATGGACTATTATAATCCCACCTACATCCTCCACTACCTTAGGTACTAAATCTTTCTTACCAACGCTCGTGCCGGCCAATGTGACTATGAGATCATCCTCCAAACTCTCTGAGATCAGAGATTTTAAGGAGGATTCATCATCCCTAGCTATTCCTCTATATATAACTTCAGCCAATCCATTAAGTAGAGAAGATACCATATACATATTTGAATTAATTATCTGGCCCATTTTTAGTTTAGATCCTAACTCAACTAACTCATTTCCCGTGCTTATCACAGATATCCTCGGCAGCTTAGCTACCCTGACATGAGTAATGTTAAGCGAGGAGAGGAGGAGCATCTCAAAGGGACCTAAATAAGTTCCGGACTTCAATACTAGCGTACCTTTCTCTATATCACTTCCTTTCCTATCGATGTTAGCGCCAGGAGATACCTGCTTTATTACCTCCACGAACTCGCCAACTCTCTTAGAATACTCTAAAGGGACTATAGCATCGGCTCTATTAGGCAGGTAAGCACCAGTAGCTATCTCTACAGTCTCTAGCTCACCTAAATTGTATTGCTCTTGGTCTCCTGGTCTGATAACCCCTATAACTTTGAGCGTTATAGGATTATTCCTAGAAGCACCGAATGTATCTACCGATCTAACAGCATATCCATCAAATGCAGCCCTGTGGAAAGGGGGTATATCCATTGGTGAATGAATATCTTCCCTTAAAACCCTCCCTAACGCATCCTTTAATGGTAATTCCTCAGCTGCTATGCTAGGAATATAGCCAGAAAACTTCTCGAGAGCATTCTCAGCACTAGTTAGACTCTTGAAAATTCGACTCATCAGAGAAGAATGGTGTTAATCTATAAATTAGCTTTCCTATCTATAGCTTCAGTGAGTTTGAGTTGGCGGAGAATAGAGAAGCACCACTGCAAGAGCACATTATTGAGCTTCTTGAGAGGCTAAGAAGAATAATAATACTACTTTTGATAACATCTGGTATAGCAGTGATAATTCCTGCTCAATTATTTAATAATAATTTGCAGGGATATACTCCCCTTGTTTTCTATCTCATGAAAAAAATGCAATATGATTTAACAAATGTGGATAATCCCATTATCAGACCAATAGCTTCCTTCTTCAGGGTTAAGAATCTTACAGTCCAATTGATAGCTCATAGCTGGCTCGATTCTATAGAAATAATACTTGAACTTTCCTTCCTTATAGGGCTCATAATAGCATCTCCTTATATAGCAAAACAGATTTATGAATATCTAGGGCCTGCATTAGAGGAAAGGGAGAAAAAAGTAATGGTGCCTTTTTCTCTCGGATTTCTGATACTGTTTACAGCAGGGATTATTTACGCATACTACGTTGTACTTCCTTTTACATTCTTCTTCCTATCATGGCTCTACCTTCTTGGAGGGGTTGAGTTGATATTCTCTGTTAAGGAGTTTTTCTCCTTTGCAATATTAGGGATGCTAACTACTGGCTTATCCTTCACATTTCCACTTCTCATAGGGTTAGCTGCATATCTTGACCTAATAACTCCTCAGATACTGAAAAAGAACTGGAGATATGTAATTTTTGGTATAGCAGTCTTCACGGCTATAATAACACCGGATCCTACTCCAGTATCCATGACTGCTTTGTCTGTTCCCTTCATAATGCTATATGCTCTCTCCTATTGGATCGCTAAAAAAATGTACAGACCGAGATAAAAAGAATTAGGCTTTTCCTTTCTTTGCTAGGGATTTTATCTCTTCCATCAGCTCTTCATCGGTCTTTCCTGTCACATCTATACCAAGGTTTAAGGCTAGCTGCCTTATTTCGTTACTCTTTTTAGATTCACTCTTTTCCTTTTTCTCTTCCTCTCCACTAGTAGTAATGCCACTGCTAGCTTTTCTAAACTCGTTTATCGCATCACCCATAGATCTGGCTAATTCAGGAAGTTTTCTAGGTCCAAAGAGCAAGAGAGCTATCAGGATTATTAATAGAAGTTCTGACCATCCAATAGGTCCAAATTGCATGAGCTTGAGAGAAACTTGAGCCATGGTAGATAGCAATCATATCACCCATTTAGATTTGCCATACACAAATATATTTATTTCTAAATATACATCAATTTTCCTCTAGGAACTTTCGATCAAGGTGATGAGCAACTTTTTTGTATCAAGGGACTAAAGAGCATTATGCGACTTATCCTCTTAGGGTTAGGCGTTGTTGGCAGAGCTTTCCTTGAACAGCTGAAGATAGAAAGAAGAGATTTATACGAGAGTTATGGGATAAATCCATCAATTGTGGCGGTAGCTAACTCCAAAGCTAGGATATATAATCCTGAAGGGATAGATACAGGGAGCCTCATTAGGTATAAGGAAGAAAGAGGGACCCTTGAGGGACATCCTGATGAAGTTGATATGGAATCCGCCGGCTTAGTGAGGGAGATTGACGCTGAGGTATTGGTGGATGTGACTCCTTCTAACCTAACGAATGGGGAACCTAGTCTATCTTACTTAAAAGCAGCCCTCATATCAGGGAAACATGTGATAACATCAAATAAAGGTCCTCTAGCATGGGAAATGCCGGCTCTTCTTGAAATGTTCCGAAATAAAGGGCTTAAGCTCCTCTTTAGCGGAGCAGTTGGTGGGGGTACGCCTTTCTTGAGGTTCGTGAAGAAGTGCTTATCTGGGGAGAGAATACTCTCTATAAGAGGTGTTATAAATGGAACTTCCAATTACATACTTAATAGAATGGAGGAAGGTTTATCCTTTAGGATAGCATTGGAAGAAGCGAGAAGACTTGGGTATGCGGAAGCTGATCCTAGCGCTGATATAGATGGCTGGGACTCGGCAGCTAAGCTCGTTATATTATCCAATTGGGCCATGGATCTTGGAGTTACTATGAATGATGTGAGAGTGAAGGGTATCAGAAATGTAGAGATCTCTAAAGAGCTACTCTTCAAGGGAAAAACAATAAGACTGATCGCTTCTGCTGATGATTCTGATCTAAAGGTCCAGCCTGAGGAGATAGATAAAAGTGATCCTCTAGCAGTTTCAGATGCTTTAAATGCCGTGTCTTTTACGGCCGAAATATCTGGAAGACATACACTCGTTGGAAAAGGAGCAGGGGGGAGAGAGACGGCAGCGGCCCTCATAAGGGATCTTGTAGAGCTGAAGATGTATATGAGAGGTGAGAAACCTTGCTAGTTATGAAGTTTGGAGGGTCCATTCTCAAAGACTCTTCCGATATCTTAGAGGTATCTGAATACTTAGCGGAGAATGTAAATGAAGAGAGAATTGTGGCAGTAGTATCTGCTATGAAAGGCGTTACTGATGATCTCCTAATGCTTGGAGGGCTGGCAGCCAGTGGAAAGGAGAGTAAGGTCATGGAGATCTTAAGTAAAATAAGAGATAGGCACCTAGGTATATGCGAAGAATTAGAACTTAACTGCGATAATGTAAAGGAAGAACTCAGGAAACTTGAGAGGGTCCTATTAGGGATTACATACACAGGGGAAATAACACCTAGACTCATGGATTTTATCTCTTCCTTAGGAGAGAATCTGTCGGGCGAGATTCTCACAGAATTATTGAATAAGAAGAAGATCAAAGCTAGATTCTTCACGGGTGGAGAAGCAGGTATAATAACAGATGACTTTCATGGCGAGGCAAACCCCCTTCTAATGGCTACTAAGACCTACGTCAGAAAGAAGCTGCTCCCTATCATAGACTCCATGCTACCAATAGTTGCTGGATTCTCTGGAGTATCTCAAGAGGGGAAAATAACTACGCTAGGCAGAGGAGGAAGCGATCTTACTGCAGTTCTACTTGGCTCATCTCTAGAATCTAGGGAAGTATGGCTGTGGACCGATGTAGATGGGCTATTGACTGCTGATCCCAAGATTGTGAGAGATGCTAGGGTAATAAAACAGGCATCCTATCAGGAGGCAATAGAGCTAGCTCACTTTGGCGCCAAAAATATGCATCCTCGTTTTTTAGAGCCTGCTATAACCACAAATACCCCTGTGAGGATAAGAAACTTCTATAATAAGAGATGCCAGGGTACATTAATCTCTAGAAGAAGCGTGATTGAGGAGAATGTAGTTAAAGCCGTGGAATTGATGAGAAATGTGTCGATCTTAACTGTTAAAGGGACAGGTATGATCGGAAGACCAGGTACTTCAGCCAAGCTTTTCTCTCTACTAGGTGAAAATATGCTGAATATCCTTATGATATCCCAGAGCATATCAGAGTCAGATATCTCAATAGTCCTCAGTAAAAAGGAAGTTGGTAAGGCTAGAGCTTTAGTAGAGACGAAACTGCTCGGCCCCATCTTTAGAGAAGTTCTGCTTGATAGGAACTGTGCCGTCGTAGCTGCTATTGGCTCCGGAATGAGAGGAACTCCTGGCGTAGCAGCTAGAGTATTTAGGGCAATTTCATCAAAGGGGATAAACGTTAAGATGATATCTCAGGGATCATCAGAGACAAATATATCCTTCGTAGTTGCTGATGAAGATGGAGAAGAAGCCGTGAGATTAGTACATAAGGAATTCAATCTAAGAAGAAACCAACATACAGATAAATGCTGATTAATTTGATTTTGATCAAAGCAAATCAAAACTTATATTTAAATTGGCTGAACTAAGAATTGGCCCTGGTAGCTCAATCGGCAGAGCGGCCGCCTTGTAAGCGGCAGGTCGGGGGTTCAAGTCCCCCCCGGGGCTTCATTATAGCTCCTCTAATGATGGAATCATTAAGCTTCTAATAGCCTCTTTAGTTCCAGCTACTACAGAAAGGGATCTCTTCAATCCCCTTATGCTCATAGTATTTACATAAACAGATCCACCTGCTTCCTTAACTAGGAGAAGACCGGCAGCTAGGTCTACTACTCTTAAATTATTCCTCAAATCAATAAGAACATCTATCTGGCCACTTGCAACGTAAGTGAGACCCAGAGCTATAGAGCCCAGATCCCTCCTAGCTATATGCTTTAATGTCGTTCTTCTAATAAGAGGATCATCGGGCTGGCAGGGGGCATATATTACAGGAGTACCTCTAAATTTCCTAACCTTGATTCTAGATCCATTCTTAAACGATCCTGAACTCTTCTCGGCATAATAGAGGTCCTCCCTAAATATGTCAAGGATAACAGCCTTGCTTAGAAACTTGAGGGAGTAGGAAGATGAATAAGCTATTGACACGCAAGCAAAGGGGATCCCTCTATCAGCGTTCGAACTTCCATCTATTGGATCTATTAGCAAGACGCCTTGCTCCTTCCCCCTTATAAGGCCGCTTTCTTCGCTTAATATATCTGGATAGCCTCTCCTTTCAGTTAGCCATTTAGATAACTCCTCTTGAGCAGCCTCATCTATAGCTCTAGCGGTATCGCCGCCTGCGCTTATGTAGGAAAACTCCTTATCCGCTCCAATGTAAGTGCGAGCTCTCTCCTTTATTCTTAAAGCTAAGTTCACGAGATCCTCTATTGTCAGCATGGAACTCCCCTCAAAAATTAAAAGGAGGTCTCCTTGATCTTGGAATTAAATCTCAACCAGTTTTCATATGCTCTGAGGCCTCTCTCTTTAGAATACCCTAGCACGAAGGTTCTCATCTCTGAACTATCTACCGCGTCCTCATACTTGGGGTGCTCCTGATCAGCCTTAGCTAATTCATCAGCTAATGTTACAGGTGGCATGGCCTTTATAGCGGCTGTTACTATCTTAACTGGAATGAATTCTTCCTCATCTTCAATATCTCTCTTCCTGGCCTTCATGTCATCGCCGCATAGGATGGTGCATAATAGCGAAAAACTTTCACCTAAGGGACAGGATTAAAAGGCTCATGTAAGAGGTGAGATAGATAAGCATGAATATAGCAGTTAGGGTAACGAGTGTTCAGGCTGAGAGGTTTGTTGAGCCTGAAGATCCTCTGCCAGGGAATTTACAGATATCAATGAATATTAATGTGGGTAAGATAGAAGGATCTGGCGAAAAGGCTAAGGGAATGTTTCTCTTGGATATAGGGTACCAACCTTCTATTGCTAGGATAACAGTGGAAGGAAGAATCCTCGTGAGTGGTAAGAAAGATGAAATAGAGAGGTTGATTAAGGACCTTAAGTCAGGTAAGATACCTCAACCAGTTATTCAGAGCGTTTATACAGCAGGTTTTTCGGAAGCAGTCTTGCTTTGTCGATCTGTCGGGGTCCCTCCACCTTTGCCTTCACTTCCAGCTCCTACTGAGCAGAAGAAGGGCAGTGAGGGAATGGAATATTCTATATAAAGAGTAAAGAGATGAAGGATATGTGGGCAGACTTTCATATACATACTTATTGGTCTAGAGATTCCATGAGCCGCCCTAAAGATATTCTAAAGGCTTCATCTAAGAAAGGACTTAAGGTAATAGCGATTACTGATCACAATGAGATAGAGGGGGCACTAGAGATGATAAAAGAGGCTAAACTTTCAGACATTGATATAACGGTGATAGTGGGAGAAGAAGTAAAAACTAGTAGAGGGGACATAATAGGACTTTTTTTAACGGAGAAGATAAAGAAAGGCCTCAGTCCTGAGGAGACTATAGATCTCATTAAAGAGCAAGGAGGTATAACAACAATACCTCATCCGTTCGATAGGAAGAGAAGGGGGGCGCTTGGTGAATACACTAAAAAGATCATCCATAAGGTAGATTTCATAGAAGTAGAAAATGGTAGAACTCCCTCTTGGAATAATAGAAAAGCCAAAATATTTTCTGAGAAATCTGGAATACCAGGGATTGGGGGAAGCGATGCTCATTGGTTTAGAGAAGTAGGAAAGGTAAGAACAATGGTTAAACAATTGAGAAATAGTAAGATAGAAATAGGAGAAATAAGAAGGGAGGAATGGCCTCCTATTATAGCAGGGGTCATCTACTCCTCTATATCCAAAGCTTATAACTTCTTTATCCACCACCAACCTCAGGCATTATTGCAAGCTCATTCTTAGCCCTATTTCTGTATTCTAATCCATCTCTAAGATACATCTTGGCTTATCTAGGAGCCTTATTTACATATAATTTATTCTAGATTTACTACTTTCCTCAGCTGAGGTATCACGAATTCTAAGCCGAGGTTCTTTAAGGTGCCTTTTTTAGGTATACCATTTCCATGCCATCCTCTTATCTCATAGTACCAATCTAGCATCTTATCATAAGATTCTCTGTCTAGCCTCGTCCCTGCTAGCGGTCCCTTGGTAAGAGGATCCTTAAACCACCTGATTGGTGGGTAATCCATGCTTCTGCTCCACCCTCCCTTCTCTCTTATCCAGAAGGCTCTTATAAGCGAGTATATCCTATTTGATATTGTATACAAGTCATCCCATGTATAATCTAATCCTGTAGCTGCTTTGAGGAACTTCGGATACCACTCTAAATCTAATCCTAATTCTATCCATGGAAGTCTGCAAGCCACAGCACTCTCAAAGAAGCCACCTCTTACATTTTGCATCCAGACCAGCTTTTCTACTCTCTCCTTACTGGCTATACTCCTTCCTTCTCTTACTTCTATAGAGATGAACCATGCATCTTTATGATGAGCCCCTATAGGACTGGTTCCATAAGCTAATGCCATTCCTATGTAAGCATGACAGTCATAGGCACTGGTTTCTAATCCCTTCACATGTATAGCAAACTTGTTAGCTTCTCTACCTAACCTAGTTGCTGCATAAGCAACGCCCTCAGAAAGTACATTACCAAATCCATCTCTGCTTGCAATTTTCTTAGCCATCTCCAGCATTGCGGGACCATTACCCCATTCTAAATTGACACCAATCTCCTCCTTGCTTATAAGACCTCTCTCAACGGCCTCTGTAGCGAAGGCTAGAGTAGATCCCATGCTGATAGAATCTAATCCCATCTCATCAGCGTAAAGGTTAAGTGTCATAACCCAGTTCATATCATCTATACCTAAGTTCGATCCATTCATAGCTACATTCTCATAATCTACTTCCGTTCTTCTTCCTTGATATGGCCCCTCCCTTATCTCTGTTATATTACCACATGGCATATTGCAGTTCGGACATCCTTTCTGAGAGACTTTATATATCCTCTCCATGGAGTTCCCGCCTATCTTTTCAAATCCATCAAATACTCCTTCATTGAAGTTATGAGTGGGCAGAGCGCTATTTTCGTTGGCCCATTCGACTGTAGCCATTGTTCCTTGCCTAATCCAAAAATCATAACTTTCTTTGGATTTCACATCTTTGAATGCCTCAGCTCCTAATCTAATTACCTCCCTAGGATTATCGAGAGGTATTTCCTTGGATCCCGTTATCACCAAGGCTTTAAGATTCTTTGAACCCATTACAGCGCCTATTCCGGGCCTTCCACCTGCTCTCCCCTTCTCAGATGTAACTACAGATATCTTAACTAGGTTCTCACCAGCAGGTCCTATCACAAGGATACCTGAATTCTTTCCATACCGAGCTTCAAGCTCGTCTTGGGCCTTATATGTATCTAAGCCCCATAAATCTTTAGCAGGTTCTATCTCAATATTACCATCATTTATTGCTATCATTGAGTGATCGTCGGCCTTGCCAGTCACAATTATTGCATCATAGCCTGCTTTCTTGAGCTGTATAGATGCCTTCGTTCCTATATTCCCATCTCCATAGCCACCGGTTAAGGGAGATTTCGCTGCGATAACCATTTTACCGCTACTTGGCATTGTTATTCCTGTCAATGGACCTGTAGCAAATATCAGGGGATTATCTGGAGATAAAGGATCTGTGCCGGGCGGCAGCTCATCCCAAAGGGTCTTTATTGCAAGCCCTCTCCCCCCCAAGAATTCCACAGCCACTTTAGGATCCAAATCTTGAACAACACTCTTTCTTCGAGAGAGATCTATCCTGAGGATCTTACCTGTCCAGCCACTCTTCATCAAATCACTGGCTTCAGTATCCCTTAAAATATTAAAAGATTTTAATATACCCTTATCATAATGTTAGCCACCAAGCCCATGCCTATAAGCATTAGAGCCTCTATAGGAACTCTAGCTAAGCTAGGAGCTTCAAGGTTAAAGCTTAGTGTAGAGCCCACTACAGCTTACTTATTGACTCAAGGAGGATGTTTAGGGAGATGCGCGTTTTGTCCTCAGTGGACCAATGAAGGAATGCTCTCTCATCTTAAATGGCCTATTATAAACCTAGAAGATGCTATCAGAGGACAATGGCGGTTCAAGAGGATATGTATACAATCAACTTTAAAGAAGTATTTTTGGAGAGAGGTAAAAGAAATCTCATCTCTATTTGATGTACCTGTTTCTATTTCTATAAATCCTGTTAGCTTAGATGTATTAAAAGAACTCTCAAAATACTCAGAAATGATCGGAGTAGGCTTAGATGCAATGTCTCCTAGGATCTTTAAACAGGTGAGAAAGCCAAGTTCTTGGCTCTCTTATATGACTTATATAAGAAATGCTCTAAAGGTTTTTGGTAAAAACCATGTCTATGTTCACTTAATAGCTGGTATGGATGAAGATCCAAGAGATGCCATCAAGCTGATGATCAAAATACAAGAACTTGAAGCGAGTATAGCCCTATTCTCCTTCACCCCAGTGAAAGGGACTCCTATGGAGAGAAGAAGCCCCCCTCCACTTGAATATTATAGGTTCCTTCAAATTGTCCGCTACTTCCTGAGCGAAGGAATCCCCCTAAAAAAGATAATTAGAACGGACCCAGATGACTATAAAGAGGCATTCTTGACAAGTGGTTGTCCTTTCTGTAATCGACCTTTCTATAATGAGAGACCTAAAGGCCCCATATATAATTTTCCAAGCAAGAAGCTCTTGGAGGACATGTGGGAGATCACTCGCAAGGAGGTGAGAAGATCACTTGAATACATTAGGCTTCTTTCCTAGGAAGAAATTCATTGAAGTAAGCCTTACCGGTCATTTTTGTCCTCTAAACTGCCCTATGTGCCAAGGGAGGTGGCTAAATGGTATGATTCCAGCCACGACCCCAGAGGGGCTCGTTCGATTGGGAAGGCATTACTGGAGAAGTGGGGCTAGAGGCATGCTCGTGAGCGGCGGACTTACAAAGAGTGGAAAGCTACCCATAAAACCGTTCTTAGGGGCATTAAAGGAACTAAAGGAGATAGGATATCTAATTAGCGTTCATACGGGGGTGGTAAGAAAAGAAGAGGCTTTAATGCTATCAGAAGCTGGAGTAGATATAGCTGATTATGAATTAATACTAGATAAGGAAGCTATATCCAGATCTAAAGGATTGGATGTAGACCCAGAGATTTTTGTGAGGGGGATGGAACTACTTTTAAATGAATCAGTGAATGTGGTTCCTCATATGGTCGTAGGGCTCCCAGGCTCAACTGCTGACTGGATTAAGGAGGCTTCCTACACTATTAGAGAGCTTGGTATCGATAGGACAGTAATACTTGCATTTATACCAACAACCGGCACTCCTCTAAGTAATGAGAAGCCACCTACTCCTAAAGAGGTTAGGAATGCTGTTGATATTCTATCTAAGGTGTCTAAAGTTAGCTTGGGGTGCATGAGGCCTCCATGGCTGAAAAAAAAGATGGATTCGCTTGTCTTAGGAGCTGTTGATAGAATAGCCAATCCTCATTATTCCTTGAAACTGAATAAAGTATTTGCATGTTGTTCTATACCAGATGAACTAGTAGATGCTTTTATTCCGGAGGATTAGTGTATCAGTATACTTGCGATTCTCTTGACTAAAGGATTCCTCAAGCAGTGAACTAAGTCTCTTGTTGGGTAGAGAGAAAATGATTTCTTAACTTCTGAATCCATAATAATAGCTAAATTTTCCATTTTATCCCTAAGTTCCTGCACAGACTCACCTTTCTCTACAGCTTCTAGCACCTTCTTATCCAGCAAGACCCTCTCCTTAGCTAATTCATAAGCTTCTTCAGGTATCATTCTCTCGCTTAACTTAACCTTATTTAATTCCTCATATGCCGTTAGTGAAGAATCGACGATATCCTGCCTGCTCATCCAGGAAGTTCTATAGTTCAGGGAATATTTCCAATGGTACGATGTAAGCGCCTCTCTATACTTTTCAAAATCCCTGAACAGTATCTCATAGCCAAAAACCTCTGGATGCATGAAAGCCTTGCTCCCCGGGTCGATAAAAGGTGCTAAAGGGGATACAAAAGCATTTACTCTTTTTGATATCTCTCTAACTCTAGAGAAGTATTTCGCCACCAGATGGGAATGGTCTGGTGTTTGCTTTGGAAGACCTATCATGAAGTAGAGATCTAATCTATCAAATTCCAGTTCATCAACATGCCTTATCATCCTTTCTAGGGATTTGTTATTATAAGGCCTTCCAAAATTCATTCTGACTTCATCAACAGGACTCTCAGGTGAGATTTGCAGGTAGACTCTATGTGAAGTCTCCCTCAACAGCTTAAGAGTTTCCCTCGATGGAGGAGAGAAGAACTCGAATATTAACTCATTATCCAGATTCAGCTTTTTTAGTAGTTGAGAAACTTCTTTTACTCTATTACCATACCTCAAATCTCCAATGA
Organism: Thermoproteota archaeon; assembly: GCA_015522685.1. Lineage (GTDB taxonomy): Archaea > Korarchaeota > Korarchaeia > Korarchaeales > Korarchaeaceae > Korarchaeum. Next base: position 6,076 of record WALU01000005.1, on the reverse strand, counting down.
AGAATATGGGCATGGATGACATATCTGCTATTCCTTGAGCTTCATCAGCTATTGCCTTAGGAGATTTCAGGGCCAAATTAGATCTAGCGAAGAACTCTCTATATGCTGTTTTTGATCCTCCACATGTAATGCAATTAAAAGAGCATCCTTTTACAGTTAGAACAGCAGATATCGGAGCCTCTATGAAAGAGCAAAAGGGAGCTCCAAGCGATATGTCGCGGCACCTCATGAGATTCTTCACTAGAAACTTATGATCTATCTGAAAATCATCGAGGGATTCTGGTACCCATATTATCGGATTTTCTCTTATCTTCCCCTCCTTATTTCTCCAGATGATATTGGGTGTATTCTCAGGTCCTTCCCTCGCAAACCTTAGAAAGGGAAGCTCAGTACTGTCTCCCAACAGTATGGCATTTATGAAGTCATACTTCTTGATTATCTCATGGCGAAAGAATGTCGAAGAAAGCCCACCTAACACGATCTTACTATCTGGATGATATTTCCTGATTATTCTAGCTACCTCTATGGAGCCATGCGCATGAACAAGCCAGTGAAGATCTATCCCATATATATCTGCATCTAAACCTTCTATGAACCTCCCCACATTAAAATTTCTATCTCTAAGCATCTTAGATGCAAGGTTATATATCCCAACCTTATAGCCACTCCTCTCTAGGTATGTAGCTAAAGTGAGGAACCCATAAGGGATCATATCAAAGACGAAGAGAGAAGGAACTACTTCGCTTATAATGGAGGCATATGAATATCTATCTCTGAAATCATATACACTTGGAGCATGTATCAGAGCTATGTCTACCTTCAATTTTTCCACCAGCTCAGGTGAGTACATTTTTTACTTAACGATTCCATATACCTCCTGATCCTATATGAAAGACCTTCCCCTAGGAATCAAGCTCCTCAGAAATTCCTTAATCCTAATGCTAGTATCCATCCTAATTCCTCTGGTTGCTATCAGTATAGAAGAACCTAGTATACCCGTGGAAGGAGGTATCGGTCAAGTATCCATATCAGCGTACTCTATCGAGGCTGCTGGTATCCTATCTCTCCTAATAGCCCTAGCCTCCATCTTCTTAATCTATAAAGGATGGGGAGTGGTGTGCCAAGGATTAGATGAATCCTTCTGCTTAATTCAAAGAATTATAAAATATGGAGTAGCAACATCAATTATCTTCTTCGTCGGTTTTATCACAATAACATACTCTTTCCTACCCAAGATAATGAAGGACCCACTATCTGTCATAAGCAGCTTGCCTGATTGGTCAGTTCTACTACTAATAGCAATACTTACATCTCTATCTACTTTTCTATCAATAGTGTATGGCTTTTATAAGATGGGATCACTTCTGAACTCTATAAATCTTAAGATAGGATCTACCCTACTCCTCATAGGACCATTAACTATCTATGCATCTATTTCTATATCTGCAGCGATAACATTACTAGCGATCATAATACTCATAACTATTACTAATTCTCTATCGAGAGCTGAAATAGAAGTAGAGCCTGAGAAAGTTAAGAGCAGCCCTATATTCGAAGAAAAACTTCCAAGAGAGGCCGAAGCTCCTTCTCAAAGAAAGCTTATACATCCGAGGGAAGTAAGCAAATGGGAGGAGATACCGTTACCTAAAAAGAAGAGAGGTGCCCAACTCATAGGTCCTAACGGGCTCTCTATTACTTTAAGAATAGGAATTAGGACTTTTGGTAGGAGGGACTTCGCTGGGTATATCTCTGACGAGGACCTAGATTACATATCGAGGAGGCACTTTGAGATAAAAGGGACATCTCAAGGCTATTTTATAAGGGACCTAGGCAGCTTAAATGGTACATGGGTTAATGGAAGAAAGCTGGTAAGGAATGAATCTATTAAGCTAGCAAATGGGACTATAATAGATATAGCAGAGGTCGTAAGACTAAGATTCGTTTCAGGCGAAGAGGAAGACTTGGGTGTCCCTAGTATATGAGGAGCATTAAGGGCAAAAATTCAATCTATAAGATCATAAGGAAATTAGGGTCAGGTGGTTTCGCAGAAGTATTGTTAGCTATGAGTAAGGATAAGCTAGTAATTATAAAGCTGCCAAAAGAAGATGAACTGGCAAGACGGCTGATAAAGGAGGAAGCCATTACATTAGAGGAATTATCAAAACCCTTCCCCCATGATAACATAGTTGCATTCATAGAATGGATTCCCTACCTATCCGCTTTAGTTGAGGAATATATCCCTGGTTATACATTAGATAAAGCCTTCTCTAGTAGAAGAGCTACCCAGAATGACGCTATAAGAATAGCTCTTGGAATTCTATCGGCATTGGAGAAGATCCACTCATTCGGTATTGTCCATGGGGATATAAAACCAGATAATATAATACTTCCTAAGCCCCTTCATCCAGTCCTCATAGACTTAGGCATAGCTAGAGCTATTGGAGGGAGATCAATGGCAGGAACTCCGGGATGGAGTGCTCTAGAGTTTATGAAGGGAGAGGTATCACCTGAAGCCGATATATACTCCATAGGAGTTCTCTTACTATTCCTGATCTCAGGAATAGATCCTGAGAGTAGTATTGGGCCACAAGATATACCAAAGAGAATCTCAGGCCATTTAAGATATGTTTTGGAGAAGGCATTAAGCTCTAACCCTTGGGAGAGATTTGGTAGTGCTAAAGAAATGGCCATAGCCCTCATGGGGGCAAAAATACCAGCTAGAAGCAAGCCTAGAATAATTGTCCAAGGAAAGATAATATCGCTTTCTGATAAGCTAACATTTGGAAGGGTAAAGAGACAGGGAGGGACAGGCAAAGCTGATGTTAGTCTGCAAGAGATAGGATCTCATAGGGCTTTACCGCCAGGCCCGCCTATAGGATGGGCTGAGATAGCGAAAGTAGGGACAGAATACTGGATCAGTGACAAAGGCGTACTTGGAGGTTTATGGATTTACGAAGGCTCATGGAAGAAGATACTTGATCACCCGTTAAAAAATGGTCAGTTAATATCATTTGGCATACGGAGAAGGGGCAATTACCTACTTCCATATGTTCCCGCTAGGATCTACTTGAGATAAACTTTTTTACTCAATGTAAGGCATTTAGTTTGGTGCAATCATGAGCAATATAAAGGCTAATTTTCAACCATCTAAATCTCCAGGTATCCCCCAACCTCCTGAGAATGTCAAGAAGATAAAGAGAAGGATAGCCATAATGAGCGGAAAGGGTGGAGTCGGTAAAACAACTGTTTCTGTAAATATAGCATCTGAGTTGGCTAAAAAAGGTTATTCTGTTGGGGTCTTAGATACAGATATAACTGGCCCAAATGTCCCAAAAGCTCTTGGATTATTAAAAGTACCCATTTACGCTACAGATGAGGGAATAATTCCAGCAGAAGGGCCGCTTAAGATGAAGGTTATGTCCATAGGCCTAATGCTTAGGGAAGGAGATCCTGTTATCTGGAGAGGGCCTCTAAAAGCTAAAGCCATCGATGAATTCGTAAGAAATGTCCAGTGGGGAGATTTAGATTACTTAGTTGTCGATCTTCCTCCAGGAACCGGAGATGAGCCTCTAAGTGTTATGCAATTAATTCCTTTACATGGAGTTATTCTAGTAACAACTCCTCAGGAGATATCTCTAATGGATGTGAGAAGAGCTATTCATATGGTGCAAAAGCTCAAATATAAACCACTTGGCATAGTAGAAAATATGAGTTATTTCATATGTCCAGGCGGCGAGAAAGTAAAGATATTTGGAACAGGTGGCGGGAGAAAGCTGTCTCAGGAGGAAGGAGTTCCCCTCCTAGGCACGATACCAATAGATCCTAAAGTAGTAGAGTTTACTGATAAGGGAATACCTATAGTTATAGCAGACCCAGGTAATCCTGTATCTCACGCCTTCAAGGATGTGGTAGATAAAATAGAAGAACTTCTCTCACAGGATCAAGAGAAGAGCTAAGTTTAATAGTCTTTTTCCTCTTTTTCCTTCACCTTATAAGGCGATCTTGCTTGGGGCCGGAGGCTTCTCCTGTTTACACTGGTCTTAAGGGTATTTATGTGGCTAAGACATCTCTTAGCTACATTGATGATGAAAGGAGAAAAATTCTCTACAGAGGTTATTCGATAGAAGATTTAGCTGAGCATTCTACCTTTGAAGAAGTTACCTACCTTCTATGGTTCGGAAAGCTACCTAATAAGAAGGAACTTAGCGAATTTAAAGAAAACTTAGTTACTGAGCGAGAAATACCTGAGGAAGTAGTTGATATAGTAAACAAGCTTCCTAAAAATGCTCATCCTATGGATATACTAAAGACGGGGGTCGCAGCTCTAGGTCCATTTGATTCGGACCTTCCTTCCATATGGGGCCAGCACATTCATGAGAGAAGAGCTGAGAATCTAAGAATAGCAATGCGTATATTCTCAAAAATGCCTGCTATAATGGCATACTATTACAGAATGAAGGAAAATAAAGACATAGTACATCCAAGGAAGGATCTGAGTCATGCAGCTAATCTTCTATATATGATATGGGGTAGGGAACCTAACAGTATAGAAGCCAAGCTAATGGATATAACGTTGATACTGCATGCAGACCATGGTTTTAGTGCATCCACTTTTGCATGCCTAGTCACTGCCTCAACTCTCTCTGACTTATATTCTGCTGTAATATCTGGCATCTCTGCTCTTAAGGGTCCTCTTCATGGCGGAGCTAGTGAGCAGGCTTTGAAGATGTTGATGGAAATAGGTTCACCAGAGAATGCTAGGGAGTATGTGAAGGCTAAGATTGAGAGAAAGGAGAGAATAATGGGATTTGGTCACAGGGTGTATAAATCTTACGATCCTAGGGTCAGAATTCTTAAGAAATATATAGGAATGTTAGCTAAGGAGACTGGTCAAGAGACTCTGCTTAACACAGCTTTAGAAGTAGAAGAGATCATGATAGAGTTACTTGGGAGGAAAGGCATATTCCCCAATATGGACTTCTACTCAGGCCAAGTATACTATATGCTCGGAATTCCCACGGAAATATTCACTCCGATATTTGCTATCTCTAGAATCTCGGGATGGATAGGCCATGTGCTCGAATATTGGGAACAGAATATTCTAATAAGACCAAGAGCTCTATATATAGGCCCAATGGAGACGAGATACACCCCCCTTGAAAATAGGATATAGTTCTCTTCCTTATCTAATCCTTGACTACTCTTATTTGTAGGCAATGGCTGACTAGCCATATTCTCCAATAAAGTTTAATAAATATTTATTATATTATAGATGAAGAGATTAGATCATTGTAAATAATAGCTAAGTAATGAGATATTATTACTGAAACAGTTTCATTAGAATGATATAAGGGGAAGTGTACTAACCTTTATTTAGGGCTACTTGGCAAATCATCTGATGAGAGCAACAAAAATAATCGTTGCATTAGCTGTTCTGGCGCTTATGCTGCTGACGTTAAATGTTTCGGCTGATACAGGATGCCCGGCTGTAGACTGTTCCGTTGATAAATTTCCGGAAATCATTGAGATGTCTATCTCTAAAATATATGGAAAAACTGTGGAATTAATTGGGACTGTTAAGTTAGATACTAACTCTTTATCAGGAAACAAAGTACAAGATTGGGTGTGGAACCTAGGCGACGGTACCACTCTGAAGAAAGGAGGAACGTGGTCTAGGGTAGGAGATTCTCTATTTAAGATAGTAGTTAAGCATACCTATAGTGAATATGGGACTTATCTAGTTAATTTAACTGTTCAAGACGTTTGCTACAAAAGTACAAGCAAGGTAATTACAGTAGGTATTAAGAAATCTAATTATAATCCCATCGTTGAATTGAAAGAAATATCACCTAATCCCGTGGAACTTGGAAAGAAGGTGACTTTTGTTGCTGAAGGGGTAGATCCAGATGGTCAAGTAGTAGCTTACTATTGGGACTTTGGTGATGGAAAAGAGATAAGTGGATCAAACCTAACAAGAATCACTCACATATATTCCAAAGAAGGAACATACGCAGTTAAAGTGAGAGTGCGGGATAACAAGGGAGCTTTCTCGGATTATGCAACAGAAGATATATTT
>WALU01000004.1 GCA_015522685.1 Thermoproteota archaeon | reverse complement strand
GTGGAGGCATGATCAACAGGCTTATTACGATGGTGTTGATAGGAACCTTTGCAGGCATAGTAACAGGGCTGACTGGCGCATCAGCTGTTATGGTTGTAGTTCCCCTCGTAAACCTCCTACTCAACTTCTCTGTCCATGAATCCATAGGAGTGAGCTTGATGGTAGATGTGATAGCATCTCTAGCCATCTCTTATACCTACTACAGGAACGGAAACGTTGATCTGAGATCTGGTATATGGATAGCCTTAGGATCCATTTCGGGAGCTCAACTTGGTGTCATATTCTCGGCAAAGACACCAGAAGTAAGTCTTGGTGGTTCCTTCGGGATATTTCTCATCTTAATGGGTATAGCTATGTGGAAGAGAGGGCTTGATAGGGAAGCCCTAGCCAAGAAGTTCCGTGAGATAATGAGGTTCAAGACAGAAAATCAGAGGATATTAGTGGCCCTGATCTTGGGGCTGGCTGTTGGAATAACAACGGGAATCTTTGGAGCTGGAGGTGGCATGATGGTTCTCTTAATATTAATATTTGTTCTGAACTTTCCAATCCATCTGGCAGTTGGTACCTCCACTCTCATAATGGCAATAACAGCTAGTTCAGGCGCACTGGGTTATGCACTCCAAAGGAGCATAAAGCCCATTGCTGGATTGATTCTTGGCTTTAGTGCAGCCTGTGCTGGTTATATAAGCGCAAAATTTGCTAATGCCGTTAACGAGAATTTGTTAACCAAGATAATTGGAGCATTATTTGTAATACTGGGATTCGTGATGATAGCGGTCCGCTTGTTATGACCTTACTTAATTAAAATGGAAAACTTCCATGCCTGCAACATATATTTGTTCAATTTTTATCTAAATTAGCTAATTCCGGTAATGATGTTAGGATCGTAGACTATCACATCTTCCCAACACTATTAGGAAGAGTTCTACATCCCCTATGGTAGGCCTCATACTTCGTAGAAGTTACTTCCTTCGACAGCTTCCTTTTTCATAGGAATGCCAGACAACATTATATTCATAAATAAAATTAAATAGAGAATATTGTCGGGTAATATTAATAGAATGTGATAGAGGATGAGTAGCTTTCTGCCTGGCGGCTTATCAAGCACTATTTTGCTAGGTGCAGTATCTGCTGTAGCTTCAGCTTTCAAATCAGGCGCATCTAAGGTAATAGTAGAACCTTCTGTCCTGAGAATTATGCTGAAAGTCGGAGCGCCTCTGTTGATGTTTAAAACCTACCGCGATATAGTCATGGAAGAGAAAGTAGGTGCTAGCATCTTAGCAGAAGCAGATATATCCTCTCTTTACCTAGACAAAGGATTAATCTCCTTGGTTCATCGACCAGAGGAAACTATTTCAACGGAAAAACGGTTACTGTCAATAGGCCTCAACAAAGAGGAGGCTCAAACTATAACTCTAGCTTTATCCAGGCCGCATGACAAATTATTCCTTCGCCAGTCCATAGCTAGAGAGGTTGCTGAAGAATTTGACCTTAAGCCTTTCCATCCCTTCATGATCCTCGTTGATTCATTAAGGGGTGGTATTATTAATTCTAAGAGGTTCTCTGAATTAGGTGCGCGACTAGCAGCATTGATTCGCTGATTCCAGGAATGGCATCACACTTAAAAAGGTTGGATGAATAATTTACATGATGGCATAGATGTCGAAGAATAGTTCAGAAGAAAACAAGGCATTGGAAGAATTTGAGAAGATACTTAAGGACAGAGCCAAGGGGAGAGATATTGTATCTGAGTTAATGGAAGATGCCAAAAGGCTTAGAAAAGAAAAGCAAAGGAAGTATCTCAGGGCAGCAGCATTTATCTCTCTTGGATTACTGCTTCTCTTCCTCTCACTTCCTGTACTACTTGAGCGAATCACACTGTCTCCACTAAACTATACTGAGACTTTTGTCCTCCTCACCTTGGCGGGTGCTTTGAGTTTCGGCTATGGTTTCTATAAGATGGGTGTATCCTAGAAATGGATGAAGAGGATATCCTCCCACCTTTTTCCGTACTTATACCAGCCTATAATGAAGAAAAGAGCATAGCTAAATGTATTGATAGCATGCTCCTTCAGACCGTAATGCCCCAGCGTGTTATATTAATCAACGATGGCTCAACTGACTCAACTCTTCAGATAATGCGTTTATATGAGGAGATCTTTCCCGAGAAGATAGTTGTAGTGGATATTAAGAAAAATACTGGGAATAAAGCCCTCGCGCTTAGGAAGGCCATACCTTACATAGAAGGAGAAGTAGTGTTTTTCACGGATGCGGATTCTGAGCTTGAGCCCAATGCTTTCGAATATATGATCCATCACTTCTTAGACCCGGAAGTTGGTGGGGTCTGTGGCTATGTCAAATCGAGGAAATACAACGCGATTACAGGGATAAGGGAACTCCAGTATATCCTAGGACAGGGAGTCCATAAGAAAGGAGAGGCAGTTTTAGATGTAGTTTTAGTTATTCCAGGGTCTGTTGGTGCTGTGAGAAGGGAGCTTTTCAATCCAGTGGCAGATACCGTTACTGATGATATGGATCTAACCCTCCCCATTTTAGAAGAAGGGTATGAGATTATATATGAGAACAGAGCCATTGCTTGGACCAGCGACCCGCCAAATTTTAGGTCTTACATAAACCAGACTGTTAGATGGTTCTCAGGATTTTTCCAGAATATGAAGAAGCATCTACTTAGGCTCCCGAGACGCGCAAAGATCTTGATAGCTATCTTCTCTATAGAATCAGCTCTCTACTTGGTAATATTGGATTTAGTTCTGGTATACGGTATCCTGTTTTGGGACTTCGCTCCATTTCTTGTCCTGATTGGCACAGAAATGATTCCTTGGCTAACCATCTCCCTCTATGCAGTATTTAAGAGGAAGAGAAAGGATCTGATAAAATCCGCTTTTTTGATGCCTCTTGCAAAGCTGCTAGATTTACATCTGTGGTTTTATTGCTTAGTTAAGGAAGTACTCCTAGGCAAAAGAGAGAAAGTGTGGAGAAGAGCTGATAGAATTAAAGCCGCTAGAAATCTGACTTGATTGATTAAGTCACTCTCATAATAATGTAAAGAGCTACTGCATAATTCATGCTACCTTCCTTCGATATTCATTAACGAACTCACTTATTCCCCCTACACAAATGGACTTCTCCTCTTCCTAATCCTAATATCCCTTAAAGATGTTGCGAGAGCTGCTATGAGGAAAAGTATGCCTTCTTCACTCAATAAAGGACCTTCTATGAACTCATGATATGAGAAGTTTATCGGAATCGCCTGGAAGGAGAAATAAAAGAGAGGTCTTATGCTCTCCTTCATTATCTTAACATTGAAGCCCAGCTTGATGAAGTAAGACATGTTACTTAGGGGCCAGAGAAGTGGGGTCGGGCTAGTAAATAAGTCTAAGAATAAATGGAGCTCATAGAGACCAGCTAGCAAAGGAATTAGCCTATTCCCACCCAGAGGAACCAAGATAATGTAAATACCAATGAACACGGGGATCGTTACTAGGAGACTGTGAGTGATCCACCTATAGCTCAGAAAGAGAGCATATACATCAGGAACAAGGCCTGCTAGAGCAATGATAAGCGCTTTCTTAGGCTCCTCATACCTACTAGAAATTATATAGCTGATGGCATAATGAGCTACTACGTCAGGCAAAGTCTCATCTCATCTAATAATATTTAGTATAGTTAATTTTTTCTTTTCATATTTCATAAAGCTATTTGAATTCTTACCAACCTTATTGCTACATACGTGACCTAATACGTTATTACATGAAGCACCATTTCTTATAGAGCAATTCTTGATTTCTCAAACTTTCATTGCAGCACTATAGGAACGCTCTAGCATAAGCGAGCTTCTTAGGATATATAGTTTGATCTTGTCCTCTCCATCATTTGACTGGAAGAGTTATCTTCTAAGAGCCTTCAATTAGTTTCATGCATCCGTAAGCCAATAAGTAGCAAAGGCTTTAGTTATCTCTTCTGAACTAAATTTAGCAGCTTTAGAAAGTCCTCTCTACTTGAATAGTGAGACTTCTAACTGTGACTATGAGTCAATCGTTAGCTTCTCTAAGCTGCACTATTGCCTTAATTTTACATATCTATAGTGCTAGTGTGCCATTGGTATTATTGAATCTTACACTCAATTGCTTAAATAGACATAATACTTGAGGTAGTCCCACTTTAGTGGGAACTAATATATTCTGTCTACTGGATATTGTTATGTAATTTCAAAAATGGAAATTAAAACTTTATATTCCACCTTATATATTACCACATATGATAGATGAGGAAGGACTCTTCACCCTCTGGCTGTTCGCTAAAGGACCTAGCACAATAGCAATGGTGGAGAAGGAATCCTCCATCCCGAAGACTACCCTCTACAGGAAGGTCAGGGAGCTGGAGGAGAGGGGATGGATGTCAAGCGAGAATGGTAAGTACAAGCTCTCCGAAAGGGGAAGGATCCTTCTGAGAATGGAGGCCTTCAAGGTAATTGGAGCCTTCTACGTGGAGTCCCTCTACTTCAAGGCCGTGAGGCTGTCAGTTGGTGATGGGTGGGAGAATGCTTTTAAGGTGCTAGAAAGTTGTACTGAAAGCTTCGTGCTGACATACGAAACTGCTGCCTATCTGATGACGAATTTTCAGACTCCGTCAGCGACCTTCGCTTACGTGCTGGAAGATGAGCTAGGGAGGATAGTTAGATGCTCTGGAGGAAAAAGGTCTGAGATAGCGAACTTGGTTCTGATCCCTGTTAAAGAGCTTCCTAGGAGCGAGATGATTAAAGGATTACCCGTGGTGACTACTGAGAGGCTTAAGCTTGAGCTACTCACATGGCTCGGTAGGGGAATCCTTGATCTCGCTGCTCTAGGTGAGAAAGTTCCAGAAGTGGCGGAGGAGATGACAGATATCATCACTGATTGATTTCCTGAATGCTGCAGAAGGCAGGATCAGATATGCCCTTTTAGGGGCATTGGCAGTTCAATCATATGTCCCCTACAGGTACACCCACGATGTGGATGTCGCAATATACAAAGCTGACCTGTGGATGCTCAGAAGAGAGCTAGAATCAAAGGAATACGTGCTGATTGATAATCCCAGACTGGATAAACTTGAATTTAAGCGAAGGAGCAAGGGTGACATAGACATCTATACTGAGGAGATCTCAGGCATTAGAGTGGAGCACCTCATCCAGAGGGCTAGGCAAGCACTGGTTTTAGGAAGAACAGCTAAAGTAATTTCGCCTGAAGACCTTCTCCTCCTGAAGTGCAGCGCTGGAAGAGAGAGGGACCTAGCTGATGCTGCTGCCCTCCTAGTCAGGCTCTACAATCAACTGGATTGGGATTATCTCAACAAATCTACAAAGAATCTAGGAATTGATCTGAGAGGTTTTCTGATCAGGAGCTTAGATAGAATTCCACTTAGTGTAGATAATCCTCCGAAAATAAGGAAGCTACTGAGGAAGCTCTTGGAGGAGAAGCTTTGAATAGATTCTGAGAGTAGTCAAGAGGTTCTTGAATATCCCCCTTCTACTCGATTTCTCTTTCGTTTATGCTTTGCTTTGGTTACAGTATTGTATGCTAGTATGCTGATCTGCTATTTTTGCTGTGTAGATTAGGAATCACATTCATTATGCTAGAGTAAGAGGAGAGCAATGTCGATTTAATCATAGGCAAATCTCTGGAATCATAAACGGAAACGTTGCCACTTAACATGGATAAAACTTCCCTATTTTTGAGGTAGTACTTTCTCCCTTTCGCAGAGAATCTTCAAAGGGAATCTTCAAAGGAGAGATAATCTTCTACATGTTTGGAGATCCACGAATCCCTAATGATATATTCCTTCCAGAGAATTCTACGCTTTAGCTTTAGATAGATGCAGAGGGGGAGAATAGCACGTTCAATGGACTCTTACCCGGTATATAATCCCGAAACGAATCTAGGTCATTGTAGGCTGCCACGAACCTCCAACCTGATCTCTTCCCCAAACCTACTAACTCACGAAGATCATAAACCCTGAAATCGAGAATAGCTTCATCTACATAGATTAGATCTCTTCCATCTTTCTTGTAGAACACCCATTTGGTGGTTAGCCTTGAGGACGCTGGATCGAACCTTGGATGATCAGCAAGTACCATGCCACCTCCTAAATCCTTCAAGATAATGGACGATCCGCATTCTGCCTGCCTCCTCGCTATTGCATCCCTGCTAATGGTGTTGAGAATTGCTAGCATTCCCCCATCTGGCACTAGCTCCCTAGCCTCTCTTAGCATAATCAAGTCCGATTCCTCATCATAGTAGCCCAGAAGAGTAGTCCACGTCATATAGATGAAGTCATAACTTTCCTTCAGCAACTTGGAAACTTCTCTAGCATCTCCGACTGAGAAATGCATCCTACCTAAAACTCCTGCCTCTGCAGCACGTCTCCTACCATCCTCTATCAAGAGAGGAGAAACATCTACACAAGTTACCTTGTATCCTATCTTTGCAAGAGGAATTGCTACCCTTCCATTCCCGCATCCCAGCTCCAATAAATTCTCCGCCTCAATGTTATGCCTCTCCATCAGCTCTGCTATTTGAGAAGCCTCCTGCTCTCCTTTCTCCCACTTAGATTTCACTACTTTAAGGAATAACTCGGCTTTCCTAATGAATAGATCCTCTATCCACATGTCCATGGTAGGAATCCGATCTGACTTTAATCCTTTTCGCCACCTGAGATCTTGAGGGAGCTAGAACAGAGCATCCTCATTAAATTAACTTCATGCTTACGTGCTGGCATTGCAAAGTTGCATAATCTGTTTTTAGTAATCAAAATCATTTCTAGTCTAGGTATTATTACAAACAAAGATGGGTGAGGTAATCATCATGACATATAGCATAATCGCCTTGGACAAGAAGGAGAGGATGCTGGGCATAGCTGTAGCCAGTGGCTCAATAGCTGTAGGCTCCAGAGTTCCTTGGGCTAGGAGAGGGGTTGGCGGTGTCGTAACTCAAGCTTACACTAATCCATCCTTAGGTCCCATAATACTTGACTCGATGGAAAGAGGTAAATCTCCCCCTGAAGCGTTAAAAGAGGCCCTTGATAAAGATCCCGAGCCTGATATGAGGCAGGTCGCTGTGCTCTCATGGAGTGGAGGAATGGCCGTGCATGAGGGAGCGAAAATTCCGAAGGGACACGGAGTGACTGAGGGAGAGAGCTGCATATGCATAGGGAATCTCCTTTCAACCAAGGATGTTGTTGAAGCTATGAGAGAGGCGTTCCAGCATACTGAAACATCTCTTTACTACAGGCTCTTAAATGCTTTAGAGGCAGGACATGAGGCAGGAGGTGATGCGAGAGAGGATAGATCCGCTGCTCTCATAATTGTTGGAGACACGGAGTACCTTCCATTCTACGACAGAATTATCGATCTGAGGGTAGACTATGCTAAAGGAAACCCTGTGAAGTATCTATATGGTGAACTTAAAGCCCTGATGGGCAGATAGGAAGGCAACAAGTGGGATCGCAGCCAAGCGCAAGTTAGCTTGCTTAGATAGTCCAGAACAATCTACGAACATAATCTCTCCTTTCATCATTACTAGGACGAAGAAGTCTCCCCCTCAACCTGCTAAGATGGAGCAGAAGGACAGAAGGGGGAGATGCCACAACAGCAGCATCAACTTCATTACCTCTGCTGCCATGAGAGATAATGCTCGGTCGAGACTACCGAGCCATAAGACATGAAAGGATACCTATACATCATTCCATCTTTACTAATCAAAATAAAAGGTGTTATATATTCAAAGAATGATCTCGATTAACTTAGCAGCTGATCACTGGAGGATATTAAGCTGTTCCGCTATACATATCTTTTTAGTTACTTGTTAGAGTAAAGCAGGAGCCACTCATGGTAAACCTTGATGTAAGGTCACCAGAATCTGGGATGAGCATTACTGTAATAAGTTCTGACATGTGGCTTGATAGACCTCATGGCGCATCCGTGATAAGGATGTTTGAAAGATTAGCGGAGATAAGCAGTTGGGACATTGAACTGTACATCCTATCTAAGAGAGAAATGAGGGGGAAGAAGGGATCCTTCAAGATAATAGGGTTGGAGGTTCCTAGCTATCTAAAGGAGAGTAGTATACCCTACTTTGCCTATGCAATGAATAAATCACTTGGACTTATGAAGAGAATATCTGGAACGGTAATCTTCGATTATCCTTTAATACCTTCTTTCATAGCTGCTAAAATTGTTAACAGCAGCCTTAAAAGCATCTCCCTTATACTAAGTAGACCCATCTACAACAATCCTCCCTATCCGAAAAATCTAGCCTATAAGACCTCATTACTCATAGGAAGATTTTTCATAGATAAATTTACAGCCATAACTCCTTTTGAGGCTAAGGAGATAGGAAAGCTCGTAGGCAAGGACAAGGTATTTGTATTACCATCAATGCTAGCTCCAGAATTTCTTAGCCCATCAAAGGATTGCGAATATCTCCTAGAAAGGCACTTAAATGGCTTAATTAGTCTTCTCAAGTCAAATAACAAGGTATTGCTCTATCATGGTATACTGGATGAACGCAGAGGACTAGAAAGCATACTCAAAAGCTTCACTAAAGCTTTTAGAGGGAAAGATATACTTCTTGCTCTCTTAGGAAAAGGTTCGGCGGTGCCTTTAGTGAAGAAGTATCAAGAGATGAACCCTAAAATCCTCTACTTGGGGAGTGTCCCTCTATCTATCGTTCCTTGCGTGATCCAACTTGCTTCAGCAGGAATATCTTGGTTACCTGATGAACCTATATGGAGATATCAACTCCCTACAAAGGTGCTTGAGTTCATGGCCATGGAGAAGCCTTTCATATCAAACAAATTGCCTGGTATTCTGTGGGCAGCAAATGACTGTCCTTTAGCTACTTACCTGGATCATATGACTCCTGAAGGGTTAAAGAGATCCGTAGATAGAACATTCAGACTAAGAGATCTTGATAGCACGTGTAAAAAGAGAGCTGAGAAATTTTCTGCAGATAACATTGCCAAGTCCCTAAGGGAAATAATCGAGCTGTTGAATCCATGAAGCTTGTAAAATTACAAATAACCTTTCCAAGGTTTTCTTTAATCACCTCCTCTATCTCTATCCTGCAATAGCTATGAAATCTAATACTACCAGCTAACCAAAATGAGACTATTAATCTGAGGAAGATTAGTTATTAAGGATTGGGATCTCTTTCAGATGATCGTACCGAAAAGTGGAAGGATAGGCTCAGAGGTATTTAAGATGATTCAGATAAGCCCTCCTAAAGCCCTTTGCGCCCTGACGATAGCAGCCTCAGTTGGCTACATCTTGCTGAGTTTCTTACTGCAGGAAACCAACCTAGGTTCCCTGGGAGTTGTCCTTCTGATCACATTAGTATGCTTGGCAGGCTTTTCTAGAGATGAAGATAAAGTCTGTGATATTAGAACCAGAAGGACAATAATAATCACTTCAGCTTTATTACTGCTTATTTCGTCCATATACATGCAGGCTTTACCTTACGAGTTACTCATCCTCTACCCACTGCTAATATATTTCTCGGTGGAAGATGACCAGTACTCCCTTCTAGCATCAATAGTGCTGCTATTTTCTGTTGTAACAATGTTTTCAGGCAATTTACTCATGTTTGGCAAGGATACTACACATCATGCTATAAGAGCGATGGAGATCATAAGAGAAGGTAAACTACCAGTTATAAGGTTTGTAGACCACATGTATCTTTACTTTCCATTTTATCATCTGCTTCATGCAATCCTCTCAGAGGTCTCTGGAATAAGCCCAGCCTTCCCCTATGCGTTCTCCTTCCTAACATATGGGGTTCTTGGATTGATTTTAGTTCCTCACCTAATATCTAAAGCTATTGGAGGCAGATTTATTCCAGGCTTTTTGCTCATAGGTCTTCCTCTTATCTTTGTATTCGTTATTTCTCCTATACCTGAAGCTTATTCCATAGTCCTCTGCCTCCTGGCCCTCTTACCCTTTCTGAAGGCTTCTTTAAAGGAGAGCTTTGCTACTATAGTAATACTCTATACCATGTCATTCTTCTATCACCCGGTTCCCACACTAATTTTCATCACGATCGCTGTTCTCCTTTCCTTGAAGTATGCTCCATCCGACAGGAGAATCAAGATCTCTCTTTTATTAGTATCGGCAGTTCTTCTCTATATATCTTATTCATTAGATCTTATTAGAAAGTTCCTCTTCATGATAGAGCAGATAAAACTATCCGTTATAAAGGAAGTATTAGCTCTCAAGGTAGTTGCCTATTCGATAAATCTGAGCAATCCAGTTAACTCATTTCTCTTATTGATAAACTATGCATTGATCATAGCATTAGCCATGATCTCACTTAAGAGGAAAAATCAGTTGATTATCTTTCTCTCTTCAGCTACCTTCATCTTACTTGGTGCTGCTCTCTCATTGTCGTGCTATACTGCTGCTTTTTACAGATACTTTGGAACTCCCGTCCTTTTCCTGTTAGTAATTCTTGCTGGTCAAGGTATGAGGAAGCTCAGGTGTAAGAGCCGCTTAAGGGTCTTAGCCCTAGTACTCACCGTAATATTTACGTCTAGCTTCGTTATTGGAGCGCTGATTCCCCCTAGCTGGCCTTTATCTCAAGAGACGGCTTATCTTTATAGAGGTATGCCTAAGAAACAAGACCTTGAATCGAGTTCCTTCCTCGGAAAGCATGTTTCTAACACGATAATTACAGATTACAGGATAGAACCGGCCGTATCATACTACTCAGCGAGCTATAATAACATTCTCAGGGTGAAAAGCTTCTCCCCAAGGGGAAACAACTTCAAGATATTGAGCCATATTACTGAGAAAGGAGTAACTTTCATAAGGAAAGATGCTCTGCGAGAGATGGGCATAATTAGACTGAGCGATTCAGAGAACCTTAATAACCTTATAATACTGAGAAATATCTACTACTCTTCAGGAAAGGATGTAGTAACGCATCCTTAAGGTGAAGAAAGGAATTTAATTTGATTTAATTTGTAACTTCAAAAGATCTGATCTTTAGGAAAGGCCCTCCTAAGTTCAACTAAGTCCAATAACTCTTTTCATCTGCTTGGGGTTCCATTGGCCAGTTCCCCTTTCAGTATCATATACTTTCTAATCAAAGCAGTAAACCCTACAGCTAAGGAGAATAGTATCAGAGAGTAAAGTACAGGCTCGAGTCTTATCCCCCATGGCGTGTAATTCAGAATTAGACCTATCAGAGGTACAATAGCTAAGCTAAGCCCTATAGACAAGGCAAATCTCTCTAGGGGTTCGAGCTCGGACGAGGGGTAAAGAGCTTCTATAAGGGCGGCTCCCGGTATGTAGAGAACTAAGGCGCTACCTAATATATATCTAAGGTAGATAAGAGGAGACTTTGATACAAAGGCCACCGTTAGAGAAGTTAGTGCGATGTAGCTAACTAGAATCCAATACCAAAGGCTTTCCCATGATAGGAAGTACGATGAGAAGCTCTTAGATACTCTTTCATCGACTAAATCTAGATAGCCTTTCTTCCACAGGAGGTAAATGATCTTGGCAGCATTTTCTACGGTTATATTCAGGCGAGATGCAACATTCCCTGCCGCCTCCTCTATCTCGATTTCCTCTTTTATCTTCAACAGCTTCAAGGCTTTCTCCTCACCCTTGCTCAACTCATATTTCATTCGGTTAAGCCCTGAGCTGTATTTTACCGTAAAGATATAAAATAAGTTGGGTCTTTTATAGGATGCTCTGCAAGATGAAAAGCTGCGGAATAATTCTGCTGGTCCTTGCTTTGGCAGCGATTACTTTGCAGGCTCAGCAGCCTATTGATGAAGTAGGAGTTACCTACCTCTCGATAGTCAGAGCCAGCAGAGCTGGAGCTAATACCACAGCCTTGATCTCTCAGCTCAACGATCTGATAAACTTAGCTTTGAACAGAGGGGAGCGCATAGACTTGAGCAAATTGGCAAATATGAGAAAGGAATCTGTAGAACTAGCTGATTTGGCCCATAACGAGGCTCTGTGGGGCAATTTGGCCATAGCCTTATTTTTAACTGCTTCTATTTTGCTAATGGCAGCAGCCTACTATTATCTTTTCGTAAAGGGAAGGATTTGGAGAGTCTGGCTGAAGATTAGAGGTAAGCAGGCTCTGAAGGTGAGAAAGGAAAGGGTTAAGAGATCTTCTATGCTGCTAGACGATGAAGTGAGAGCCGTACTGGCAGCCATACTTGTTGTGGCGGTGGTCTTTGCGGTAGCTCAGTATATATCCGCTGGTAAGGTAGCAGAACCATTCTCAGAGCTTGGGTTACTAGGCAGGAATAAGAAGCTCGCAGATTACCCAAGCAACCTCACAGTTGGAGAGCGAGCATTAGTCTACATCTATGTGGGGAATCATATGGGTTACCCTATGTTCTATGAAGTCGAGGCCAAACTTGGAAATAAGAGCAGTAAAGTAAATTCATCATCTATCAGTCCATTCTGGCACCATTATCTAATCCTAGAGTATAACAAATCTAAGATAATTCCTCTTACCTTCTCCCTTAATAAGACGGGAACTTATAAACTGATAGTCGAGCTTTGGGCATATAATGAGACGTCGAGGGGTTTCCGATATGATGGAAGATGGACTCAGCTCTGGGTGAACGTCGCATCTCCCGCTCCCTAGCTTGAACCTTGACAATAAGGACAAAAGTTAACTATATACCTTCCCGACAAGTAGAAGAGCTTTTGTTGGCGATCAAGCTAGCTACGTAACTAAATAAGTAAGATAGTGATAGCTACGCTGATCTCCTTAACTATTGCAATTCCTCGAAGATCGATGAAAGATTAAAAAATTTGAGAGGAGAATTGGGGAGCATTATGGAACCTGACATTGTAAGAACTTAACCTATCTTTAACATTATTTTTATATAGATCTTAGAGATAGCTTCTATCTAAAGGTGCTTTTTATGACTGGAAAAGAGTGGGGAATAGTCGTAGTCTTACTTATAATCGGGCTAATAATTGGTTATTTTGCCGCTGCCCCTAGTAGAACAGCGACCATCACTACAACGAAGACAGCTGTCAGTACAGTTACCGTAACTAAGACCGCAGGAGTTCCACCTCCTGTAACGACCACAACTCAGACAACAGTTGCTAAGAAGTATGCTGATACTATAACAATAGGAGTGACGGATAAGGTCTCGGACCTAGATCCTGCCAATGCCTATGACTTTTACACTTGGGAAGTATTCAATAATATAGGGGAGGGTCCTTTCAAGTATAAACCAGGGACCACTGAGCTAACTAATGGGATAATAGAGGATTACAAGGTTGAGAATGGTGGTAAGGTTTACATATTGAAGTTGAGAAAGAACCTTAAGTTCGCTGATGGAACTCCATGCACCGCCAAAGATCTGAAGTGGGCTATAGATAGGGTTGCAAGGATAAAGGGAGATCCTGCTTGGTTCGTTTTGGATTTTGTGAACAAGACGGAGGTGGTAGATGACTACACATTAAAGATAACCTTGAAGCATCCGGTAGCATTCTATCCAGCCGTACTCGCAGTCCCAACATACTTCCCGATACCACCTAACAAATATCCTGCCGACAAAATCTCCTCAGATAACACAGCTGGTAGCATAGGTCCATATAAGATAACTAAGTGGGTTAGAGATCAGGTCCTAATACTCGAAACAAATCCCTATTACTATGGCGAGAAACCCAAGACTCACAGGATAATAATAAAGTTCTATAAGGATGCCACTACCATGAGGCTTGCCCTTGAGAGCGGTGAGATAGATGTAGCTTGGAGGACCCTTAACCCAACAGATATTAGTGACTTGAAGAAGAATCCTAACCTGCAGGTGGTGGAGGGAAAGGGATCCTTCATCAGGTACATAGTCTTCAATACGAAGATAAAACCTTTCGATAACAAGAAGGTAAGGCAGGCCCTGGCTGCAGCCTTGGATAGAAATGCAATAGCTCAGAGGGTCTTCTTGGGCACTGTAGATCCTCTGTACAGCTTGGTCCCGATGGGAATGTGGAGCCATGAGGACGTTTTCAAGGAGAAATATGGTGAGGCCAACCTAGAGCTGGCCAAGAAGCTGCTCAAGGAGGCAGGGTATTCAGAGAATAATAAGTTGAAGGTAGAGCTTTGGTACACTCCATCTCACTATGGAGATACTGAAGCCGATGTTGCTGCCCTCATAAAGGAGGCATGGGAGAAGACAGGAATGGTTGAGGTAACGGTAAAGAGCGCTGAGTGGAGCACCTACTTAGAGCTAACTAGGAAGGGGCAGCTTCCAGTTACCCTCTACGGATGGTATCCTGACTACATAGATCCTGATGACTATCTGTACCCGTTCCTCCATACTAGTTCAAACAGATGGCTTGGTGAGCCCTACAGCAACCCGCAGCTAGATAAGCTGCTTGAGGAGGCTCAAGTTGCTCTAGATCATAATAAGAGGGCGCAATTATACAAGCAGGTCCAGCAGATACTCGCTGACGATTCTCCAATAGTGCCGATATTTCAAGGGAAGCTCTATGTAGTCGCAAATAAGAACGTGCACGGAATAGTCCTTGACCCAATAATGCTCCTCAGATACTTCCTCCTCTACAAAGAGGTCGGTGGCTGAACCTTCCCTCCTTTACTTATTTTCTTTTTATTTTATTTTATTTTATTTTACTCATCCTGCCTAGGTGGGTCTTAAATGTCTCTCAGAGCTTATGTGATAACTAGAATCTTTCTTACTATACCCATGATCCTTATTCTCCTTACACTCGTCTTCTTGGTAATGAGGGTACTTCCAGGAAATCCAGTTATAGCGATGGTAGGCATGAAAGCCTCTCCGAAGTATATAAAGCAGTTAGAGCACCAGCTTGGGCTGGATAAGCCCCTCTGGTTACAATACGTCGATTACTTAGTGGATCTCATGAGAGGAGATTTCGGCAGATCCATGATATGGGGGAAGAGAATTGTTATACAGGAGATAATGGATCATTTTCCAGCGACTCTAGAACTCACCATAGGTGGGTTCTTGGTTAGCGTTCTCTTGGGATTACTGACTGGCATGATTGCTGGTATTAGATCTGGAGGAAAACTCGATGCCTCGATGAGGATTTACAGCATAGTTGTTTACTCCTTATTCATTCCTCTCCTGGGAATGATGCTTCAACTGGTCTTTGGGGTATGGCTCAGGGCCCTTCCTGTAGGAGGGAGGATAGATCCTGGACTAGAACCTCCTACGGTAACAGGTCTCTACATTGTTGATTCAATACTGGCCATGAGACTAGACAGCCTGCTAAGCGCCTTGGCCCACCTTGCTTTACCCTCCTTCACACTGGGATTGGTCCTATCAGGAATATATACTAGGCTAGTCAGATCAAGCCTCATGGAGGTCTTGGGTCAGGACTTCATAAGGGCCTGCAGGGCCAGAGGATTATCTGGAAGGATTATACTCTTCAGGCATGCCCTGAAAAATGCTCTAATACCGATACTGACGATGATGGGTCTTCAATTCGCCCTTCTGCTTGCTGGGGCAGTCCTTACAGAAACAACATTTTCTTGGCCCGGCATGGGTACATTCTTAGTTGAGAGAATCACTTACAGGGACTTTACCACTATACAAGGATCTATAGTTTTCTACGCTTTGTTCGTTGCTCTGATAAGCTTGGTCGTTGACATAGTCTACGCATATGTGGATCCAAGGATAAGGTATTGAGGTGGGGTGATGACATGAGGACCTTTGGTTTCTCCCGTTTCTCCTGCATGGTCAAAGATGCTGGACTTGATGGTTATATGATGGTCTTTGGCCTCATTATAATTCTGATTACCCTTATAATGGCCGCTTTTGCAGAGTTCATAGCGCCTTACAATCCAGTAAAGATAGTAGGAATGCCTGTAGTGCCACCATCTCCTAAGTTCCCTTGGGGGACAGATACTATAGGTAGAGATGTATTCAGCAGAGTTGTTTATGGATCAAGAACTATACTTATAGTTATACTCATGTCGACAGCTCTTTCCATGTCCATTGGTATACCACTAGGCCTTATATCTGGCTATATAGGTGGGAAACTTGATAGAACGTTCTCCCTGATAATGGACAGCATCTATGCTTTCCCTGGATTGATATTAGCTATAGCCGTTGCTGCGATGCTAGGCCCCGGAATCTATAACACTTCCATATCCCTAGCTGTCGTCTACATCCCAACGTACTTCAGGATGGTGAGAGGGCAGGTTCTCTCCCTAAGGGAGCAGCTGTTCGTAGAGGCTGCCAGGGCCTTGGGAGCTACTGATTGGAGGATATTGAGAAGATACATATTTCCGAGCGTGTTCTTCATAATAGCCGTTGTTTTCTCGCTGAACGTGGCTGATGCAATACTCACGGAGGCTGGACTGAGCTTCCTTGGATTAAGCGTTCCATCTCCAACTCCAGACTGGGGCTTTGATCTCAAGAACGGGCAGAGATACTTTCTCTCCGGTAAATGGTGGCCTGTCATGTTCCCAGGCATAATGATAATACTCCTAGCACTCGGCTTCGGTCTCCTAGGGGAGGGGCTGAACAAGGTGCTGGGTCAGAAGGAGGTGAGATGAATAAATGCTCCTGGAAGTGGAAGACCTTCATGTCCACTATTACACTAAAAGAGGAGTTGTTAAGGCTGTAGAAGGAGTCTCATTCAATCTGGATAGATCAGAGGTCATGGGAATTGTTGGAGAATCTGGAAGTGGGAAGAGCACCTTAGGATTGGCCATAATGAACTTGGTTCCATCTCCCGGTAAGATAGTGAAAGGAAGCGTGAAGCTTGATGGTAAAGACCTCACCAAGATGAGCGAGAAGGAATTGAAGGAAATAAGAGGAAAGGAAATAGCAATGGTTTTCCAAGATCCCATGACATCGCTAGATCCCCTCATGAGAATAGGAGACCATATAGTAGAAGCAATAATGGCTCATGAGAAGATAAGCAAGGAGGAAGCTAAAAAGAGAGCATTGGAGCTTTTGGATGAAGTGGGCATCTCCAAGGATAGGTTCAACGACTATCCGCATCAGCTTAGCGGTGGTATGAGGCAAAGAGTGATGATAGCGATGGCCGTCTCTCTAAATCCGAAGCTCATAATAGCAGATGAACCAACAACAGCCCTAGATGTCATAGTTCAGGATCAGATAATGGACTTGTTCTCTAGGTTAAGAAAGGAGTTCGGCATCGCAATAATCCTGATCTCTCATGATTTAGCCTTGGAACTCGAAGTAGCGGATAAAATAGCTGTTATGTATGCCAGCTGGCTCATGGAACTTTCAAATGCCAGCGATATAGCAAGAGAACCTCTTCATCCATATACCAAGGAACTCCTGAAGGCAATACCCAATGTTGAGCTCGAAGACCAGGAACTTCTCTCGATACCTGGCTCTCCCCCTGATCTACATGAACCCCCGCCTGGTTGCAGATTTAACCCAAGATGCTTGAATAAGATGCCTATCTGTGAAGAGAAGGAACCACCTGCTAAGATTGTGAGCGGGAGATTCGTGAAATGCTGGCTCTATGGAAGGTGATCTTATGCTTCTAGAGGTAAAGAATCTTAAGAAGTACTTTCCAGTCGCTAAGACTTTCATAGAGAGGCTCTTAACTAGAGAGGAAAGGTATGTAAAGGCTGTGGATGGAATAAGCTTCAGCATGGAGGAAGGGGGAGTATTTTCCCTCGTAGGAGAGTCAGGTAGCGGAAAGACCACCACAGGAAAGCTTGTTTTGAGGCTCATAGATCCTACAGCTGGTCAAATAACATTTCAAGGCAGAGATATAACTTCCCTGAGCCAGAAGAAGCTGAGACCTCTAAGAAAGCATATGCAGATAATATATCAGGACCCATATGCCTCCCTTAACCCGAGGATGAGGGTTGGAGAGGCAATAATGGATCCTCTCCTCATACACAAAATAGCTGAAGGGGAAGAGGCCAAAAACATGGTACTTGAGATGCTGGAGAAGGTGGGGCTGACCCCTCCAGAGGTGTTCTACGATTCATATCCTGCTTACCTGAGCGGGGGACAGAGACAGAGGGTGGCGATAGCTAGGGCCATGATAACTAGACCCAAGCTGGTAGTTGCTGATGAGCCTGTATCCATGATAGACGTCTCCTTAAGGGCATCTATACTTGACCTGATGATGGACCTAAGGAAGGAGTTCGGTCTTGCCTACCTCTTCATAACCCATGACTTGGCTGTGGCCAAGTACATCTCTGATAAGATAGCTATAATGTACCTTGGGAAGATAATGGAAATGGGTAAGACGAGAGACCTCTTCAGAGATCCCCTACATCCCTACACTAAAGCGCTTCTCAGCGCAATCCCAGTACCAACCCCTGGAAAGAGCAGAGAAAGAATAAAACTGAAGGGAGAGATACCTTCAGCTATAGATATACCTCCAGGATGTAGATTTCACACGAGATGCCCAATGAGGTTTGATCTTTGCGATAAGGAGGAGCCTCAGCTTAAGGAGATGAAGCCGGGTCATTTCGTGGCCTGCCATCTATACTCATAACTCATTGCATCCTCCTTTTATCATGTTTTTAGGTTAAATTACTAATTCTTCTCAAAACTATCATCTTTCTAGGCCCTATTTAAGAATCCACTTCTCCTTAACATGATTTCCCTTAAGATCAAACCCTAGATCTATTAATTCAGCATCTATCCCGCAATCTTGAAGGGCAGCGAACATTATGTTTGTCATGTAATGAGAGGGCGACCTTCCTGATTCGACAAGCTTCACCGAGGAATCAAGGACAGATACGCCATGCATGTCAAGCTCTAGCTCCTTATCACCCCTCCTAGTTATGTCAATCTTCTCCATATAACCCATTTTCTCTAGAAACCGGGCTATCTCTACAAGGGTATCCATGGGGTCCTTTGCAGGGCTTATTAGACCTTTCCCTTTTATCCTAGTGTAGAGAACCTTACCAACTTCCTTGAATACCTTTTCTGTCTCCTCTTTACCATACTTCTCGTTCAAAACATAGCATATCCCGTAATTTATCAAGTCCAAGAACTTGGGATCGATAGGCATAGTTAAACTTAGATGGCTTAGATATTAAGCATTCTTAAGACTCTCCTTAGTTTTTAGCCCTTCTCTGATGGCAAATGAATAATACCCTAAAGTAAGATACTCTAGAGTATAATTCTAATCATTCAAATTGTCGATTAGGCTCATTAGAAGACATGAGTGGATGGGAATATCTCCTCACCCAAGCAATTCCAAGAAGGGCTATGGATCCCATGAAGATGATCCAGATCTCCGCCTCATAAGCTCCGATGGGTGAGATGTTCGGTTTGAATGTCACTTGAATGTATGGCACTAGGGCATCTAGGAGGCTCTTGTAGGCGAAGGAGAGTAGAAAGAAGCTAGGCCTGCTTTGAGCCACAGAAACTGAGATTAGCAGAGCAGCGAAGATATGTGAGAAAAGGGTGAAGGTCCTCTCTATTGCTGGAGCTGCGACCACCCACGTCGGCATGCTAAGGCTGGCCTCCGCGATCCTCCTCTGGGACTCAGGTATCAGGTAAAGGAGTTCCGGGTTGAGAGTGAACATTAAAATTTGTATTAGGGATTGAATACCAAGCAAGATGGCTTCAGAAGCCCCAAATCCTATTCCAAATGCTACAGCTTCATCGAAGGACATGTTTCTCAGCTCACTTTTGATGAAAGTTATGTAAATCAGCCCACATTCAAATAAGCCAGTTCTTATCCCTACATATGCTCCCATAACTGTTAGAAATACTGTTGATCCTAGAGAGGAGATCCATAGAAGCCTAGGTGTGAGGGTAGCTTCCAAGAGAAGCTTAAGTATTATAGCTGCAGCCCAGACGGCTCCTCCAGCCAGAAAGTACTTCATTCCAGCATGGCTCTTCAGCCTCCAGATGGCGATGGAAAGGACGCCAACTAGAATCATTCCAGCGGGCCCAAGGGATAGCAATGCGTTCATATGTATAGGCAAAGCTCCTAGTACTATACTAACTTATTCCCCTATCCCTCCATAATGTAGGCATATATTCAGCCATCAATCATTATTAGCTGTAAATGTGGAAAATTGTATGAGGCTTTATCTGGTTCAGCATGGTGAGGCTAAGAGTAAGGAGGAAGACCCAAGCAGACCTCTCACCGATAGAGGAGTTAGGGATGTCAAGCGAGTTGCTGATTTCATCGCCAAGGCAAACATTAGAGTTGGCTGCATAGTGCATAGCAGCAAGCTAAGAGCTCGCCAAACAGCTGAAATAATAGCTAACGAGCTTAAAGTTGAAAAATTAGAGGAATCTGAGGCACTAAATCCCTTAGCTGATCCAAGTATATGGGCTAGCAAGATTAGAGAGCGGGAGGAGGACTTGATACTCGTTGGTCACCTGCCTCATTTAAGCAAGCTTGCAAGTCTGTTGATAATCGGGAGAGAGGATAAGGAAGTAGTGAGGTTCACTATGGGCGGAATATTCTGCCTAGAGAGGAATGAAGAGGGTAAGTGGGCCGTTCTCTGGGCTTTAAGACCTGACTTGACTTGACTTGATATAATAGGGTAGATAGATAAATAGATAAAGTAATCCAAGCTGTCTCCTGTACTACTCAATTTAATTTAATTTAATTTGTTTAAGTTAACTCAAGCTAAAAAGGTGCTTCCTTTGGATCTGGCATTCCTGGCGGCTATAACGTCCGGCACTATGTGGGGGGTCGTGCCATCTCTCTATGCGGAGGCGAGCAAACATGGAGGATCCGTAAGAGCCAACTTCTGGAAGTCATTGGGGGCCCTTCTCTTCCTCTTGCCTCTCAGTTATATAACCGAAATTTCTCTTCTTCCTCTCATAGGTCTGGCTCTGATAATAGTCAATGCAGCTCTTGGAACAGGATTAGGAGATTATTCTTTTCTCAGATCCATAGGGATGATCGGTCCAGGTAAGGCAACATCGATCGTGTTCACCTATCTAATCTGGACTGCTATACTTTCGAACCTGGTCTTAGGGGAGGTACTTAATCTTCCCATTGCGATGGGGATAATCCTAGCATTAGCTGGCATATGGGTAATCTCCTACGGTAGCGGTAAATGGGAGCTGACTGGTATTTCATTAAGTCTCTTTGCCTCTCTTTGCTACACTATAGCTCCTATAGTAGCTAAATTTGCCTTGGAATATGTATCCCCCATTGGTATGACACTATGGAATGCTCTCATAACCACGCTGGCTTACGGGGCCTTGAGCTATCCCAAGTACAGAGTAAGAGGGATGAATAAGGCCTTCCTTGGAGGATTACTTGGCACAGGGGTCGCTATGCCTCTCTACTTCTATGCGCTGAGCGTTAAGGGCGTAACGATAACGGCCTTGGCAACTGCAATAGGCCCACCAGCATCCCAGTTATCCTCTCATCTATCTGGTAATAAGGTGACGATTAGGGATGTAGCTGGTTCAATCTTAATTACAATAGGCCTGATACTATCTGCTATCGGATAGATAGGTAGGTAGATAGATAGGCTAGCTAACTAAGCAACTAATATTGTTCTCTATACCCAGGGATTACCTTGTACATTATATACTCTCTGTAGCCGAGGATCGCCTTATAATAGCTACTAAGCTCCTTATCCAACTCCTCATCCCCAGTATCGATGAGCATGGGCTTTCCCCTCAGAGATTCTATCTTTCCTGGAGTCGCTATAATAATTATGTTCTCCTTGCCGATCATCCTGAGCACCCTGGGGCTTATCTGCTGATTTCCTCTACCGAATATGTATCCCTGTCCTCCTATTGGAGATACTATAACCTTCGCTTTTCTGCTGGATATCAGATTGATTATCTGCCTTTCATTCAAGTCCTTCCCAACGAGCTTCCCTCCTTGAATTGCATCAACCCCGAGCAATGTGTAATTAAGCTCTAACTTCTTCATTATTTCCTTTGTAGTGGTTCCTGGGCCTATTATGTAGATACAATCCTCCTCCATGTTGTCTATGAATTCAGCAGCTGCTGCTTCCTTAGTATACTTCTCAGAATGGCCTGAGGGGATTTTCCCTCCAGGTATGCAGAGAGAATCATATGGAATCTTCAAGTAGCCGTAGAGCCTAACGGATAGGATTCCCTCCCTGAATGCCTCCTCATTTATGTCTAGAACTTCTGCTTCTACTACCTCTGTCACTTGCCTCTTGAGAAACCTAGCTGCAAGCTCCCCTGCCGCTCTAGGGCTGGCGGCGAAAACCGAGGAGTAAACCTTAACCCCTGTAGGTATTCCTAAGACGACCTGCTTCTCAGCTATGGCTCTGTAGACGTCTCTTGCAGTTCCGTCCCCTCCCGTAAATAGGAGAAGATCTACTCCCAACTCTCTAATGTCCCTCGCTGCCCTCACAGTATCCTTTGCTGTGGTTCCTTCCCTTCCCCCTAGATCTCTCACGATCTTGGGGAAGAAACCAGCTCTCCTAGCGGAGTTTTCCCCCATTCTACTAGGATAGGTGTAGATCTCGATCGAATCGTTCAAGAGATTCCTTAGAATCTTCATTGCCTCATAAGCTCTATCCTCTGCCCACGGCTTTGCACCAAGCTCTATGGCTCGCTTCAAAATTTCAGGACCATCTGTTCCCTTTAAACCGACCCTTCCTCCCATCCCAGCTATTGGATTTACGATAAGGCCTACCTTCATCTTCAATTAGAATCACCATTTCTATGCTTCCTCAGGTAGAGCCTCCATGTTACTGCCCACTTGGATGGATCATTAAGCCAACTTGTATCAACTCTGTGGATCGAGCTCCTGTGAGGAGAACGTTTGACCATTTCGGGTTCTTCATAAGCCTCTCTAACCACTTCCTTCAGTCCTTCTATATATTCATCCAGCTCTTCTTTAGAATAGGATTCCGTCGGCTCTATTGTAAATGGTTCAGGTATTATCCATGGATGGTGGCTTGTCCGAAGGTGAAATCCAAAGTCATACATCCTGTTTATGACATCCTCTGTCGTCACTCCAGTTTTCTCTCTGAGATTCTTCCATGTATACCTGACCTGCTCTATTCTGTGCCTATTGGCTGGATATGATATATCAGCATCCCTTACCTCCCTTAGTATCTTATACATCACGTAGTTATTGTTCAAGACTGCTATCTTTGCTACTTCCTTAATTCCTCCCTCTCCGAGGGACATTATCCATGCATATGCTCTCAATACTACAGGAAATACTCCATAGAACTCCCTAACCTTTCCTATGGTGCTCGGGAGATTATAATTTAGGTAATATCTCCTCATCTCCCTCGATTCATCATAGTCAACTATGGGGACTGGGAGGAAGTTTTCAAGCTCCTTTTTAACACCCAAAGCTCCTACGGCAGGGCCCCCACTTCCATGAGGAGATGAAAAAGTCTTGTGGAGATTAAAGAATCCTATATCAAAGCCGCATTCCTTGGCTCTAACTATACCAAGTATTCCATTTGCGTTAGCCTGGTCGTAGGCGCAGAGTCCTCCGGCTTTGTGGACTATATTGGTGAACTCCTTTATCCTAGGATTGAATATCCCGGTATCCTTTGGATTAGTTACTATGAATCCAGCTGTTCTGCTGGAAATAGCCCCCCTTAGGGCTTCGGCATCAGGGATTCCAGTTTCAGAATCTGGATATACTGTGATTACCTTGAAGCCCTTTACTGCAGGGGCAGCAGCATCTGATGGATGTGAGAAGATCGTCGTTATTATCTCATCTCTCTCCTCCCCCCTGCTCTTATAGTAGGCCCTGATTATGGATGCTATGGCAAAAATTGCCTGAGATCCTCCTCCAGGCTGGAAAACGAATCTATCTAGGCCAGATATCTCCCTTAGGAATAGATCTAGTTTATACATGATTTCCAGAGCTCCCTGCACTGTTTCCTCACTCTGATAAGGGTGAATCTCACTTACTTTTGGGGACTGAACGAGTAACTCGTTGACCTTGGGGCTATACTTCATAGTGCATGTTCCCTGCCCTATATCTATGTTTACATCAGCTCCTAGGATTTCTTGAGAGAGCCTGAGGTAATGCATCAGAACTCTCTTCTGAGATAGCTCCGGGAGATTGGGAAGCTTCTTCCTGACTATGCTGCTAGGCAGCTCAGATATGCCATCTCCTACTATCCTCTCGATCTTCTCATCTTTAGGAGTTATTATTCCTCTTTCTCCTTCATTACTCAGCTCGAATATTATCGGCTCCTCCCATCTAGCCTCATGAAAATCTCTTCTGAGCTTCGCCAATCCCATTGAATCACCTCACTAGTATCCTCTCAAGGGAGCTTGCAAGCCTGTCTATGTCCTCCTTCGTATGGATCTCAGTTACACAGTAAAGAGAGGAATTGCCGAGCTCTGGGAAGCTATCCCTAAGATCTATGCCGCCAAAAATTCCATCTTTAAGGAGCTCCCTGTTTATCTCAGCAACGCTCTTACCATTGAAGCTCACCACGAATTCTTTGAAATGAGGAGCCTTGAATCTAGGTGCAGTAATTCCTTCTATCTCAGATAAAACTTGGATAGCATACTTGGATCTCTGGAGTATAGTTTTCCCAAGCTCATAAATCCCCCTAGGTCCCATTAGAGATAGATAAACAGCAGCAACTATGCCGTAAAGGGCTGTTGCCGTCCCGACGAACTCCTTAGCCTTCTCTCTCCTTTCGAAGGATGTCCTCTCGAACAGGACGTCTCCAAACCCATATTCTCCCCTTTGAGAAGTTTTAGTCAGGCCAAAGATCCTGTAAGGTATCTCCCTAACGAATTCTACTTCATCCTTAGTTGCTAGGAAACCAGCCAATCCTCCTCCAAAATTCATGTGATTTCCTAATGGCTGAAGATCTCCAACAACTATATCAGCACCATAATGGCTTGGAGGCTCTAAAGCACCAAGAGAACTTGGATCTACTCCTACAAGGCATAAGGCCCCTCCATCATGAGCCATATCGCATATTTTCTTACCTCTAGTTTCTATGAAGCCCAGGTAGGATGGATTCTCATAATAGACTGCTGCAACATCGTCTGAGATCTTCTCCTCCAGATCATCAAGGTCCATCATTCCTGTCTCTTCATCATATCCAACTTTCTCCAGCGTTAGGGCTGGGTCAACGTAATTGCTAACAACGAGGTACCGCTCAGGGGAAATTGTCGAAGGTATCAGAATCTTCCGACGGCCATTTATTCTGTAAGCCATTCTCATAGAAGTTCCTGCGGCGTGTCCCCAACTATATATCGGGACTGTAACGACATCCATATCGACGAGCTCAGCCATCAAGCTTTGGAACTCGAAGAGAGCTTGCCACCTACCATGATCCTCACAGGGATCGCCAGCGTAGGCAGTGAGAAACTCTGATCTCCTAGCTATATCATCGCATACCACAGGGATATAATGGGGCCATGTACCTCCTCCCATGAAACAGAGGTAATCCTCACAGCTCTTATTCTTGGAGAGTATCCCCCTTACATGTCTCACAAGTTCATACTCTGAGGGAAAAGGCTTTGGAAGATTCATCCTTCCCTTGAACCTCAAATCCTCAGGTATGCTGGCGTACAGCTCATCTATACTCTCAACTCCTATGTACCTCAACATCTCCCTCCTTACCCTATCTAGGGAGTTGGGGATGTAAGGATGAGAATAGGAAGCCATCATATTACACCACCTTAAGCCAAACCTCCCCTATCGACTGCAATAACAAAGCCAGCTATCCAGCTGGAAAGCTCATTGGCTAGAAAAAGAATAACATTAGCTACATCTTCTGGTCCCCCCTTTCTCCCTATCTGTCTATCTGCAGTCTTCTTCAAGAATTCTTGGAAACTAATCCCGAGCTGCCTCGCCTCCTCTCTGAGCATTAGGATATCCACATCCTTAGAAACTACACAGTTAACTCTGATACCCTTCCTTCCATAATCTACTACCATCGTCCTAGCCATGTTAACTAGCCCTCTCCCTAAGATGTGGTAGGCTACCGCCTTAGGTCCTCCCTTCAATCTCCATCCCAATATATTCACTATGCTTCCACCACCACTTTTTCTCATGTAAGATATGGCGTGCTTCGAAACTAGAAGGGATCCTTTAAAACTCATGCTTATGATCCCATCCCACCCTTCCTCGCTCGTTTTCTACCGGCATCTTTCCTAATCATGATGCCTACAGCATTGACGATAATATCTATCCTAACTACTAAAGTTCCTATGAATAACTTCTAAGGTTTTTCTGACATCCTCCTCAAAAAACATGTTGCGCCTGTAAAACTTGGCTCTATCATCTATCTCATCTTGACCCTTCAACTCATCCTCAACCTCTATATCGAAGAGGGCAACCTTTGTTCCTGCTCTAGAGCGCTTTATAGTGGCCGCTCGTCCAATACCCGAAGAAGTTCCAGCAACTAAAGCTGCCTTACCATCTAAGGGGTAAAAATAGCTATCTCCTCGTCCAACTTCGAGGTAAAAGACATTTTCTACATCATTAGCTTTCTTATATAGTAAACTGAACGCTGAGTAGCTGGAAGCTCGAGCGACAGCGTCTATCTACGCTCTATATACTGTTAGGAACTGAAATAGAAACCTCTAGCTGCCCTCATGGTGTCCTCTGCTGTTGTTTCCTTCTTTCAAATCTCCAACAGATCTCAACAGTTAAGCGCCGATGCTAGCTCCTTATAAGCCTCTGAGAATTTAGGGAGATGACCGAAGATTATGGGTTCAAGTTCCGATTTCCAAGAGGGCTCGATCGCTCGTAACCTTGCGCATAATTCTGATAGATTCCTTACCCTGTAAAACTCAAGTTTTCTTGCCAGTAAGCTCTGGTTCAAGTTGATTCCCTTTCTAAGAAGGAACCATGAATCATAAAGATCTCTTGCGGCACCTCTCACAGCGGCCGCCCTTATCTTCTCAGCTAGAACTTCTTTAAGATTAGTCCCCCTGAGGAAAACAATGGGAATCCCATAGTGCAGCTCGTCGAGTTTCACTGGCACGGGTTTCAGGAGAACATCTTCTCTCCTACTTATATCGACGCGAACCCGGCAAAGGTCCTTCTCAGAGGTAGAAAGGGGTCCCCAAGCATCCAATCTGAAGGTGAGGGTGTACTTATCATCCTTCAATATCTTGACATGATTTCTCAACCCAAAAAGTTCAAGAGAGAAGCTCACATCTCGAGGATCCTCCTTAAGATCCCCCACCTGGGAGAAGTCAAGATCATCTGAGAATCTGTTCAATCCGTGAAAGAACCAGAGATAGGTACCTCCCTTCAGAACGATGGGCCAGTCACTCATGGCATAGAGCACTAGCGCTTGTACGTACCTCTTTTCCTCTTGCCAAGGCTTCAATCTCCTAGCCTTAGCTAACCTCAAGATTTCCTCTCTGTTTAGCAATTTCTTTCACCCACTTAACGACCCTCCTAGCCCTGTAGTTCCTCAGCCTAGAGTATTCCCTAGACATATCCTCCAATACTGAGGGATTAATTTTGGAAAAGATCCACTTAGGAGGAGTATAGTCGAAGTACACCATGTCTAGAAGAGCCTTCTCTGGTAGAGCTGTGAAAACGTAGCTTCCTGCTTTCTCCATCCTCTTATACCCAAAGAATAGACTCGACCTCGCCTTCCTATATCTTATGCCAGAGACTACAGTGCTATACTTGGTAGTAACGCACTCAATTTGGGATGGGATCTGGTCTACCAGCTCAAGTAAGTAGAGGGCAGCATGCATTGAGATATAAGATGGCTCGATCAACTGGCTAGCGATAACGAACTCGTCGCTAGTGAGAGCGATGATCCCTCTCATGGGCCTCCAAGCCCACCCCCTTTCGATCAGCCTGCTCGCATAGACCTTGGCATGGGTGCGAGGTATCCCGAGCAAATTGGATAGCTGACTCAGGTCGAAGACTGCTCTCCCAGATGAGAGGAGCTTCTCTCTTATCTCGTATAAGTTCATCATTCAACCGAGGTAACAGATCTGTTACCTACATTTAACGATATCTGCTATTTACCATTGCTTAGCTTCGCGTGAGCTCGCAGTGGTGTGAATGCTGTTAGGTTAAATAAACAGACAGGCATCTGCTAGCTATCTCTCAGGGGTATCATAATATCTGGCCTGTTAGTAGCTATTCCATCAGCTCTCCTCTCCTTCATCTCCTTAGCTAACTCTAGATCGTCTATAATCCAAGGTATTATCCTCAGATGGAGTTTATGTGCTAGTTCTATCATTTTAGCAATAGCTAAAGGATATCTGGGTAGTACGAGCTCACAACCAATTCTCTTGGCATCGGATATCCAACCTCCCGGCCTGTAGTATATCAAGCCTGTATGAGCTTCAGGTTGGGACTTAAGGACGGATCTTAGAGCTTTTTCTGAAAATGAGATGAATAGGGCATCGTTCATCATGTCCAGGCCGCTAACGAGCCTGAGAGCAGGCAAGGCTGCCTCATCAACCTTCAGCTCGATTATCAGAACAGCCTTCCCTCGTACTTCATCGAGCACTTCATCGAGCCTAGGTACCTTCTCTCCGAAGCCTGCATCTAGAGATTCTATCTCCTTCAAGGGCATGCGATTTACATATCCCTTTCCTTTAGTAGTCCTATCTACTGTTGGATCGTGCATTATCACAGGAACTCCATCAGATGTAAGCCTTACATCCACCTCTACAGCATCGGCACTCATTTCTATCGCTCGATGAATGGACCTTAGAGTGTTCTCTGGCTCATAAGCGCTAGCTCCTCTATGGGCCACTATGAAGAACCTATCTAGCATCACAATATCAAGAAGCTAAAGTGAGATAACTATTGAGTTTTCACTATTTTTATGGTACCTTTCATCAGGATCTATAAGCTCTTATCACAAGCCTTGCTCTCACCAACTTTAATTTTTTCAATATTAATTATGAACTCATTCGCTACTTCTTTAATGATATTTAGGATCTCATGGAATAAATCTTTATTATCTTCATTTGGCTCTTCTTCAGCACCAACTATGAGCGAAGCTATCCTCATAAGGTCATTCTGCTTTGGAAGAACCATGAGAAGTCCATGATAGAATAAGCTATCGGCTATCAAGTTGGTTATATTACTCATTTTTATTGGATCTAGTGTCCTTTTTATATAGAACATATAATCATTTTAGATCAAGATATATTAGTTCCCTCCATTCAGAAATGGATCTATAATACCGTTCAGGAATAGATTTATAATATCCAACCCCAAATTGCCAAACAGGTAAGTAGCTTGGTTTTTACGACTTCATTTAAGAGGTGACGCTCTAGTGGATCCTCGTTAATTGAAGAGAAAAACTACTCTCAAGATCCTCCCTAGGAGAGGCAGTCATCTCGGCATGGCCAGTTGCGTTAATCGATAAGTATATCCTCTAAATAGGTATAACTATCTCTAACCAATCGCGTATTACTAAAGGAGGACGAGTTTATTTTGATATTAATATAAATTGAACAATGAGAAGAGATAGCGATCATCAGAAGTAATTAATAATAGGAATAAGGCGCTAGAATTCTTGGAAAATTATAAAACGCTAATAGAGACTTAAAGCTATTCTGTATGTTCTAATCCTATACTATCCTATACTTTCTCTTGGTGATTCATGCACGCCATAGTGGAGAATAAGTCTTAATCCCTGCATAATTATCTGCTCTGCTTCAGCAAATCCTCTGATGTGATCACAATATCCTTGGACTTGCTAAGAAGTTCTTTATCATAGGTCACCAGCCTAGTTCAGTATTTCATTTCCATAGCGAAGACCCTCTCCTATGGACTAGGAATAAAAGCATTTTGAGAAGGCTGCTAGGAAACTGGGCATAATAATGAAACTGATACAGACATTGTTGGTAATAAAAAATAGAGTAGAAAGAAGTTTCAGATAAAGAAAAACAAAGTTCTTCCTATAAGCCCAGCCCAGAGCATTCCATAGGATATCCCAGTTAAGAAGGTTATCAAAGCAGTTTTCCATCCTAACTCCCTCCATATCATCAGGAATGCTATGATGCAGGGGAGCTGGAATGTGTTCGCTAAGGTGAAAGAATATATCTGGTAGGGAGTGAGAATCGATGCTATATTACTAGTACCCAAGACTGCATAGAGCATTCCAATCACGATATCTTTCTGTAAAAAGCCGTAAACTAGCGGCACTGCTGCATTGGGAGGAAGGCCGAGCCAGTAAGATACCAACGGCTTGAGGGGATCCACCACCAAACTTGCCAATCCGGAATAATCGATGAAGGTATACAGGATAGCACCAGCTACTACCAGGGGAGTAACAATAATTATGAAGTCCTTGAACCTCATCCATGACTTCAAGGCGATATTCTCTGCTTTTGGCATTCTATAAGGAGGAAGCTCTTCTATAACATAAAGCTCCTCTCCCTCAAATGTCGGGAGGAAATCTAAGAGCTTAACTGTGATCAGACCTAGAGCGAATCCTACTACATATACACTGAATGCCCATAGCGGTCCTAGATACCTTCCAGTAAGGCCGAATATTGTTACAGCTCTGCTGGAGCAGGGTATAAAAAGGAAAAGAAAAATCGTTTTCATCCTCTGCTTGATGGAAGGTAGGACCCTGGTCGATTTAATCGCAGGGACGCTGCATCCAAGTCCAAGCATTGCTGGAATAACAGATTTGGCGTGTAAGCCTATCCTGTCAAATATGCTTGAGAGCATAACTATTTCCCTAGCTAGGATTCCGCTATCCTCTAGAATCGCCAGTATTGCATAGAACAAGAAGACATAAGGAACGGCGGCTGCGTACTGTCCTTCTAATGCAAGAAGAGATGTCTCAACCAGCTTACCCACTAACTTCCCGCTCTCATAGGCTAATCTACTAATATAACTGACCCAAGGATCAGTAATGGATACCAGGAGATCCTGTATAACTCCTCCTCCATAGATCACAAGGGAGATTATAATAAATAGGAGCAATAAGGAGAAGATCAGGCCAATAAATGGTCTCCTAAGCACTAGATCATCTAAAGCGCTTGTTGGTCCGGCTCTCTCAGGAGTGGGGAGGACGTGTGTCACACCACTTGCCAGCATGAAAGCAGAAGCAGCTCTAGATGACTCTACATCCAGTTGAGGATTATGCCCTTGATCTATCAACCATTTCCTAACCTCAACTACTCGCTCACAGTCAAAGAGAGATCTAAAGATAGGATCTCCCTCCACAAGCCTTGCTGCTACGCCTCTCTTATCTAGTTTGTCTCCTTTGATACAGCCTAAGAGGCTATATATGGCCTTCTCTATATGATCATTATATCTTACATGAAATAATGGCTTTCTAAACTTATCGATGTGAGAGATGAGTTCTCTCATTCCTCCTCTCTTGAAAGGGTTTACCTTAACTATGGGAACTCCAAGAGACTTTTCCAGTTTTTTATAGTCTATTTTTATACCTTTTTTCTCTGCTTCCTCCCAGAAATTGACTGCTATGATCATAGGAACCCCTAACTCGGCGAGTGCTGCCGTAATTATCAGATTTCTCTCAATAGCAGTAGCATCGACGACATTTATGATGAATTCATATTCTCCTTTAATAACAGCCATCTCAGTTATCTCTTCCTCCATGCTACTTGGGAAGAGGTTATATATGCCAGGAGTATCGATGAGTACATATCTGATTCCTTTTACTTCAGTCCTTCCTAAGGTGATATCGACTGTAGTTCCTGGGTAATTAGATACAGTGGCCCTCGCTCCTGTGAGAGCATTCAAGATGCTACTCTTCCCGACATTAGGCTGACCTACCAGAAGAACTCTACGCTCCATCCCCTTCCCTTCCCGCCTCCATCCTAAGTACTTTAATCATCTTTGCGACTTTATCATTAAGGGCAGCTAGCCTACCCTTCACCATAATAACTATGACCTTTAAATTCTTTGAGAATACTCGGATCATGCTTCCTGGGGTAAGCCCTATGCCAATCAGTCTAGATATGAGCTTAGGATCTACCTTCTCTGGGAATAATATTATAGCCTCGCTCCCTTCGTCTAAGTCCGAAAGCCTAGTGGTTCTTCCTTTCTTTATTACGTCCAATACGTAATCAATCTCCATGTCGAAATGCTCCAGAACATGAGCATAGATGTGACTACCCAGTTCCTTTTCTGCCTTCTTATATTTCCTTAATATTCCATTGCCTTCCTCCCATCCCTTCTCTAAGAGTTTTACTCCTTCTCCTTGTTCAGCTACCATACCGTCTTCCTTTAATTGCTGCAGTGCATCATTCAACAATGAATCTAAAGCTTCTCTCTTCAGTTCTTCCGTGGTTGAGAACCCTCCTCTTTCTACTAAATGTCTTAGAATATCTTCTCTCGCAATGCTGACCGGGCTTTTCCCCTCTACTTTTACTTCTTTCATGAATATCGCCTTTAGAGAAATATGCCTTTGTCTAATTTGTAGTGCGGAGTCTTATTATTCCTTTTGCTTTTATACTCTCAGCTTTCTTCCTGAACTGAGCGAGATGACAATAGACTCTACTACTGGGTGGACTATAATGGAGTGAAGTAGAGCTAGAGGCATCGCCTATGTTAGAAGAGAGAAGTAGTCGAGGAAGATTTCTGGTTGGTAGATGGTAATAACATAGTTGTAAAGACTCTCTCGCCCTGTCCCCTCTTGAAGGGTAAGCTACAGGCATATAAGGATAGGAGGAAAGCTAGCGCGCGCATGCTGGGTCCATAAAGGAGAAGCATTGAAAGGATGAAAGAAAATAGAAGAGCGGATCAATTCGCTGATAAAGAACATTGGTTAATTGGGTTTAAATCTAGGCTCCTATTCTCTCCAAGGAGTAGCTCAGCGCACTCTCAAATCTTCTTTCGTTATCTGGCCTTTTCTCACTTAAATCCTTCTTTATTTCAGGCCATATATCTCCATAATCTCTCTTCGATTTCTTCAAGAGAGAATGGTTCATGAACCATTCATTAGACACTGGCAATAACCTGTAGAGAGTCCTGCGCCAAGCTTCCAGCATTGTGAGAGGTTCCATCATGAAACCAGCGGCAGAAAAGATCCTGCATCCTCTTTCTCTTTTCTTGAGGGAGTTAAGCCATTCAATCCCTTCATCGCACCTCATGAGGTGATGATCTAGTACCCAGCTCCCGCATGAATCTACTAGCCTTGAGGCCCTTAAGAGAGCATCGTTAATAAACCTGTCATCAAACTCATGCCTATAGATAGAAGGTCCGTCCGATATTATAATATCTGGGTCTATTCTCCTTATTGCTCTAATTACTCCCTTACTGAAAATATCAGCATC
This sequence comes from Thermoproteota archaeon, assembly GCA_015522685.1. Classification (GTDB taxonomy): domain Archaea; phylum Korarchaeota; class Korarchaeia; order Korarchaeales; family Korarchaeaceae; genus Korarchaeum. The sequence continues at coordinate 3,775 of WALU01000004.1, read as the reverse complement.
AGAGAGGTGCAGCACTATCTCCTCACTCCTAATAAGGGTACCTAGAACTAAGGTGCTTGAGCTTCCGGTATGGAAAAAGGGACCGACGAATTCTAACATGCCATCTCCTTCACCAGGCTCCACCTCGACTACTTGACCACCAAACATTCTCTTGAGGTCCCTCAACCTCTCCCTCTCGACTCCTCTGCAGAACTTCTCAGCCTTCACCCAGATCCTAGCATTGGGATTAGTGGAATGTGATCGAAGAACATCGTCAATTCCCAGCTGGAAGGGATTAGGATTGAGTAGGGGGACATGATCCCCATGGAAATGGCTTATAACTACATCTTTGGCTCTCTTCCAAGCTTTAACTATCTTAGCCTTCACATCATCTCCAACAACTGCTTGAATTGGATGAGGATGGAGGTGATATCGAGAGAACCCCAAGGCCACCCCAGGATCTATTAGGACCTTAGCCGCATCTACAAATGTAGATAGACCCCTCACTCCGAGGGTCTCTGTTCCAAGTATCTCGATCTTCATTCTTAATTATAGCCCATAGATCGACTTAAATGGATTTGGTCTGGGCTGAGCTGAACAGCATCACAGTACATATTATCTATCTATCAAGCTAGACGAGTAGGATAGTAGGAAGAAAGTGAAATAGAGGAAAGTAGGGTGGAGATTGAAAGGGATAGGGGTAGAGAAAAGAAACAGAAATGAAGTTAACGTCCTCTAGCTATGAGATAAGCCTCTATGAATCTTCCCCGATAAATTGGCCTGCTCGATGGAATTGGCATGCGAGGAGATCTTTTATCAATTATTATAGTATTTGTGAGTCATTAACATCATGCGATGACCTAACAGTATTCACGCGTACTCAGATAAAGGAGCTTTAGCTATTTTAAACACTGTCAGCAGGGATCTAGTGACAAGAAGGATGGCAGATTGCGGAATATTAGCCATTGTGGATGATTTGGGAGATGTACTGCTAATTAAGCGTCCGAAATTTGATTCCATCTCCTCAAAGCTGATCGACGCTTGGACTTTCTACAGGAAGGATGGGAAGAACCTGATCTCTATTATAAGCCCTTAATTAGCTCATCTGTGTTAGCTCCTCATTAGGCGTGTTCAGCCATATTTCACTCTCTTTACACCTTTTTAAGGCATCCGGATGAACCCAAAGGGCATAAATTACCTTCACAAGTCTTCCCTTGATCAACTCTGGTTCTCTCTTCCTTATCATCTTTATCTTACCCTCAAGCTCCTTTACATGTCTGGGAGCCAATCTAGTCTTCGCCTCTCCAACTATCGTCAGATTACCATCCGAACCATAAATGTCCAGCTCAACATAGGGTCTAATGAGGGCATCCAGCTCCATCTTTATCCCACGTTGCCTGAGTCTATACTCTATCATGGATCTAGCTTCATCTTCTAGCAAGATACCCACCTCCTCAATGTAATCTACAGCGTACCTGAGGGTTATTTTCATCTTCCTCTGCTCCTCGGCTAGCTTTGTAACAGCTTCTCTTAACTCAATTTGCCCCTTTCTCAAATCCTCGAGTCCTATGAGGCCCGCTACAGCATATCTAAACTCTTCATCTTCCTTAAGCAGCTTGAGTATATTGGATTTTAGGTTCGAGTTGGCTACCATCCCTCTATCACTTCATAGGCAAAGCGATCATTATTATATTTACCTGAACTCTCAAGAAGATATTTACTCATTTCATTTGTAAATAAGGAATCGTGCGGTCCCTCCCTTGAGCTATCCACAGAGATAACTTCTCATCCTTCAGAGTCACGTTCTTCACTATATTTCTCCTTTAGCTGAGACATCATTACCCTTGAAAGCTTTCTCCCACTCTCAAGGAATCCATGGCTTCCATCAACTCAGGACTTAGGAAGAACTTTCCTGCTCTGTATTAATTCCTCACCAGCTTTTCTATGACTTTTCCTATCTTCCTTTAGCACTATCATTAAGAAGAGCTTTCGTAACCTGCCGTCCATTCCTATGGGTGGGTCTAATTTCCTCTAGCTATTAAATAGGCACCTATAAACCTCCCTCGATAGATAAGCCTTCCTAGAGGAATTGGCATGTGTGGAGATCTCCTATCCACTATCACAACCATTTTCGAACCATTAACATCATGCGGTGACCTAACAGCATTGAGATCAACTGCCTGCACCCAATAAAGGAGCCTAGGCGATGGGACTACTAAAGCATATTTACCTTCCAATCGATAGACTAGGTCTTCCAGCTCCCTGTACTCCTCTAGCGGGATGCTTGGCCTTATTGCAAAGGCTTGAGATAAGACTAGGGGCAACAGCAGACCGAAAATTATCAGAGCTACTACCACAGCAGTTTTAGGATCCTTGATCTCTCCTATCACTATTCCCAAGATCAACGGGGCAAGTACTGCAGTCATGAGATCGAATCTCCAGAGAAAATTGGCTGGATTGAATGGGAAGGCTAAAGCCAGTAATATAAGAGATGAAGAGAAAAGGAACTCCTTAGTAGGGCGTGGGGCCTTTATGGAGAGCACAAGTCCAGCTAGGGCTATTGTAATGGAGTATATTATGTCGAGCAGGCCTCTCTGTCCGCCTTTCACGGGCTTAGCTGGGATAGGCTTGGCTATGGGTTCGGGCTTCTTCGACATCAACTCTTGGAGGAAAGCCACTCCCTTGTAGGGATCTCCTCCCATGATATTCGTGGTGAAACCAAGGGAAAGTAGGACTAGGGCAAATATGAGAGGAAGCGAGAGGATCTTCAGCGACTCTCTGTCCTTTATGTGGAACAGAAATGCCAAGAACAAAATGGCCATGGCCACTCCAAAGTCTAGGACATGTGTTAGTCCCGTGAGCACTATGAAGAGGGAGGAAAGAAGCGAAAATCTGTAATCCTTTCTCTTAACTGAGAGGTAAGTGAACAGGAGGGTGAAGGAAAGAAATGTAAGACCCATAGCGTTCTTTATTAGTTCCATGCTCATCCTAACCATCCAAGGATTAGCGACATAGAAGATGGAACCAGCTATCCCTCCTATCTCGTTGGTCATTTCCCTGATCAGGTAATAGATAGCGAAGGCCCCAAGCAGCGTCACGAGCATGGATCCTACCTTGATGCCTGCCATGACATCCCCTAGCAGGAGGGAGAAACCTGTGAGTATATAGAAGGCGAGAGGAGGATCTTGATAGAGCAGAGTCCCCCTCTTCAAGATGCTGTTCACTTGAACGTAGTAGTAAGGTCCATCTATACCGTAAAGTAAGGGCATTGAGAATTCCTTCATCTCATAGAGGATGAATGCCACAATTACAACTATGGAGGCTACTATCAGCCCTTTATTCCTCGAATTCAAGTTTCATCCATCGAATCTAGCACAAACCAATAAAAAGGATGCATGATGGAACGTGTTGAAACGGGCTGAGAGTCGCGAGGGGGCCTTGAAATACGACCAATATTGTATGGCCTTAAGTGGATTTATGATGATTAAAAGGTAGTTTTTGAGGGTATATAGCTCAATGCATCTTTATTTGCATCTTCTTATGCAAGAATCTCCTAGGCATTACAGTGCAGCAAAACTAATTCTGTCAAGAAAAATTCTTAAATATCTACACAACTCTTCAAATGCGCGCGATAACAGTCGCGCGCGCTAATGCTGCTTCCTGGAGTTAACCCTATGCCGATTAGCCTAGATATAAGTCTAGGATCCCCTTTTTCTGGAAATAGTACCATAGCTTCGTTTCCTTCATTTAAATCCGAAAGTCTGGTGATCTCTCCCTTCTTTATTATGTCCAATAC
>WALU01000003.1 GCA_015522685.1 Thermoproteota archaeon | reverse complement strand
GATTGAGATATTCCACCAAATGCTAAGATGATGAATGGAGCAAGTACAACCTTTGGTATTCCCATAAATGAGGAGAAAAAGGGTGCAAAAATGGCAGTAAGTTTATCGCTACTCCCTATTATAATTCCCAAAAACAATCCAAAGATTATGCCCAAAAAAAGCCCAATTGCGACCTCCAAAATCATTGCTTTAATATCATCATAATATGATGATGAATGAATATAATTAGTGAGTGCATTTAAAGCGCCAAGGGGAGTTCCTGTTAGATAAGATGGTATGATATACATATCTGCTAATATTTGCCAGATTGCGAAAAATCCTAAAATAATTGAAAATTGGATCATTATTATCTCTCTCTTCATCTTATTCCTCCCAACATTCTAAGAATCTTTTTCTTATTCTCTATAAATTCTTCAGTTACTCTAATATCAATAGGATCTTTGTATCCATTAGACCTTATCTCGTCTAATATCTTTGCAGGTCTATTACTCAGTACAATTACTCTATTTGAAAGAGACAGTGCCTCTTCAACATCGTGAGTGACTAGTATAGTTGTTGTCTCAGTCAGTTCTTTTAGTAAATTGCGAAGAAATATTTGCATCTTCATTCTGGTATATGCATCCAATGCCCCAAATGGCTCATCAAGTATTAATAAATCTGGGTTTGTTATAACTGCCTTAACTAAATCAGCCCTCCTCTTCATTCCACCACTAAGCTGTGAGGGATAATAATTCTCAAAGCCATCCAGACTTGCTATCTTTATAAACTCTCTTACTTTTTTTGTATCCACCGGAATGTTTAGAAGTTCATAGGGAAGAAAAATATTAGAGATAACATTACGCCATGGAAGTAACGTATCTTCCTGAAATACATAACTCAGCCTCTTCGCATTTACTCTTATTTCCCCTGCAATATCTGCATTCTTTAATATTCCTGATATTACCTTCAAGAGCGTTGATTTACCGCACCCGCTTGGTCCGATTATTGAAATTATATCTCCAGAATTTATAGATAAACTTATATTATCTATCACTCTCAGAGTTCCATAACTTATTATAAGATTCTTAATCTTCACTTTTAGATATTTCATCTTTTTCCCGCAAAGGATGTATCGCATGTATCCTCAAAACTCACTTTGCCTCTCAGTATATCTCTTGCAAAATTAACAATATTTGTGAAATCCTTCTCGCTTATGGTTACATTATCCGATAGGACGCTCTTCATTAGTTTTACATATATTGTCAGAGATGTCTCGTTGTAACCTGCATAATGTTCTTTTGTATCTGGATTGCTGAGAAGCTTTTTTGCAATTTCATTTGCATCATTGTTAGCGATAATTTTTAGGGTTTCATTTGTTCCCCTGACAAATGCTCCAACAAGTTCTCTATTATTCTTGATGGTTTCTGATCTGACAAATATCCCAGCATTTAGCATTGACTTCATTGTGGTATTTAATAAAGAACCATAACCTTTTGCAATTATTGGCGCAATGAGATGTGGGGGGAGAAAAGCTGCATCTGCCTCTTTTTTCTCAAACATTGATAATACAACTTGCGGACTTGGCTTGCCAATAGAAGTCAAATTAATATCTTTCTCAATATCCAGATCTGCCTCTTTCATGCTCTGAATTGCTATTTTATATGGTGAAGTTCCTGGAGATAGAACAAGAACAGTTTTCCCCTTTAAATCACTTATATTTTTTATCATATCTTTCTCATCCTCTCTTACTACAAGCATTATTGGATTTTTATCAGAAACCTCTCCAACAAGTTTCACAGGAGCACCACTTGATATAGCCTTTAAATAGGGGAGGCTCTGGCTCAGCTGGAAATCAACATCACTATGTATGAGGATATCAGGACGTGCATCTGTTATAAGAACACCACTTATAGATACCCCATTTCTTTCATAAGTTCCGTAAACTTTGGCGATATCAGTAAATATTAACAGCGAGTTTCCAGTAGCAATTTTAACTTTATTGCTTTCTGAAGAACCTTGAAATTGGATTACCGCCGCAATTGCTCCGATTGTAATCACGGTTAGGACCACTGCGATTATTCCAAGCCATTTTTTATTCATATTTACCACCTTCTATTATTTCACCGCTCTTTGCACGCTTCACTTCTTTCTTCACTTTCGTTATCCTTTTCAGAACTCCCAGACCTCTCATATCCATAACAATATCTCCCCTCATTCTTCCACCTTCTTGACCCATACTTTTTCAGCAAGACCTCTTCCAAGAGTAGCTTCCTTATCTCCTATTTTTAAAGCTACAAATTGCCCCAGACCTTCATGTGCTCTTTTCTCCTCTTCCTTAATCATTTTTATCTTCTTCCCCGAGATATCTCCCAATTTATCATAGAATTCTGTGCCTCCAATAATTCTTTCAATGATTCCTTCATCAATGAAATTCGCCTGAATTATTCCTCCTCCAGTTTTCACTAAAATTTTTGCTGCTTCTCCATCTCCAAGAGTATATTCTTCGTTATCTATCTCAAATTTGTATGTTTTCTCTGTATCATGACCTCTTACCTCAATCTCTTTCCCTACTTCAATTCCTATTTTTGAAAGCCCTTCTATCATATCTTCATTCAATTCTTCCATGCTCGTTATCTTCACTTTTCCTCTCTCTACATTAAGAAGTTTCTTTCTATCAACGAATATTTTATCTGCTATGCCTCTCGGAATCAATACACTTCTCTCCGATTTCACTATTAGAGGTCCAAGATGCTTATGACTCACTCCTCTGTCAAGAACTTCAATTGTTTTCCTGATTTCAATATCCATGCTCTTCAATTCATTTTTCACTTGCGATCCTCCATCTATCTTCGCTACCTTTACATATCCCCTCGCATTTGTCAATTGTATTAATTCTATTCTCTTGAAGTATCCATGATATAGCCCATCTTCTTCCTTCCTCACGTCTATATACTCTATCGTTCCTATTGCCTCTGCTATTCTTGGTGCTAATTTCTGCATTCTTCCATCATCGCTTATAACTTCAATTATTTCTCCAGGCTCCAGCTCTTCGCTTTCTTCTCTTACTAATTTCTGTCTTTCCTGGGGACTTAATCCTCTTACGTCTACTACCTTTTTTGTTTTCATTTTATCACCTCGATACGTTAGGTTAGTCTAATCTAATATTTAAATTTAATTAGCGTAATCGCGTGCGAAATATTTTATTCTTATTCCACATCAATAAGTTAACAGAATCTAGCAAGCCAAGACTCATATTTACCCATAGAGGTCTACCAACCGCGAACTCAAGCGGCCCTGCTTCCACAACACTTCTTGGATTGGAACTGTTATCCTAGGAGGGAACTGGTGAAGAATCTACTGATTGGCGGAGTTGGTAGTCCAGAGAAAATGTTCCTCGAATTCCTGAGGCATAATCCCGTTCTGGTCACAGGAGCCGTGATAAATGGAAGAATTAGGGTCAATAAGAAGGTCGTCGGATGCGGTTACGTTGTCAAGAGGGATCTGTTGAAGGAGGTTTCTTAGGTCTTCAGGGATCATATAGCTATAAGCGATGAAACTTACGAGAAGATTGAAGATGAAAGAGGAATCTTTATGGGGAGCATGCTAGAGGAGAGCAAGCCTATTTCTCAAGCATATATATCTGCTTAAGGAGGAGGTAGCTTCGATCATAGATTTTGAGGTATTAGCCACAGTCGAGCTGACAAGAAGCTTACCTTACCTATTAAATGTGAAGGAGGTCTACGATAAGAGCGCCATTAGTAAAGGTTTGGTAGGAGGATAGCTAGCTTAAGCTCCTCAACCATTTAAGGCCTAGGTAAATCGATGACCATTCCGGAGTGAAGCTTCCTAAATCCTCTGACCCCATATTCCTCCAGAAATATCGATTCAGCCTTGAGCCCTGTGCAGTGACCTGTGTAGATTTTCCTAACACCTAGATCCTTAAGAATTTTTACGGTGTTTTGAATTCTCTCTTTATCAGCATTTATTAGGTGAAATCCCCCTATAACTGCATATGTTTCATGGCCACTTATTTTGATAGCTTTGTGCATCATACTAACTATCCCTGGATGAGAGCACCCGCTAATTATAACTAGTCCCTTCTTAGTAGTTATGCCCAATCCTATTTCATCTTCTACACTATCTTTCATAATCTTTCCATCCTTCAGTTTATATAGGCTAGTAGTTGTCTCTCTCTCAAAATCAACCTTCTCCTCTTCTTTAATCTCTCCAAGTGTGAAAACTCCTGGCATTAAATATACTGGATCTCTGCTTAGGATCCATGTACCTCCAAGCCTTTCAGCTTCTTCTCTTGTCCTTTTTCCCAGAGGAGGTCCGGCATAAGTAAATTCTGGTTCAATTGCAAAGCTTACCTTGAATATATTAGGGTGAGCAAATATAGGTACTTTCCTATCAATCTCCTTCATTATGCCTAGAAGACCGCCTGTGTGGTCGAAGTGATTGTGCGAAAGCACTATCATATCTATAGTCTTTGGGTTTATACCTAAAATTCTCATATTGAAAAGTATGGGCTCTGAGTAGGATGCGGTATCGAAGAGTATTCTTCGTCTTACTCCATTGAGCTTAACTTCTATAAGAAAAGAAATCCCATGCTGCGCCCAAAATGGGCTGTTATAACCAGCATAATCCTCGGCTAATACGTAGATCCTTATCATATCTACCTCCTCATCTGCACTTATCATTGTACCACCCAATCAAACCTTGATGAATTACCATAACTTTTTAGAATGCTATGCATGATAAATCGGTTAGATGGATGATGTGCTAAATGAACATATCATTCATTAGTTAACTTTTCTATATCCCTGCACCTTGAGAGAACCAGAAGTTTGGATATACTTTTAGGAACTCTCACTTCTTCACAATTTCTTATCATTGCCACATACTTCTCTAAAGTCTCTGAATCAACATCATCTGTAAAGTATAGTTTCTTGATATCAGAGAAAATGATCTTCTTTCTAAACTGTTCTAAATCTCCCTTAGAAATTTCAAGTTCATCAAGGCTAGAGATCATCGCAGGAGCTAGAGAGGACATACTAGCCCCAAGTATTTTACCAGCCTCCTTAGCTCCATCAACTATCGGCTGTAAACTGGTTCTCAAGCCCTCAGTCATGTCTAAGAAGAGTTTAAGAGCTTCGTTTATCACATCCCCGATGGTCTTTCCGGTTCTCCTCGCTACTTCAGCTGCCTTATCATAGAGGTCAGAGTTTACCCCTCTAATAGTGACATCCTTACGCTTTGAATTATTACTCATACACATCACCATTGTATGACAAGTGTTACTTAGCATATAATGATTGCGCTCTACATCAGTTCATCTCTTTCGCTTAAATCAGATTATGAAAAAGTTTTCACGTTTTCTTTCTTAACTCCAGTACTACTCCCCTCTATAAGCAGCACTTTTCCCGCAATTATCATACTCCTTACCTTTATCATCTCCACCACTAAAAACAGGTAGTGATAGATACCACTTTTTGGAAGAGAATCCGCTAATTAAAACTCTTAGCTATTTAAAGGAATACCGGATCATAATATATCATCTAATTTCTTTTTCCTTTCTTAATTTAGCTTAGCCTCTTCTCTTCTCAATCTGATATATGGTGAATTAGCTTTTAGAAATTGTGATAGTGGCTACTGGAATTTCTTGCGATTTCATCTGAGACCCAACAGTTACAGGAAATAGTAGTATGCGAGAGAGGGGTCGCTAGAGTAGAGCAAAGTAAGAAAGAAAGTAAGATTTAGCTGTAAATGAGCTCATCTCATAAGCTAGAAAGCTGCAAGCTTAGATGATTCCTGTATAATATGATCTCTCTACTCGCCAGCAATCATTTTAAGTACCTGTGATATAGCTCGGTGATTGCCAAGGAGATCCCATGATGAGATTAAGCGATTATGCACCCTTTATGAGAAAAGATGAGGTAGAGGAAATTAAGGAAATGGCTTCAAGCCTTGGAGGATACGAGATAGTTCACATAAATGCAACTAGGTATGGAGGGGGAATAGTAGAGATGCTCAGTAGCCTAGTTCCCCTTCTATCCTCCTTGGGCCTGAAAGTCAGATGGGAAGTTATAGAAGGAGATGACAGATTCTTTGAGATCACTAAGATGATACACAATTCTCTTCAGGGGGACAGGGAGCTGCAATTCACAGAAGATATGCGGTCCCACTACCTTGAAGTTAACAGATGGAACCTTATGAGACTTAAGCAGGGAGATTTCACTTTTGTCCACGATCCTCAGCCACTCCCCATCATAGAAGGCCGAAGAGATGGCGCTTGGATATGGAGATGCCATATAGATCCATCCAACGCCAATCCATCCGTTTTGAATTTTCTGACTAGATTCATCGAGAAGTATGATGCTCTCATATTTTCGCTGGAGGATTATGCCTTTCCATTGAGGAAAGCTTACATAGTTCATCCCGCTATAGATCCTCTCTCGGAGAAAAATAAGATGCTGGGGCCCTCTGAAATATTGAGGGTATTGGAAAAATATGATGTAGATTCCGACAGGCCGATTATTGGTCAGGTATCAAGATATGATCCTTGGAAGGATCCTCTTGGTGTCATTCATGTATACAAGACCGTAAAGGAGAGGATAAAGGATGCTCAGCTCGTTATGGTGGGATCTTCAGCCTCAGATGATCCGGAAAGCAGTAGGTGGTATAAACTCGTAAGCAGAGAGGTTGAAGAATTGGAGGATGCTCATCTACTCACAGATCTCCCAGATTTAGAGGTAAATGCTATTCAAAGATCTTATTATGTAGCTCTTCAGCTATCTACGAGAGAAGGTTTCGGTCTGACAGTTACTGAAGCGTTATGGAAGGGCGTACCTGTGATAGCTAGGCCATCAGGTGGGATAAAGCTTCAAGTCCTAGATAACGTCACCGGTTATCTAATAAGAGATCTTGAGGATGCTGCAGCGAAGGTCATTCACTTGATAAGGAGGCCTTGGTTATCTAGGATCATGGGCTATAATGGCAAGGAGCATACTAGGAAAAATTTCCTCATAACAAGACTTTTGAGGGATCATCTCAGGATAATTGGAGAGCTAAGTGACTCATAAAAATTAAATGAGCGAGCAAGCTGATAGACTAGTCACGGAAGCCTTCATGCATGCATTTTAGTTCATTTAGACCTGTAGAGATCTAAAATAATCCTCAGTAGATCTCTCCTTCTCAAGGGATAATCTAGCGGTTTTTATAGCCTCATCAAGGCTTGGCTTTATCGTCATGCATGTACTACACACATCATTTACAGGATTCCATGTGCAACCTTCCTCAAGATAATCCCTGGCTTGGATGGCTGTCAGCAGCGCCACCCCATAGAATGATTCCTGAGAGTAACCAGCGAAGTGAGGCGCCAGCAGGATATTACTTCTTTTCCTAGCCAGCCTTACAAGATTATCATCCTCGGGCAAGGGCTCATCTCGATGCACATCCAAGAATAGGTAAACATCAGGTCTCTCTATAGCTAGTTGAAAGATAGCCCCCGCATCTTCAGTTTTTCCTCTCCCGACATTTACATATATGGAGTTTTTAGGAAGTCTCCTGAGAAGATCTATCTTTATCAGATCCCTTGTCTCCTTAGATAAGGGCAAGATATTGATCAGTATATCTGAGCTTGAGAAGAGTTCCTTAAGACCCACCTTCTTAGCTCCAAGGGATGCTTCCAACCAAGGTTTTCTTGATCTAGAGTAGTATAAAAGAGGAGATGCTCCTAAGCTACCCATAATCTGAGCCACTCTAGATGCTATCCAACCAGCTCCCAAGAGACCTAAGCTCCTACCTCGGATCAGCGTTCCACGCAGATGGTAGGGCCATCCTCTCCTAGACCATTCCCCACTTATCACATACTCATGACCAAGCAGGACCATTCTCGTCATTGCTAATATACCTGCAACCACGGATTCAGCAACAGCCTCATTTATCAGCTCAGGTTGATTTGCAACACATACTCCGGACTGCTCAGCAGCCTTAACATTTATATGATCATAACCTGTGCTCCTAGTTATAATAAGTTTTAAGCATTCAGCATCTGCAAGCATCTCCTTACTAACTCTCGTGCGCCAGTTTATGAAGACTCTTGATTTTCTTGCCTTGCTCCATATATTCTGGCTGCCTTTGGCTTCATAAACTCTATATCCCTCAAGTATCTCCCTTGCTTCATCTGGTAGCGGACCTCCTGACACTATATCATATTCACATATCAAAGATCTCACCCTTTAAACGAAAGCTACCATTTAATAAGGTAATAAAGACTTCTTATTTTCTTATTTATTTAGATCGTAGCTGATTGCTGAGAGTTAGGTAGAAGATAGTAAGCTATTGATTCCTCAGCATTGACAGAAGTCAATCTTTTAGGAGGAAATCCAAGGTCCTAGGTCTTCTCAGTATGGAGAGGGTGATCCCTTTCAGCACAGCATCTTCACCGCTGCGCGTTAAATCAACTAGAGGCATCCTATTAGTTATATATTCCTTGACTTCCTTGAGGATAAGCTCAACAAAGTCCCTATTATTGAGAGCAATGCTTCCTCCCATCACCAAGACCTCCGGATCATAAACGTTTACCACCGATGATATGCCAGCAGCATTTATCCTCGCGAGTTCTAGAACCACCTCCTCCGCAAATGTATCCTCATCTCTCCAGAGGGAGAATAGCTCAGGTGGACTAATCTCTCCATTCGAAGCCAATTTCCAAGCTCTAGTTTTCTCTCCTCTCCATTTAGATGCCAATTCCTTTGAGAATAATGGAATCGATGAACCTGAGGCCAGAGCTTCCCAGTGTCCCTTGCCTCCGCATCCGCATCTCCTCCCTTTATAGTCTAGGGTTATATGACCTACTTCGTGGGCGTTCCCATCCTTCCCTAGGAGTAAATTTCCATTCACCACAACACCTGCACCTATTCCAGTGCTTAAGGTTAGATAGACAAGATTATCTACACTTCTGGAGATATGCTCCCCCCATGCTGCAGCCACACAGTCATTCAGTACCAAAACAGGAGCAGCTAGCATTTTCTCTAGGGGCATTTTGAGTGGGAAGCTTCTGATCGGGTTATTTGGCATCTTAATCACATCGCCTCTTCTAATATCTATGAGGCCCGCAATAGCCACACCTACCTCATCCACTTCTCCTCCAAGCTCGACAGCTAACCTATGTATCTCCTCTGCAATCTCTAGCCTCCCTCCTGTGATGGGGGTTCTGGTCTTTATCTTCCTCATCAATTTCCTATCTTCGAATAGAGCGATCCTTAGGTAGGTCCCACCTACATCGACAGCTAAAATCTTCACTTCATTTTATCCTCCCGCTAGCTTCTCCAAGAGATCTATTAGATCTTCCCTCCTTCTGAGGCTGTATCTAGCTGATGTAGCAGCATATCCTATCCTCAGAGAGTAAGCTTGATCCGGCAGTGCTGAAAAGAGGGATTCGTCTGCTGCATCGTCACCAGCAGCTAGTATAAAGTCCCATCCCTCGTTAGCTATGCTACGAAAGAAGTTCCCCTTGTTTATGCCCGCCTGTTTAACCTCAACAACCATCTTGCCAGCCAAGACAATCACGTTTATACCTGCCGTGAGGTTCATTAATGCATGAACTATCTCCCTGACGGCCTCTCTCGCTATCCTTAAATCTGCCTTTCTGTAATGCCAAGCTAATGAGAAATCTTTCTCCTCAACGAAGGAACCTGGGATCCTCCTCACGAAGAGATTGAGTAGGGGCCTTATCATATTCTTCCAAGATATATCTATGGGTGCTGTCGTTCTCCATTTCCCTCCAATTTTCGTCCATCCTCCATGTTCCGCTACCAAGGTAACCTCCAGGTCACCCAGCCAATCATCTAGAGAAAACCTGTCTCTCCCACTTATCACAACAACCTTGCCTCTCTTGGAAAGCTTGGATAGTAGTCTCTTAACTCCCTCGGTAGGCTTTGCCTTTTTAGGCTCATCTACTATTGGAACTAAGGTTCCATCATAGTCCAATATTAGGAGTGGATTCCTCGCCCTTCTATATGCTTCTATTATCTCATCTCTGATTTTGTTGGATAGAATCTTTATCTCAAGATCCTTCGTCCTTTCAACCACTTCATCAAGCCTATTCAGGAAGCTATCTGCCCAGTATCTTACGTTAAATTTCTTTATTCTTTCTCTCATAGCCTTATTTCTCCTCCTAAGCTCATCCTTCTCCATCTTGAGGGCCCTATCGATCGTCTCAGAAACCTCCTCTATATTGTTTGGATTAACCTTAAATGCCTCTAAGAGTTCTTTAGCCGCTCCAGCAGTTTCGCTTATCACTAAAGCCCCTTCTAAGTGGTTCATTGATGCCAGATATTCCTTGGCCATGAGATTCATCCCATCACTTATCGGTAGGATTAAGGCCACATCCGCTACAGAGTAAAGAGCTACCAGCTCCCTGAAATCAAGATAACGGTACATGTACCAGACAGGTACCCATCCTAGGATTCCATATTTCCCATTTATTTTTCCAATAGTCCCATCTATCTTAGCTTTCAGCTGGGAGTAGTGCTCAACCTCCTCCCTTGAAGGGGAGACCACGAATATGTAAGTTACCTTCTCTCTCCACTCTGGATGATTTTTAAGCAGCCCTTCAAATGCCATTAGATGATGGAGAGGTCCCTTTGTATAATCAAGGCGAGACATTGAGAGTATTATTCTCCTCTTACCTACTCTCCTCTTTATCCTCTCAACTTCCTCTTTAACCTCAGAGGAATCAGCTGTCTTGGAGAACCTCTCGAAATCGATTCCCATAGGGAAGACATCCACTTGAACAAGCCTCTCTCCAACTTCTATGAGGTCCACTTTGTTCTCATATCCCATAATCCTAGCAACAGCTTCTAGAAAGGACTGAGCATAGTCATAAGTATGAAAACCTATGAGGTCAGCTCCTAAAATTCCCTCAATCAATTTCTTACGCCATGGAAGGAGCCTGAAGATATCATAACTTGGGAAAGGGATATGAAGGAAGAAACCTATTGAAATGCCCAGATTACGTTCTCTCAACATCTTAGGGAGGAGCATGAGGTGATAGTCATGAATCCATATTTTATCTCCCGGCTTAGCCATCTCCTCAACCTTGTCAGCAAATAATGAGTTTACTTCCCTGTAACTCTCCCAATCTGATCTTGAGAAAACTGCATATGTTGTAAAACCATGAAAGAGAGGCCATATTGTTTTATTCGAGAATCCACGATAGTAACCTCTCACAAGCTTCCTTGGGAGGAATATGGGAAAGCAGTTATGCTTAGCTAGAAGATCCACTACCTTTTCATTTTTCTCTATCTCTCCAGGCCATCCTATCCATTCAGCTTTGTAATCCATATAGAAGGAACCTAGGCCTGTTGCCAGCCCTCCTATGCTTGGGATCATTTGATAACCGGAAATTGTCTCGGCAATCCGAAAAGGCAACCTGTTTGATACTATTATTAGAGCCAATAGCTCAACCTCCATATCGTAACGCTAAGGTATTTTAGCCAGAATTCTTTAAATTATTGCCCACTTTGGGGAAAACTTGAGTAGTGATATCAATCGTTCAGCTATGATGCAAGCTTTAATTTTCTCATATCCAATGGAATTTATGGTATGAAATATGATAGGGGATAGTTTTAGATGGAGTAGAGATTACTCCGGGTTTATAGCTGATGTACATTAAGAGGGAGTAGGTATGTTTAGGAATGATCGCGGTTGTATGTAGAGAAATATCTTCTAGCTAAGAGCCTATAATTGCTGAGCCAAGCCAAGGGGGTTATAATACCCTACTTCTCTGCCATTTACATCCTTTAAGGGATGTAATACTGGCTGATGATGAGAAATTGTAGGGATGAGATTATTTCTTCACTTTACTTCCCGAGTTTCTCAGATTCTCCAAAGTCAAATCCGGCAACAAAATCTATGATCATTATTATTGAACCAGCTATGGCAAGTATGACACCTGAGCCTATCCCTATAAAGTTAGATAATGCCTTACCAATCTTTGGCATATGAGCCTCCACACTCACCTTCAGAGCCTCCATCTCTACGATCCAAAGGCCCGCCGACATTAGACCAGAACCTCCAGATATTATCGATGCCGGAATCCAAAATAGAGAGGCAAATGCCATGACTAGAGAAACAATTAGGAATATTAAAGCTAGATATAAGACTCCGAATCCTTCTCCGCCTAGATTATAGGCCAATTGCATCTCACTCACTGACTCTATGAACTTTAGGAGAGTGTATCCCTCCTCCCCAGATAGAGGAATTCTAAAGGCAATCCATGGTAACAGAAAGCTTGCAATTAGAAGTATAAAGCCTATTCCAGCGACTATTCTATATGCTAGCTTTGAGAGGTAACTTGTCAATTTGTTAATTCCCTTAGTATATCCGTCACTCCCATAATAACATTATCTAAGAATTTAGTAAAAGATCATTGTAGATTGAACAAGATTAATCCGTTAAATTAAATTGATGTGAAGAATCTTATAACACCTTATACTACATGTGAAGTCTCTTCTAAGTCCTGATTGCCTGTCCTTCAGAGTTTTCACTAGCTAGCAATCTTCCAGTGGTATACCCTCTTAGATCTAACTCAGCAAAAACCTCCATTCCTGAGAAAGAGACTAAATCGGAAGTTCAGGATTTATATGAACCAATCCCGTAACTAAAAGTGTTTCAGCGGATTTGATACCTTCCAATGACCTTATCTTCTCATCTATCTCTGAGATTTGATTCATGCTCCTGACGTGAAATATTGCAACTATGTTATACTTACCGGTCAACTTGAAGACATGAGTCGCTTCAGGTATGCTCCTGAGCTCATCGAATATGTAATTTAATCTATCCGGGTCTATATCTGCAAGTATTATTATTGAGAAGGGAAAGCCTACCTTACTCGGCTCGACTAGTGTATAGAAGCCTCTTATAACCCTTTTTTCCAATAATTTTTTGATTCTATATCTTATTGTGGTCTCTGGAACCCCTAGTTTCCTTGATATATCAGAGAAAGGAGTTCTAGAATTAGATTGAAGCAGTCTGAGTATCTCAATGTCGAGATTATCTAAGTCATCCTTCGAAGATCCCTTGCCGGCCACAAGGACTAAGCTAGTACATAGCTTTAAACATCAATAACCTAAAGTGGTCTCTAACTTATATCCCTTCTTTTCACTAGCTTGCGATGGATTGTAATCAGCTTCCTCTTGAAGCCTTTAATGCAAGTTAATTATGAGCAATCATTTCATAGTCTAGTATTTCCTTAGCCCTGTTACGTAAAGAGTGGATAATATCTTTACTATGACAGTGATGAAGCCTGCGGTCCAGAAGGACATATTATATCTCACCAGTTCAATCAAACAAGGGTTTGGTTGATTATATAAGGTTACATATAGTGGCTAGGTAACTCTCAAGCGAGGCGCTTCCTATAGCACCGATGTCGAAGAAGAACTGTTGGGCGACAAGTATGATCCTTCTTATCTCCTGCTTAACTAATGATACTTGATTATTTGAAACTCAATCTCTCAGATTAGATATTAAGAAAAAAGTGAATGGGTAAGAGAGATTAAAAAGCTACCAGCCCATTCCTCCGCCTCTTCTTCTTCCCCAGCCTCCGCCTTTTCCTCCACCTCTTCCCCAGCCACCCATACCTCTACCTCTTCCCATTCCACCCATACCGGGACCCATACCCATTGCTGGTGGCTGAGAAGATATGGCAGGAGACAGGTTTCCTGCCTTAAACATCTCCACAACTTCTCTTACCCTGACCCCTGGTGGACATGTGTAAACAGATATTCCTGCTGAGGCGAGGGCTCCTAATGCATTTGGGCCTACCGATGGCGCTATAACAGTCTGAACACCCATTCCCATGACCTGCTGCGCCACCATTGGGCCTACTCCTCCTCCACCCTGAGCATATGAATTGGGGTTAGAACTCGCTTTCATCCCGCCATTCAAGTCAACTATGGTGATGAAGGGGGTTCTAGCGAAATTAGGACTTACTATTGCTTCAAGACCATTAGGATCTTGTGTTGGTATAGCTATTCTCATATGAATTCTAGTAGAGGATAGGTTATAATGATATCTATTCGATAATGTAATTATCAGCAGACTTGCTTCTCAGCAAAGTGCCTTATAAGACTGTCTTGATTTTGGAGGATAAAAGGATTTATTTAAGGTAGGGACCGAAAGGCTACATAAACAAATAGATATATCTAGATAGATATCTTGAAGCCAAGCCTCCTTAAGATGAGACTTATGGAGAAATTGGATAGGAGGAGAATACCTGTCCTAATGAAGAGAGAGGTGACCTAAATTTGAAGATCCTTTAGAGGATAGGAATAACTATGCCTCATTTCCTCCAATGGGAGTGTATGAGAACCTGTTTGCCAGTATATCTGGATCCAGCAATATATAAACATCTCCGCGCACTATAAAATACTGAATTTCCAAGGAGGATTGGTAAGTGAACACCCAAGGAGTTATAGGAATTGTGTTAAACATATCGATGCTGACAGCTGCTAGCATCTACGATCTAAAGAGTAGGGAGGTTCCGGATCGCATATGGCTGCTGGGGGCAATATTCGGAATAGGGCTCAGGGCTTATTACCTTAAGGATACTATTCTCTATTTGTCTAAGGCCTACCCACTACTTTTGCTTATAGGAGCCCTTATTTTGATAGAGTGGAAGTTATCTATCAGTGGAGAAGCTGATATACTAGCCTATGCCTCCCTGATGATAACGGATATGAGTATCTCCTTTAACTTACCATCTCCTCTTGTTGTGTATCTACTCTCTAAAGTGATCATGATGCTCCTAATACCACTTCAGTTCGCGATAAACGTCATTAGGGTCAAAAGAGAGCCAAAGCTTCTGGAAGGATTTGAAGAACCTCTATGGAGAAAAATTCTCGCTCTATTCCTCTTATCCCCCTACTCAAAGCATTTCTCCAAGGGAGCCACCATAGCTGAAATACAAGAAGATGGGAGGAGAAAGTTCGTCCTTAGTGCATCACTATCATCTTTAGAACCAAGTGAAGTTAAGGAAGAAGGCAAGTGGATAACTCCAACATACCCCATGATCCCTACAATCCTTCTCGGATATATGATCTCGCTTCTATGCCAATAAGAGAAAAGAATCATTCATCCCATTAGTTCAACTCAGGATTCAGCAGTTTTACTTATTATCCTAAAGAGTAGTAATATTTCCTTATCGCTAAGTCTTCCATAGCTTATTCTGAACCATTCTTTATCCCCATTGAAAGAAGTAGCTGGAACTATCCCTACAACATAGTCTTCTCTCCCTAAAAGGCTTTTCGCTAGCTCCTCAGAGTTAGCTATCTTGGGATGCCTTGCGTAGAGATAGAAGGCCCCCATTGGATAGGGAAACTCAAGCTCAGCTGATCTAGCCTCCCTTACGACCAAGTCTCTCAGCTTCTTATAGTAAGCTCTCACTCCCTGGAAGTACTCCTCACTGGCAGATTCAATCATCCTTATTATCAACCTTTGGACAACCTCTGAAACCCCAGCGCTAGTTAGATATATGAGAGTACCAACTTGCTCGCTTCTTTCAGTCCCCCAATAGATGTAGCCAGCTCTCATTCCGGGAATAGCGAATGTCTTACTAAAGGTATCTACTATAATGTCGCCAACTATCTCAACGGGCTCCCCATAGTATATCTGGGAGTAGGCTGCATCATTTATCAACATAACGTTCTTTCTCTTCAACTCATCCCACAGATCCTTAAGGATAGAGTTGGAAGGTAAGTATCCCGTGGGATTATTTGGATAATTTATCAGAACTGACGAAGCCTCTTGAACCTTCGACAGGATTTCATTAACCAAGTCCTCAGCAAGCGGGTTATAGGTCTCTATTGGAAAAGAAAACTCCTCAGAGTTACTAAAATATTGCACGAAACCAGGAGCCGGTATTAATATTTTCCCCTTCCTGATCTTGTAGGAGGAGAGAGTAGCAGCGAAGAGAGCTTGGGCTCCTCCATTAGTAATAAATATCTTATCCTCTTCATACTTCCTATTGAGGAAACGCCTCCCGAATTCGGATACTGCCTCCTTCGCTTCATTCATACCTGTAAAGGGAAGGTAATTGAGACCAATCTCACCCATTTCAGCCAATATATCTGCTATAGATATGGGAGGATTGTGAGAGGGAGATCCTATATGAGCTCCTATGACCCTATAACCTTGAGATGCCTTCCTATTGCAAGCATCGAATATATCCCTAATGCCAAGCATAAGGCTTCGGGCGGGTAAAAGATAAAATTTTTCACGTTTCGAGGATAATTATG
Organism: Thermoproteota archaeon; assembly: GCA_015522685.1. Classification (GTDB taxonomy): domain Archaea; phylum Korarchaeota; class Korarchaeia; order Korarchaeales; family Korarchaeaceae; genus Korarchaeum. The sequence continues at coordinate 19,919 of WALU01000003.1, read as the reverse complement.
CGAAGGAGAGCTCTTCAGAGCAATGTCAAGGTTCAATGAAGGATTATCATGTACTATTATGGATAAGTATTGAAGGATTTTCATCAGTACATGAAAGACTATGGTTGAGTTTTTAGCCTAAAGAACTATTTCTATGGTTACTTTCATCTGAACTTCCTCTCAGCTTCCTTATTTCTAACCTTATCCTCGATATAGAGTAAAGCTGGAAGGAAGTTATTATCAGCAAAAATCCAGTTATCAAGGATCCAACAGATATTAAAGCCATAGGTATACTGAAATATCTCGTAGAGAGATAGAGGGAGAGGATCCACCAACCGAAGTAGAAGCTTATTAATAGAGATATTATTCCAGGAACACCTAGATATAGAAGAGGCTTCTCCTCCAGCACTATCCTTAAGATAGCTGCAATTAGCTCAGAGAAGTGCAGGAGAGGATTTCTTGAGGGTTTACTCATCCCATAGCTCACTTGAATTGGGATTTCTTCAACTTTGAGGCCTGCTTCGCTGATCTCCTTCAAAATTCCCAGACTCATAGCCATTCCCTTCTCCATAGATTCCAAGGCAACCTCAAGGGCCTGCCTAGAATAAGCTCTCATTCCGCTTTGGGTATCGCTAACTTCAAGCTTCGTAGCCTTTCTCCCAAGGAAGTTGAGAAGTGTCAGCGCCAGCCTCCTATAAATGGAAATCCTAGGCGCTGATCCTCCCCTAATGAACCTGGACCCTATAACCAGATCAGCATCTCCCTTCTCTATCGGTTTTATGAGCGTGGGGATGAAATCAGGATCATGCTGACCATCTGCATCCAGTGTTACTGCTATATCAACCCCTCTCTTAATTGCTTCACTGAAGAGAGTGTGAAGAGCTGCTCCATATCCCATGTTCCTCTCATGTCTCACGACATATGCTTTCAGACTGCGAGATATTTTCCCAGTGAGATCCGTTGACCCATCATCGCACACTATAACCATGTCTACATATCTTTTAGCTTTTAATATTACAGGGGCTATCCTTGATTCCTCGTTATATGCTGGTATCAGAGCTGCCTTCATTCAGAACCTTCCTCCGACCTATTATGACTCTTACCTCCAATCTATTATAACGTTGGCCTTGCATCGAGGTAGCCATATTAGATTGAGGGATTAGATGCTTACTTCTACTTCTCCATTCACCACGTAAGCAACTGCCATTCTAGGAGTGTTGTAAGCGTATCCTACATTACCCCTCCTATTCAAGGTTATTATCCCGCCATATCCATCAATCCTCTTCAAAAGGTCAACAGCCGACTCTGCAGCAGCTTGAGCGGATAGTCCAAGCCCGAGCATATCCACCGCAGATTTAGCGAGAACTACTCTTATGATGGACTCTCCATGGCCAGTGCTTGCTGCTGCTCCTTTCAGGTTGTCAGCATAAAGTCCTGATCCTATGATAGGCACATCCCCAACCCTACCGACCATCTTATTGGGAGTTCCTCCAGTGGAGAGAGCTACAGCTAACCTACCCTTGGAGTCCAGCGCTACTGCCCCGACCGTCGAATCTTTTACGAAGGCTTGTCTGGGTGAATAACCCTTCTCCTTCATCTCCTTCCATCTCAAGTATTCTCTCTCAGTTACAAGCTCGGAAGGATCTATAATCTCCAAGCCCATTTTCTCAGCAAATCTGTGAGCTCCTTCGCCGACAAGAAGTACATGCTCCGTTTTCTCCATGACCAGCCTCGCTAGCTTCACAGGATTCTTCACTCTATAAACTGAGGCAACTGCTCCAGCTTTCAATCCATCTCCGTTCATTACAGAGGCATCCAGGTCTACTCTCCCTTCTTCATTGAGGAAGGAGCCAATTCCAGCATCAAAGGTGAAATCATCCTCCATGATACTCACGGCTTCTACAACCGAATCCATAGCGGAGCCCTCTTCTTCAAGGATCCTCCATCCTCTCAGAGCAGCTTTTCTAACTCCTTTTTTATGAGCTTCAACTAGGTCATCTGGAATTGCCCAAGCACCACCATGAACTATTATAACGGGCCTCAAGAGATCACCTTCCTAAACCTGAGAGCCTGGCAGATAAGTTAAGGGTTACGCGCTTTTCCTCCCTTTCATCCTTTCTTATACATCTTGTCATCATTCCGAAGCGTTTGTTTATTTAACGAGCTCGATATCTTTGAGGCGATCTCTAAGATGGACGCTAGTTTTTCTAACCCTTTATCCGTTATTTCGTAGCATGTGACATACCTCATTCTCTTAAGGCATCTCGTCCTTGTAACTAAACTTTTCTCCTCAAGCACTTGTATATGGGACCCTAAATTCCCTGGGGACATGCCCAAGTATTCCCTTAGCTCCCTAAAGGAGAGCTTACCCTCTAGCGCTAGGAGAATAAGTATACCCAATCTTCTAGGCTGTATTACAGCATCATCTTCTTGCAGCTTCCTTAGAAGCTGAGGGAGATCTTTCATTTCAGGGCCTCCATCTGAAATACGCGCTAATGCCAGCTAGAGCATATAGGAGGGATATTAGCAGGCAGCCTGAGATCTCTGCGATATCAGGGGACAGAATCGCTAAGAGAGGAGTCGAAGCTATTAGTGCTATTCCTACAAACAGAGCTTCTAGAGGCTTCTTTATGGATGCCCACATGAGAACGTTACCCATACCTACGAACATTATGGCTGTGAGCAGCGCTGGCTGACTGCACCCAAGCAGGGTTAAAAGGTAGTATATTGGAAACATGGCCAATGAAGCTATTATCCAAGAGATAATGGATTTCCATCTATCTTTTTGAAACTCCTTCAGCATGTCCTCCCTTCCAGCCAGTTTGAGCATCACTTTAATCCTAGAGAATCCCCTCAGACTATCTAGCCATATTACTGCGAATATCGAGATCCAAATGAGCGGGGAAAGTATGGATGCCTGCTCACTTGGGAGATTCTTCAATACAAATTCTTGTGTAAGGCAGCCAATTAGCCCTCCTGCAGACCAGTCCAGGTATATTTTAGATATTGTAATCCTGAGTTGATTCCTTACATACTCTCTAATTCTGCCGAGGGTCTCCACGAGGTCCCTTTCCCTATCACCAATCATCACATGATATGATCGATGCAAGGTAAATTTATTTCCTCTAGTCTGAATTTCAGACTAATCAAGCATCTTATAAAAATTAGCTTTCTGAAAATTTGATGCTGGCTCTGGAAGTAGATAGCCTAACTAAGATATACGATAGCTCCAAAGTACTGGACTCCGTTTCTTTTAAGGTGAATGAAGGCGAGATTTTTGGTCTCCTCGGACCTAATGGTGCTGGCAAAACTACTCTGATGGAAATACTGTCTGGGATAAGAGACCCAACCTCAGGAGCCGTCAAGATATTCGACATGAATGCAATAAAGGGGAATAGGAAGGAGATCAACAAGCTCATAGGATTCAATCCCCAAGAAACCATGCTATATGATGATCTTACGGGAATGGAGAATCTGGAATTCATCGCTTCCCTTTACCATATGGATAGATCTACGTTCAAGAGCAGGCTTGAGGACCTGATGAGCCTCATAGATGTGAAGAATCTCCTAAAGAAGAGAGTGGGTAAGTTATCTGGCGGCCAGAAGAGGAGAATAAGCATCATAGCTTCGATCATCCATTCCCCAAAGCTCTTGATACTTGATGAGCCTACAGTAGGGCTGGATCCTGATGCTAGAAGGGACTTCTGGAAGGTAATATGGAAGCTCAGGGATAGGGGCAGCACCATAATCCTGAGTACCCATTACATGGAGGAGGCAGACGAGCTATGCGATCGAGTGGCCATAATGGAAAGTGGAAGGATAGTGGCGATTGGTAAGCCAGAGGACTTAAAGAGGAAGTATGGTGACAAGTCAAAGATCTTCATATACACCAAGTTGAAGCTTTTAGATGATGCTGATCTCACACTCAGGGGAATAGGGTATAAAACAACTAGGATGGCTGATAGCCTTGTTATAGAGGAAGATAGCCCTTCAGAGCTTGTTCCTTATCTGATATCGGAGATGTCAAGGAAGGGAGTACAACCAGAACGCATTGAGATAAGAAATCCAACATTGGAGGATGTGTTCCTCAACCTAACTGGTAAGCCCCTTGTGGAGGTGATATAAGATGAACGCTCCCATTCAGATGGCTAAGAAGGATCTCCTGTCATTTTTCAGGAGCAAATCCACGATATTTTGGACATTAGCTTTCCCTCTGATGATGATGCTCCTCTTTTCTTCTATGTTCGGAGGAAGCAGTGTTATGTTCAAGGTCGCCCTAGTAAATGAGGATTCGGGTATAATGTCCTCCGTATTCGTGAAGGCCCTTAATTCAACGAATGTGACTTCTCTTGTCCCATTTTCCAATATAAAAGAGGCTAAGAACTATGTGATGAATGGAAGAGGATCAGCGGTATTGGTTATACCTAAGGGATTCTCCAATAACTTGACCTCTGGCCTAGCAGCTACTATTTACTTCTACTCTTCAGAGGACCCTCAAGTCAAGATGGCCATCACTAGTATGATTAAGGGGTTCGTCGATGCCTTCTTAGAGGAGTACAGGGAAAGGATGTTCTCCATAATGATCCAACACATGCCCTCAGAGGTGAAAACCGAGGCAGGTATCTTCACGAAGGAGCAGATAGTGAACTTCATGAGAATGCTGATAAAGCCAATTGATGTTAGAGCTGTTTCCCTTGCCAAGTCGAGTGTAACCAGTAAGACAGCCAACTACCGGAAGACAAGCTACTGGAAGGCAGAAGGACACTGGGTAACAATGATGCTGGCTTACAGCCTTATCTTCTCTGGAATGGTTAGTTCCGCAGCTTTTCTGTCAGATGAGAAGTTGTGGGGAACTGTGAAGAGGATACTGGTATCTCCTGTATCGAGGTGGTCAATCCTCATCGGTAAGCTATTGGGTAGCTTGGCTGTCGTTACGATAAGTCAGATTATCTTAGTAGCCCTGACGATTCTATGGCTCAGGCCTCAGGTAAATTGGAGCATCCTCTCCATACCCATTATCATTGCTGGTGATCTGGCGAGCATTGGAATAGGGTTTCTCGTGGCCGAGCTTTCACCCAATCCAAAAGCAGCTAATGAAGGAGTCATAACGATAGGAGTCATGATACAGTTTATCTCAGGCTTGTATTTCCCAGTAAGCTTCTTACCTGGTATGCTGAGGGTCATTGCAGAAGCGGTACCATTCACGTGGGCTGTAAGAGCTTTAGATGGCCTTCTTGTCTTTGGGAGAGGTTTAGAAGCGGTATGGACCCCCGTACTTTACTTAATAGTAACAGCAATAGTTTTAACCTCATTGAGCGTCGCTCTATTTCCAAAGTGGGCGAGAATCGAGTGATTTACTGCCTAATTCTTCCCATCATTTTCTCTTATTCCATTTATTTTCAACGTTCATCTCGCCCATTCTGGCCAGTATAAAGAAGAAAGGAAGGGAAGGGAAGGGAAAACCTAAAGGCAGCTGGTTTAGCATACAGTATTCCTATATTAGTTAAGAAGGGAAGAGTAGACGCATCCTTAAGATGCTAACCCTAATTTAATTCGATTTAATTAGATGCCGCTAATCGACTTGTTGAAGCTCTATAGAAGAACCTATAAGGATCAAGAGAATAACCATTTTAATGGATGTCCTCAGACCGTTCGATCCTTGGAAGAGCCCTCTCTGCACGTGTCCAAGGAAGTACTCACTTCATCCGTATACGGGATGTAGCCATCTCTGCCTTTACTGCTATGCCACATCATACATTGGGAGAAGACCAAGCACTCCTAAGAAGAGATTCCTCCAGAGGCTGAAGAGGGATCTAAGGAGAGCCAGCAATAAACTACCTGTCGAACTCTCGACCAGCAGTGATCCCTATCCGCCCGAGGAACTATCTCTAGGCCTAACAAGGGAAACATTGGAAATTCTCCAGAGTAGAGGCTTTAAGGTTCTCATAACAACAAAAGGAATTGGGTTTATTAGGGATGAGGGACTCTACCAGGGAGTTATGGTGACAATAACGACCTTAGATAAGAATCTAGCATCAAAATTAGAGCCAGGCGCCCCTTCTCCGAATAGAAGACTAGATGCCCTCTCGTCAATAGAGAGTAGGAGGGGAGTCAGGATAGATCCAATAATTCCACATCTTACAGACGATTTATATTCATTAAAGGATCTAATTAGAGCCGTTAGGGATTCTGGGGCTGAACATATAGTCTTTTCAACATATAAGGCAAAACCTGATAATTTCAAGAGAATGATCTTGGCTTTTCCGGAAATGGTGAAGATATGGGAAGATCTTTATCATGTTAAGGGAGAGGGGATTTCTGGGTATAGATATCTCAATGCTAAGTTGAGGTACAGAATCCTGAAGCCTCTCGTGGAGGAAACCTTAAAGCTCGGAATGACTGCATCCGTCTGCAGAGAAGGGTTCCCTGATCTCCTTATGGCGCCCTCTTGTGATGGCACACACCTCCTTCAGCCTCGAAGAAGGTGAGATCTGCCTGTTAGAATGAAGTTTATAATATTGCACTATACTGTATATATATGTAAGAGTCCTTATGATAATCATAAAATTTTTGTTTATAAGTATGCCAAAAATAAAAAATAGAAGAAAAACGGACGGCACTGTGAGGTGTTACCCTGTTACTATAATCGGGCATATTTATAAATGAAATTGTTCTAATTTTTCGCTTTTAGCTTCTCCTCACTTTATTTCACATTTCAGCCGATTTCATTGGGAATAAAACTTCTTTAAATGACTATAGGATGATGTGATGATCGATAAGTGAGTTCAAACGTAAAAGGATATACTTAATTATTTTTCGTTAATATTGATTTTGGTGAGTAATTTACATTTTATTCACTAATTGATGCTGAAATTTTTACTTCATGTATGTAGCATGGAGCTAGCTGCCCTTCTAGAGCTAACCAAGGCCACTCGACCTTAGGAGATATCAAAAAGATGGAATGATTAAGTTAAGAGAGATACTTATCCCTCAAATACGAGATGAAGTACTCAGGATTGAGATATTCACCACTAGCTCTCATCATAAGCTCATCTGGGGGATATATAGATCCCCATTTATGTATATTTTCTCTTAGGTTTCTCATAACCTCTTTATAATTCTTATTTTCAATTAGATGTTTCATATCTAACTTCTCATATAGCTGTGCTGCGAACATGCTTCCTATGGCATAAGTTGGGAAGTATCCTATTGAAGCATGAGCCCAATGTATGTCTTGGAGAACTCCTAGACTATCTTTTGGAGGCCTTATTCCTATTAGATCGTCCATGAGATCATTCCAGACCTGAGGCAGCTCATTTACCTTGAGAGTTCCTTCTATTAACTTCTTCTCAAGTTCATATCTTAGATATATGTGGAGAGCATACTGCACTTCATCAGCCTCAACCCTTATGAGCTCTGGTCTAACGAGGGTCAAGTACCTGTAAAGGTCATCTATATCATAATCCTTCAGGAAGGGGAGAGCCATGACCATCCTATCATGGAACCTCTCTACGAAGTATCTTGTCCTCCCGACGACATTCTCCCAAAAGCGGGACTGAGATTCATGAATCCCTAGGGATACACCATGCTGAACGGGAGTAGTCCATAAATCTTTGCTTACATTCATCTCATACATAGCATGACCAAACTCGTGGACTGCAGCCATTAGAGCGCGCCTGAAATCCTTTCCCTCATATCTAACAGTTATTCTAATGTCATAAAGACCCATTTCCACAGTAAATGGGTGTGGAGATACATCGACCCTTCCGCGAGAGAAGTCGAAACCCAAGGTAGTTAATATGTTCTCTATAAGCCTCCTCAGGAAGATCATATCATAAGGTTCATCTTCTAGAGGATGCTTATTAGGATATCTCTCCTTCGCCTTCTTGAAGAGATTGGATATTTGAGGAACTACTGAGAAAATTTTCTCGCATTTCTTCACGGTCAGCCCTTCTTCATAGAGATCTAAAAGCGCATTATAGGGGTGCTCTTCATATCCCAAATAATCAGCTTTCTCCCGTTCTAGAGCTACAATATCCTCAAGTACGGGTTGAAACATCTTAAAGTCTGATTTTTCCTTTGCTTCCTTCCATACTTGAAAGGCTTTGGCTGTTGTCCTTTCCTCCTCTTCTATAAATCTCTTAGGCAATTTTGTATAATACTTAATCCATCTCTTCAATACCCTTATTATACCCTTCTCCACATCATTCTGGGTCTTTGCATTCTCGACTAGTGAGACGAACTCAGGATGCGTATAGATCCTCTGAACCTGCGTTCTTATATTGCCTCTAACTTCTCCTCTCTCCCTAAATGAATTTGCGGGCATGTAAGTCTCCATATCCCAGCCTAAGAGAGATAATGCATAATCTAGGGTCCATATATCTCTATATCTCTTGACAAGTTCTTTAATCTCGGGCGTGACTATCTGCTCCATAGAAGTTTTGTGGTATTATTAAGTTAAAATAATGATGATAATTAAATAGAATAGCTATTCTCCATTTCCCACCTAGTTACTGCATAATCTAACTGCTTAGATAAATGATCGGCAAGTGGATTCTTCATCATCCAAAAAGTCAAAATATGCAAGTAGCATGAATTTCGAGATAACAAATGCCTAGAAAGGTGGGATATTGAGCTCTGATATGGTGGTCCTCAAGAATGTAGTTAAGAGGTTCGGGAATATAGTGGCATCCAATGGAATAAACATGAATGTGAGAAGAAATGAATTCTTCTCTATTCTTGGACCAAGTGGTTCAGGTAAGACTACACTACTTAGGATAATCGCTGGTTTGGAAAGACCAGATAAAGGCAGAGTGATCATCAATGAGGATGATGTGACAAATATCCCTCCATATAAGAGAAGTATAGGTATGGTATTTCAAAATCTCGCTCTATTTCCCCATATGACAGTTTATAATAATATAGCTTATGGACTTAGGTTGAGGAATCTCACAGAAGATGAGATAGGATTCAAGGTGAAAGAATCACTGAGACTAATGAGAATGTCCCCAGAAGTTTTCGCTAATAGAAAGCCGAGCCATCTTTCAGGTGGGCAGAAGCAGAGGGTGGCGATAGCTAGAGCTTTAGTAACACAACCAGCTGTCTTACTTCTAGATGAGCCACTAGGGGCTCTAGATCTGAAGATAAGGCAACACATGATGCTTGAATTGAAGAGGATACAGAGAACAGTAGGCACCACGTTCATATATGTGACCCATGATCAGGGAGAGGCTCTTGTAATGTCAGATAGGATAGCTATTATGCATGAGGGTAAGATAGAGCAGGTCGGATCGCCTCGAGAGGTCTATGAGAAGCCTAGGACCAAATTCGTTGCAAACTTTATTGGGGAGGCTAATTTCTTTGAGGGGGTTATGAGAGAAGGGTTCGTTGAGACGAATTTTGGCAAGATCAAAGTAAAGGAAGAGATCCCCGCAAGTAGAAAAGTGATTGTAAGCCTCAGGCCTGAGAGGATAAGGATAGGAAATGCTGCTGTTGGCTCTGAAAATATGTTCAAGGTGAAAATAATTGATCTGATCTATAGGGGAGATACCCTGATTGTCATAGCGTCGCTAGAAGGTATAGAAATAAAAATAAGCGTTCCTGCAATTCATCCAGAGGTAATGAGGCTGGAGAGAGATAAAGATACATGGATAGGATGGAATAGTGGAGATGAGGCCGGGATATTTGAGTTGGAGGATTGACGCCCATGTCTCTAGTTGAAAAGCTTCTCAGCTCAGCGAGGAAGCACAGATCCCTCGCTATTGCTTTGCTGCTCGGTCCTCCCCTCACATATCTAACGATATACTTCTTCGCTCCATTCATAATAACGGTATTGTACAGCGTAGGATTGATAGGGGGCCGTGGAACCCTTACAGGAAATATATCGATTAAGTTCTACAGGCAGGCCCTCAGATGGGTTTACATCAAAGTTTTCTACAATTCCCTCATTCTTGCCGCTTTGGCAACAGTAGGATGTCTTCTCCTCGCCTATCCAGTTGCATATTTCATAGCGATGAAGGCTCCCAAGAAATGGAGGAATCCTCTGGTAGTAAGCGTTATAATTCCATATTGGGTAGACTTTTTGCTCAGAACCTACGCGCTTATGAATATATTCGCAATGCTAGGGATTATGTTTAGGTATGACGCGGTCGTCATAGGTATGATATATGATTACCTCCCCTTCATGATACTTCCCCTGTATGCAAGCTTGGAGAAAATTGACAGATCTCTCTTAGAAGCATCATATACTCTAGGTGCCTCTCCTTGGAAGACATTTATTCATGTGACTCTATCCCTATCGAAGCCTGGTATAGCTGCTGGGACAATCCTTGTGTTCGTTCCAGCGATAGGAGAGTTCATAGTCCCCACGATGATAGGAGGAGTCAGCGTTACAACCATTGGAACGTTGACATGGGACCTCTTCTTGAAGTTCCACGATTGGTGGAGGGGAGCTGCTGTCTCAGTAATGTACATAGCAGTAGTCCTTGCTGCACTAGCCATATACATGAGAAAGGTGGGTGAACTAGAGATATGAGCATGAGAGATCGTATTTTAGCTTTCTTCTCAGCTCTGGTCTATGCTTTTCTTTATATACCAATAATAATCGTAATAGTATTCTCATTTAACAGTTCCAAGATGCTAGGACAGTTCACTGGCTTCTCACTGAAATGGTACGATGTTCTTCTCGGAGATAGAGTTGTATGGAATGCTTTTTACAATAGTTTAAATATAGCTTTGGTAACTACCTTAGTTTCCCTATTTCTTGGCACTCTTGCTGCCTATGGAGTTATCAGACTCGATGTCGGTGGAAAGAGTGCGGTGGATGGTCTTCTTTATATACCAATAATAATACCAGAAATAGCTGAATCTCTCTCACTCCTCTTATTCTACAAGTTCGCCGGCTACCAGCTTGGTTGGTTGACTGTTTTACTAGGGCATATAGCCTTTGATATATCTTTTGTATATGTCATAATAAAGGCTAGGCTGGCGGGATTCAATAGATCTATTGAGGAAGCTTCTCTAACTTTAGGAGCTAATGAAGTACAGACTTTCGTGAAGATAACTCTTCCACTTTCTATGCCAGGCATAACAGCTGCAGCCTTAATAGCATTTACTCTATCGTTTGATGATTTCATAAAGACTGCATTCACGACAGGACCAGGATTCCAGACGCTTCCGCTAGTTATATGGTCACAGTCAGCGAGAGGAGGTGTTGGTCCAGAGATAAATGCTCTCACATCGATAATAATAGCTTTTTCCATGATCCTTGCCTATATTTACACGAAACTAGCTAGTGAAAGAAGCTAATGCCTAAGGACATCCCCCTTCTCCTTATATCTATCTACCATATCATATTATTATGAAAACAGCAGCAGCTATGACTGTTGTAGACTTCTCAACCTTAGACTTAGCTGTAATATTAAAGGTCCTGGCTGGTTTTATTCCAAATGCCGTTTCAAGCATGTATTTAGCATTCTCCTCGGCATATTCTCCTATATCCTGATCTTCTTTACAGTAGCCCATATACTCAGTGAGGTATCCATTTAGACTAAGATCTTCAGGTATTGCCACGCCCAAGCTCGCGTATAGAACTTTGCCTTCTTCATTGCTCGTAAATCTAGACATTACCAAAAAAACCACTTGACCTGGTCTCAGTTCCTTCAATCCTTCCTCTCTACTGACTTCAATGCAGCCAGGTGGATATATGCTGCTTACGGGAACTAGATTAAACTTCTCAATCCCGGCATCTCTCAGTGCTAGCTCAAAGCTTATCAATGCATCTTCGTGCCTTCCAACTCCCTTCGTGAAGAATACTTTCTTGGGTAAGAACATCACATACGAAAGGAGAAAGTTGTTATTTAAGGTTTACTCACTGATATGCCTCACTTAACGAAGTGAATTATCACCGGACCTGGGTAGAGACCTCTAGCCCATAGCCTTTGGAGTAGGGAGTAGTTATCCTCATCACTATCTATTATGGTTTCACCTAAAATAGCAGCGTATTTCCCTTTATAGTCCCTCTCGAGATATTTAGTATTCCTGAGGATCCAGCTTTTCCCCCTCGCATATTTAGTGAGATCTTCCATTATAGTAGCCATCAATTAGAGTAACTAGATGGAGGTAATAAGAAAAGGGGAGAGGATGTAATACGCACCTATCGCCTTCCTAGTAAATATCCTGCAGTTAATCCTATGATGAGAGCACCCACTATGAAGATCAAAGCTTCAGTCGATATCTTCCTTCCCTCAATGGGTTGTGAGGTGGGAGTTGCTTTAGGAGTCTCAGACGGGGTTGCACTGGGCTGTCCTTGAGGCATTGATGTTGAGGTCACAGTTTTAGTCTTTACACTACTTTTTACCTTAGAGATAAGGAGAAGCATGTGAGCGTGGGCCGATGATAGCTCATAGTAAACTATAGAGCTAAAAGTACCATTTTTCTGCTCAAATATCTTGCCGGTTTCAGCGTAGCTCAAAGCAAGGACCGGCACTATCCCTTTGGAGAGTAGGTTATTTATTGATGAATAGCTTATGCTCTTGATCGCCTTTTCAGCATTTATAGGATCACTGCTGAACCATTGATGTATGGAAGCGGTAGCCTTCGCCAGCGAGCTTGTAGCCAATCCTAAGCTGCCATAGATATCACCCGATGAATATGCCGCTTCTGCATCATTTAGATCATTAGAAGCCTCATTAAGCAGGCTGGAGGAAGCTCCTATATCTTGGAGTAGGCTGAGAGCATATGATGTTACGCTTTCGGATTCGTAGAGAAGGACTGAAGCTACTTTCCTCACCCTAGCTTCGGGAACTCCCTGGCCCTTGCTTAGTCCAAATAACCATGTCCAAGTTTCTGCTGTCTCAGCTCTCCAGTAAGCATAGGCCAGCCAGTGTATAGCACCCCATCCAGAGGAATCAGGGTAGACTTGCTTAGATGCAAGCTGGGCGCCCTTATTAAGAGCATCTCTAGCCATATAGTACCTAGTCTTGGCAGCTATGAGAGCCTCCAGCGAGCTGAAGCTATTGGGCCTTGTAGCGTTGAGCTTAGACCCAATGGTATTTACCTTGGAGTTCACCCTTGATACCATAGAATCAACAGCCTTGGGCCCTTCTATCGCATATTCTAGGAGCCCTTTCGCATATTCTGCCTCGTACGTGGATTGAAAGGCAGAGCTAGATGACGTGTAATACTCACCTTGATTCATTTCATCCTTAGCTTGCTTATATAGGTCTTCGGAGTTGTTTAAAACACTCTTAACAACTCTCTTAGCTAGGTAGCTGAGCTTCGTGAGATTACTCTTAACATTTGATCTAATAGATTCACTCTCGTTCAGGTAGTGATTGACCCATTTAATGAGTATTGATTTAACTTTGCTTGGTATCTTCGGCTCAGCAGAGGAAGGCGCCTTCAACTTCAAGCCGATCAGGTATTTTACAGCATCTGATATTGTTGCTACCTCTACTACCTTGACACCCAACTTCTTTCCGAGATCTATTAAGTCTACTTTCTTCTTCTCAACTGTTGTTATGATGAGAGGTCCTATCTTCTCCTCCTTTGGAATAGTCCTCTCCACTATCCTCTGTCCAGCAGGTATCAGGAATATCTTGGCTCCTCCCTTGGCCACTGCCTCTAGCTTCTCTGGTATACCACCCACCGGGCCTATAGTTCCATCTGGGTTGATCATTCCAGTTATAAGGATACCCTTTCTGATGTTCATGCCTAGTATTGCTGCCATTGTTGCTGCGGTCATTGCAGCACCAGCGCTAGGCCCTCCTATCATCATGCTATTTGATTCTAGCCTATAGTAGAAATTGTAGGAGAGGGGATCCTTTCCTAAAATGTAGCTGGCAACTAAGGCTGCAGTTCTTGCTGCACCTTGAGTATCTATTTGAGTAAGAGGATCAGCGGAGAAGTATACCTCTCCAGATCCCGATTCAACTTCGACTGTTAGATTTCCTAGAGCCCCCATGGATACTCCATTCGCTGATTGATAGACAGCGGGAACCCTAATGAAGGCTTTCCTGCCGGTAGAGGCATATGATTGAAGGGGAGATATCAGCATCACAGCTAATAGAAATATGATAGCAAGTTTAGGGGTATTCAATTCGATCACTGAAAATTGATAACCTCGATAAAGATTAACATTTTACGTTAATTAGTAACTTTACTGTGGGGAGGAGGAAGCTGCTGACGAATGAACCGATATTTTAAATTTTGCCGAGAGATGATCAAAATCGTGATATTTAAAGCTATTATGATCTAAGCTGGACAGGTGATATCATGTCTCCCATATGGAAGACCAGAAGAAAAGTTCCGCTTAGAGCCGAGGATGTAATGAGTAAACCCCCAATAACCTTGCCAATAACAGCAACAGTGGATGATGCTATCAAGTTAATGTGGGAGAACAGCGTTGGCAGCATGCTAATAGTTGATGAGAGTAGTAAGCTAGTTGGGATAGTGACCCAGAGAGACATACTTTACACAGGTTATAGAGGGCTATGCGGTAAGGGGATACCTATAAGGGATATAATGACTGAGAATCCAATAACAGCTAAGCCTAGGGATCCGATAGATGAGGTAGGTAGAAAGATGAGAGATTCTGATATTTCACATTTACCTGTTGTAGATGAGGAAGAGAAGCCTGTAGGTGTTCTGTCGGTAAAAGACGTTATAGATGCATCCATGCTTCTATTGAGAGTGTTGTTAGGAGCTGATTAAAAACCTTTATTTATTCCATTCTATTTTTGAGGAGGTTTAGCTCTTGACCAGAGAAGTGAAGCTTGTAGAAGTTGAGGGAAATATCGAAGATCTAGCTCTTGAGTTAGCTAATCAGCTAGATAAGGGAGTTACTCTGGTGGTTAGAGGAGAGCCCAGCTTAGTTAAGGAGCTACTTATCACCTTGAGGAAGTACGGTGCGAATTGGCTGAAGGTAGTTTATGCACCCGGTTGGGATGATCCTGAACGTTATCTTAAATATGCTAAGTATATGAGTATAGCAGATAAGGCTCCTTACAGGATAAAGGGAGAGAAAAAGATAAAGAGGAGAATTCTCCTGCATAGAATGGCTAAGGCCTCTTTGGATTACATGGATGCTCCCATAGTTAATAAGGAATGCGCTGCCCTGAGATACTGCAACTTATGTGTTGACAGTTGTCCAGAGCATGCAATTATACCGGAGAAGCCCGTGAGGATAGATCTCAATAAATGTACAGAATGTGGGGCATGCATCAACAGCTGCCCAGCAGGTTTCTTATGGCCTCCGGGATTTACTTTGTATGGGCTAAGCGAGTTTTTAGAGGGAGTGGATAAGCTAACAGCTGCTCCTCTCCCTAAATTAGACCAGTTAAAAGATGGAGCAGTTCTCAGATCTCAGGAAAGATCTGCTCCTCTAATATTAATTTTGGAGGCGGAGAGTAAAGGAAAGAAGTTCGCTCCTTTAGATCTCAATTTGATGGATCCCTACCTAGAGGAACTTGAATCTCTCCCTAGAGGAAACGAACCACCTGTAGAAATAAAGAGATTCAACAATTATGCATCTAGAGAAGCCAGTCTCCTAGCATCAATGCTCCCAGATAAGGATGAATGGATCCAACTTAATCATCTAAACTATTTCAGAGTTGAGGTAAGTGATGAATGCACCTTATGTGGAGCCTGCACAGGGGTATGCCCTTCGAGAGCTCTTAGGATAGTTAAAGATGGCGATGAATTAAGATTAGAGTTCTCACATCAGCAATGCATAGGATGCGATGCCTGCAGGCAGATATGTCCTGAAAAAGCAGTAACAATTGAGAGAGCACTGAACCCTCATCTACTGAGAAGCGGAGAGTTTGTAGAGGTAACAAGAGATGAGATAGCTAGATGTAGAGGATGTGGAGCGCCTCTTGATGGAACGGTTCGCATGATGAAGAACTTAGAGGAGAGGATAAGAAAGAATAGTGGAGATAAGTATGCAGAACTTGTATGGTACTGCCAAAAATGTAAAGATAAGATGCTGTTTAAAGGTCTTATTTAGGCTAGTGATTCTGTAGATGACCTGCTCATTTAATCTCTCTTCTTTTCTTTCTAATGCTTTCACACTAATCAAGCTGAGTATAATATGTAAGGCAAGGCTAGGATAGGAGAATTACACTTATCTCGATTATCAACGGAAGCATTTCGATGTATATCTACAGCTTGCGCTGCAGGGACTCTTATAATTCATTCAGATAATCCTGAGAATGATATTTATGTGGGGGAAGGATGTAAGGCTTTCTAGGATTATGAAGAATGGGAAGATCCTCTGCGTTCCTATGGATCACGGACTTACTGATGGTCCTATTAGGGGAATTAAGGATATCAATTCAATTGCCGAGAAGGTGGCTAGGGGGGGAGCGACGTGTATGGTCCTTCATAAGGGAATGATTAAATCCCTAAGGAAGGCCTACTTACCTGTTCTCCTGCATCTATCAGGCAGCACTTCCCTGAGTTCCGAACCTAACAGGAAAGTTAAAGTGGCCGACGTTTTGGAGGCTGTGAGACTTGGAGCTGATGGTATTAGCGCTCACATCAACATAGGAGGAGAGGTTAGCGAGCCCTCAATGCTCATGGATCTTGGTGAGATAGCAGCAGATAGCGATGAGTTCGGAATGCCCCTCTTGGCCATGATGTATGGAAGAGGACCCAATGTGAAAAATAGGTTTGATCCTAAGCTTATATCACATGTAGCTAGGGTAGGAGCTGAACTAGGAGCTGATATAGTGAAGGTTCCTTACACAGGAGATCCGGATAGCTTCAGAGAGGTAACTGGAGGTGTGAGCATTCCAGTAATAATAGCGGGTGGTCCTAAAGTGGAAAACGATCTAGACGTCCTTAAGATGGTAGCAGGTGCTATTGAGGCTGGAGCAGCAGGAGTTGCATTTGGAAGAAACATCTTCCAACATTCCAATCCAGAGAAGATGGTCAGAGCAATAGCTTCCGTGATATTCGAAAGGATGAGCCCTGAAGAGGCGATGGCGTACTTGAGATGATTATAGTTACATCCATTTATGGCTCTCCAGAGGTAGCTAGTGAGAATGCAATCAAAGCTCTAAGTTATGGATCTGATATGGTGGAATTTCGGTTAGATCTCATATGGGATGATCTGCCGGAGATGGAATCAATTAGAAAGTTAGTGAAAAAAATCAGCAATAGATCAATCCTAACATGGAGGAGCAAGAAGCATGGAGGTAGAGGCAGGCTGCCAGAAAGCATCTGGCTGAGAAGATTGGGACATATGGCTAAGCTCATCGATATTGAGTACGAATTTGCGATTAAGGGGATTAGGTTCCCAAATTCAATAGTTTCATGGCATGATCCTTCAGGTACTCCTAATTCATTGAGGCTCAAGCAATTAGTTAACAGCATCACAAAGTTGGGTGGATTATCCAAGATTGTCACTTATGCTGAGAGGAAGGTTGACGCTTATAGAGTATTAAAACTGTATAGAGAAGTAATAATGCCGGAAAAACTGATAGCATTCTCGATGGGTAATAAAGGATCCTTTAGTAGGAGGATAGCTCCTTTTCTAGGATCGCCAATCATGTATGCATATCTAGACAAGCCTGTAGCTGAGGGACAGGTATCGCTGAAAGAGGCCCTTCTGCTTAAGGAATTACTTTCTTAAACAGGGCTGGCATTTCTTTCAGCTTCTCTATAACTCTGTTCTCATTTACCCTCCTGAGTTCCTTGAGAGCTATGATTAATGGCTTATCTATAATCTCTGAGCGAGCTAACACCTTATTAATGGCTAGATCAAGATCTTCTGGAACGTACCTAGTGTACCATGCCCAGCTGAGGAGAAATATTTTTCTATCCTCTATCTCATCAAGATAGGAAGTATTCCAGATTCCGATTATCGGATAAAACCATTTTGCCAGGAATTGCCACCCTCCGCATACTTCCAATCCATTAGCTATCTCCTTAGCCTTCTCTGGACAAGCCATTGCCAGCCTGCTCAGGACAATTGCAAAGACGAGCTTTCCATTATCATTCACATCACACCAGCATAGCTTAACCTTCGAGAAGTCATCTAACGATAGGGATCTACCAACAATGTCACCTATATATATCAGTAGATATCTTGGCACGACTCTCCTCGTGGGTGTTCGGCAGTTCCACGTCAGTTGATTAAGCGTCTCATCAAAATCTCTGCAGCTTTTCCTGAGGGAAATTATAAGCTTTGGCGCATCCCTTTCAATTCCGGCGCAAGACATTCTTAATCCCTTCCAACATAGAATTTAGGTCGAGTTTAGGATAGAGGTGATAGTTGAATAATATCGGTTTCTTCTTCCCATCAAGAGGATGTAGAACATCCCATATCGCATCTAAATCATTGAAGTAAGGTCCATAATCCCCATTGGCATGGAGAAAAGCTTCAGCTCCTAACTGCTTTATCTTATCGGATATTTTCTTATGTGATGATATATAATTTTTCCATATACCATTTAGAGATGAGGGGTTCTTTATGGAATGTAGTATCATCGGTAATAGGTATGAAGTCAGGGCGATCTTTTTTTCTATTTTATCCACTTCTTCGAGAATGTTGATTAATTCCTGATCAAATAGTTCTTCATTAATATTTCTATCATGCACTGAATACCTAGCGAGGATTAAGAGGCCAAGTTTATCCATGAGTCTCTCTGTAGATCCTTTAATTGCCATTCCGGTCTTTTTTCCCTGCATTCTCATAGAGATTAGGATGTAATCGTCATACTTAGTCTCTAAGTCCTCTCTATTTAGAATAAGTAGAAGGGGAAAATCTATCATGCTTGTTCCTCTCTAATTGCCTTTTTAGGCTCTTAGCTTCTCTTAGCAGAATCTCTACCTGCCACGGATCGAAGATGGGCTGTTCTATCAGGAATATCATGTCCTCCAAGGTCGCCTCCAAGTAAGATGGATCTCCAGAAAGCCTCTTCTTTAGTTTGGAAACATCTGTGCTGGGCGAATATTCCCTGAGGAGCCTTGAAAGAGTGTGTATGTCTATTATAGAACCAATTTCTACAACTTTCCCGGATCTCAACATGTTTATGTCGGGTCCATAAGCATATATATTGCCTGAGCAATCCCTCCCTCCAATGAATGCGCTAGATAGGAAAATGGAATCTGAGCCCAGGGAGTTGGATAGATCTCCCAGCCTGCTTATATCATCACTGCTCATTGGACCTAAGAAGAGGAACACTGTTATTCTACCTCCTCTATCCTTCACTTCCTCATATATCTGTTCTAGATTATATTCTAAGGGAGTTAGTACTATTAGCACTAAATTCTCAGGATTTTTGATGTTCTCCAGCTTAGGGAAACCTAGATCTACGTTAACTGAGTCTATGGCTACGAGCCTTCCAAATCTCTCAAGCGAGAATTTCTCTATTATTCTCTTTATGAGGAGGATATCTCTCTTCAGCAAATTCCTTAGTGAGTCTCCAACTATATGGGGATGTGCCATGTATCTGAGTATGTAGGGCGTCTCAAACAAGTAAGCATTAAAATCTCTGAACTTTACTCTCATGAGGCGTGTATGCCTCCTATCCAATCCTTCTATGGGTACATCCTTTGTGAGTCCTATCTTTATATTGTACTCTTCAATGAACGTTTTGAGATTAAGGAGCACTCCATTAACATCTACTCTCAAATTTTCAGCTTCCAAATCTCCTCTTCCTCCTCTGATAATCTCTAATAGCCCTTAGAATGTCTATTTTTCTAAGTTCAGGGAGATAAACCTCACAGAAGTAAAGTTCAGAGTAAGCTGATTGCCATAAGAGAAAGTTGCTTAGTCTCTCCTCTCCAGAAGTCCTGATTATCAGATCTGGATCAGGTACATCTGGTGCATAGAGATTGGCTCTTATAGTTTCTCCGCTTATGTTCTCCGGGTTAAGTTCTCCCCTCGCAACCTTCATGGCTATCTTCCTCACAGCGTCCACTATCTCGGTTCT
>WALU01000002.1 GCA_015522685.1 Thermoproteota archaeon | reverse complement strand
TTCAAGAACCTTCAAGATTGAATTAATCGCGCGCCTAGCGCGAGGCATCCTCGATACTCAAGAAGCTATTTTGGGGAAATATCCTGACCGATATCGGCCATTACAATTTATAATATTTATAAGTAATTATAGCTATTATATTATATGTGAACAATGCCTAGAGGGGGAACTTCACGATCTCAGGCTTGAAATATACGCGTTTTAGAGCTTCATAGAGGAGGTGTGAGCTAAGGAGGATTATCACAAACAGGGAAGCTGATAGGGGTGCTACAGCCCTAACAATGCTGTAATGAGGATGATAACTATCCCATGATCTCTCCGTCCTCGGTGACGAAGGAATCGCCTTTCTCGATAATCACCGATCCCGACGGATAATGAATCGGGCCTATCGGGCGGGCACCACCTCCAAACCGACGGCCTTGGCCATCTTCCCCAGCGCTCGGTCGAAAGTCGCCAGAACAGCACCGTAACGCGCGGCCGTGAAGAGGATCAAGAGGTCGTTCAGGTCGCGGACCGGCCTCTCCTTCAACAGCTCGAGAGCATCAAGAACGGCGTCTCCCGGCTCGGCAATGTACCTAATCCTGCGATCGCTCAGATACTCGTCCACCTTCCTCGCCACGAAGTCCGGAGGTACCTCGAGCTGCCTGACCATGACCCAGAGGTACTCGTGCAGGACTATCGACGGCAGGACTATCCTCCTCGCCGAGTCAATTATCTCACAGGCCTCCTCATGGCTGGGGGAGTCCTCTACTGTCTCATATACTAGGACGTTGGTGTCAGGAAGAAGCGGCCGCATCCAGTGCCTCCTCCACGCCCCTCTCTATCTCCTCCACGCTTATGCTCCTGCCCAACCTTATCGTCAGGCGCTTCCGCCTGACTGGGGCTATCTTCACGATCCCCTCCCTCTCATCGTAGGAGACCTCCACGAGATCCCCCTCCCTTATACCAGCTCGCTCCCTCACGCCAGCTGGTATGGTGACCTGGTAGTTCCTGGTGACTTTAACTACTTTTCTCATCTAGTAGAAAATGCAATTTCTAATATATAAAATTAACTACTAAAAACTTATCGGATGGACTCGCTCCTGCATCTCCACTCTCCTAACTTTACGCTGGCGTATTGGAAGTTATTTCCTCTCAAGCCTCCTCCTTAGGGCGATGAACAGGGAACCCAGCAACACCACTGACGTAAGTCTGATGGTCAGTTCCAATATAAGAAGCTGCTCCTTACTTATCTTATTGAATAGATCACCCAGGGAGCTTATTTAAAAGAAGACGGCTGTTACCTTCCCATGATGCTGAGTAGTGATAAGATCGCTTTAGATGAGTGACTAAGTATCCATGATAGAGCCATCACGGGATTTGACGTATTTCCTATCCAGGCCAGTATAAGGGAGAAGAGAAAGATTGTCAGGAAGGACCAAGCAATTGGTCTGCCTATGGACTCTCCATATCTGGCTACGACATCGTATACATAGTGAGCTATCTTCTCAGGAATGTCACTCAAATTTCTCCAGCTCAGCCTGTCCCTAGCTTATAACGATGACCTTAAGTTGACAGCGCCCGATATCTGTTTATGTTTGCGTTACAGTAGCTTTAACTTCACATGATAACTTAACCTCTCAGCCGCTTCCTTTATGTAACTGAAGTCTATGTCACGCGTCACTATTTCTTCATCGCGGTTAATGGCTATCGCTGCTGCCAATAAATCGGCGAACGCTTGAGGTCTCCTCATATTCAAGAGTTCGAGTTGAATTTCATGAGCTAATATGAAATCTTTCCTTATAGGGAATACCACTCCTCCGTAGAAATGTTTATAGAAGATAATCCTTGGATATTCGACAAACGTTACAGCCGTTATGTCTTCCCTAATGCCTCTCTTGCTCTGACCCTATCAATAACAATGCTGGTATCGAGAAGCGTCAAGCAATCCTCCCCTTCTCCTTACTCCTAAGCTCTTCCACGCTGTAGGTCTCTATATCCTCCGTCAACTCTTCTGGGCTTATGCCTAGCATTCTTCTAATTTCATTCACGTCGACACGACCACCAAGCCTCGCCAAGATGGATTCTATGATTCTCCTCGCCTCTCCCTCGGGAAGCCATGGAGGGATCCTCACAGACAAGTTCTTGGACACTTACCTCACCTCCTTAGAATAGCTATAGCTTAGGCCTATAAAGGTCTATAGACGATTACATTACACTCCCGATACTGTCAACTGCGAGCGAACCTTATCCCTTCTAGGGCTCGGTGTAGCGTTCTCCTTTTTCATAGTTTGGCTTTACGTGCGAGTTGATCCGTGTGGCAGCGACGGGTTGTTCCGTTCTCTCTCCATCATCTCTCCCTCTCCACCCTCTTCGCCAGCTCTATCAGCTTCCTTATGATATCGTCGTAGGTCTCTCCCTTCCTCCCCAGCTGCTTAAGCATCTCCCTGGTCTCCTTGGATATCTGGATTGTGGTCATCTCCCTCTTGGCCTTGGGCATCGCGCGCGCCGATTTAGCGGAATCGAATGGTCTCCTCTACCTTCTTCATCACCTTCCTACCTTCTATTCTCCTCTATCAACTCCTTTGCTCGGTCAACCATCTTCGTTATTGAATAACTTAAGTTATTCTCCTTCATAGGAACTCCTAGCCAAATCCTTCACTATCATTTTTCCTTGGTGCATAGAATAGTATAGTATCTTGGAACCCTTGCCGAAACTTACTTCCCTCCAATTTTGTGGGGTTTATGTGATAAGCGGTAGCTCACAAGAGAAGGATACGATGCTTTGATTTTTGTTAATATTGTAAACATCATTTGGTTATAAGTAACTAAATATAGCTACAAGCGAAAAATATGTTAATATCATTATAGAAAAACGATTTTGCACTTTCATTAAAGATCAAAAAGCTGAAATAGATCCCAACAGACTTAATGAATATACAAAAAGAGCTTAATTTTGAAAAAAGCTTCAGATTGGCGGCGGTTTATTCTTTACGCACGATCTCTCCTTTTTACTTCTCTGTTTTCAGTTGTCTATAATCCATATCATCTATATCCTAGGTATTCTCGATATAGAAACTGTATAGGGAAGATGCTATATATACGTAGTTTTGCGCATAATTTCCCGACATAACTATATTGACAGGTAGGAAAAATTGGGGGGAATCTAAAAATAAAAATCAGGAAGAGAGATGGATATGATGGAGATCTCAGGCCAGAGCTGAATGACCTGCTATATGATATTCAGGTAGTGAGGAACTACTTGGCACAAAGATCGGATACGAAAGAGATGCTATAGGATGATGTTTAGAGGGCGCTGCTCTTCAAATTGGACTTACACCTTCGCGCCAGGAATTTCCTATACTCCTCCTCAGCCTCCTCTAGTCCAAGCGGGTGCCTTCTCTTGAACCACCTCCGTCGGCCCGCTCCCACCCTGTACTCATACATTTGGATCCACTCAATCGCAGCTCTCTTGCCCACCCCGAATTCCCTTAGGATGTATACAATATCTTGGAGCTTCTCCCTCTTCCTCTTTATCGAGAAGTTCACCTTTTCGTAGAACCTGATCTTGCTAGCGGATGTTGCTACCTCTAGTAAGTAGCAGTCCTTCCTCGCGACAGAGGTCCCCTTGGAGGTTACTATCACCCTCCCCTTGGGATATTCTAGGTAAATACTGCTCGATATTCCAAGAGTTGCGAGTCTTTCTCCGATCTCCTCCAGCAGGTCCCGATCCGTGTTAGTTGCTCCTACGGTGGCAAAGAACATGCCTTGTGAACTCACACTTCCTGAGGCATACCCCTCGCAGTCGAAGAAGGCTTGAATGAACTCGACAGGTTTCTCCCTTAGGAGGTCGAGCAACCTCTGCCTATCCAGCAGGGTATCAACAAGCTCCCTGGACTGAACCTGCACGCAGTATCTTCCATCAGACAATCTATCAACCGCGTAAGGTCTATCCCTTCTCATGACAGCGGCCAGCTTTTTCGCCGCCTCCTCTGCCAGATCTCTATCCTTGACCTTAAGCGAGAGGAACCTCCCCTTCCTGTTAACCCTTATTGAACCATCTCCAGCATACATGCCAGCAATCCAAGCGAGTTCAGCCTCCTTAGATTTATCCACGTGGTTATATGGCTCATTCAAGGGAGAGTGAAGGCCCCTAACCCAGCCGGATATATTAGACCTGCTGAGCCAGACACCATATTCATCCCTCAATATCCTCTGGATCTTCCTGTAGCTAACCCCATTGCTGTGAAGCTCGATGGTGCGTCGATATAACTCGAGCCTCAGGTCGTGAGGGATGCGCCTGCCACCCATATTATATACACCTTTTATACATATTTAATATGTATATTTAATGTATCAAATATATAAAGCTGTAGGTGGATCTAAGAGATGACCAAAGCTCGGTATCACACGGCTCTGAGGTTGGTGAGCTCATATGGTTAAGAAAGATAGGAACGTAGAGTGGGTGAACAAGACAATGAGCTTTCCCAAGCCCCTCGTGGACAGGGCAGAGAAATTCATAAGAGAGAAGGGGATAGGAAGTTTCTCAGAACTTGTTAGAACTGCCCTACATGACTACTTAGAGAGGCATGGTTATTAGAGAGACCTCTAGGGCTAAGCAAGAGAACTAAAAGGATCTCTCCTGCTACGCATGATTGCTGAATTCTCCACAGATAGAACTCATGAGTTCATCTTCTGAGGAGGCTCTCAGATTTTTTAAGATATCTCATATAGTTTGTATTGTAATGCCATGGATCTATATTTTACACAAAAAGGGAAAATTAAATTAAAAATCTAAACGGGAGTAGCGGGAGGTGGATTCGAACCACCGACCTCCGGGTTATGAGCCCGGCGGGCTACCAGGCTGCCCCATCCCGCTTCCTTGTCTCGCCATTTATACCTAAATTCCCTCTATTTAAAGATTGTCCCCCTGAAATAAGCTGTAACATAGTGTTGTAGATCATAATAGCTTACCTTGCTTCTTAATTGCACTTAAATCTACCGAAGCTAATGGTAAATCATGCAGAAACCGAAAGTAACTTAAGCTCAATGGAAAATTGTGGAAGTAGCAAGACTACAACAAAAAGCATCTAGTGGCTTAAATCAGTTTTTAGGACGAACAATCAGTTAATGACTATTAATCACTATTGGAACAGAGTGAGATACGCGAATAGCGAAGGAAAAATAAGAAGAGGTAAATAAGAGGAGAAGCAGTAGTGGCAGCTCTATCAAATAAGAATCTGATGTACTAACTAGCAGTTAGCCCCTTAATCCCATTGTAAGTCCTAAACCTGCGACTCTAAGTGAACCTTAGGTTTAGGGGGAACTTGAGCCCTTACTTTACATACGATATCTAGGAAGGGAAGGATAGTTATCATCTTTCCTCTGGTAGGATTACTGCAGTGCTGCTCTTTCTCAATCCTTTCTTCTTCATCTCCCTGAAAGTTTTTCTTATCTCTTGGAAGCTAGTGCTTTCATACAGGCTGACCCCTTCCTCTAAGGCATCCACGATGGATACCACTCCCCTTCCCAACATCTCCCTAACTTCCTCTAGCCTGTAGGGATGGAACTCCACTGGCATTAAACCTTCGACCAAGGAGCTCAACTGGTAGATCCTATCGAGGAAGGGCTCGTCGAAGTCCGCCACTACTAGGAGATCGTAGTCACTGATGGGCATCCAATCCCCCCCTAGCCCTAGAACCGAAGAGTATGATAGCATGCACCTTATACTTAGCTAATATCTCATCCACTAAGCGTCTCAATTCGGGGTTCATATTCTAGCCTCCACGAACCTTACTATGCTCTCAGCATTCTTTAGAGCTCTAGTGGAAGTCTCCTCATCATAGGCTTCATGAGGAGTGCCCTGAGGGTGAGCGTTGGGATACCTTGATGGGACGTAATGCTATCTAGCTCCCTTGCCTTAGGAAGCATAGAGGATACATCTTCACCACTTATCTGGGAATACCTTTCCAGTAGGACCCTTATTCCATAACCCAAAGGGGATTCGTTCCTCCTGGTGAGGAGAGCCTTTACGGCCATCTCTGCCGCTTGATGGGCGTAAAAGCACGCAGCATTATATCTTCCACATTCATGCAGGATCTTAGCAGTCTCTAGGTTCCACAGGGCTTCAGAAAGCCACCTTTTGAACTCATCTCTCACATGGAGAACTAGTTACAATCATATATAAGTTTCGAGGGTGGTGTAACTTAAGCTAGCTTCTCTCCTCTTGTTTTTACTAGCAGCTCGACGTATAAGAGTTTAAAGGAAGAGAAAGAAGGGAGTGGAGGCCATAATCCGCCTTCTGTATTGGGGGATTTGGCTTAGCGCCTACTCCTCACTCGCCCCAGCATCTCATCGTGGGGTTTGGCTTGCACACCGTCGGGGCCCCGTTTCACCGATCCCTTGAGGGTCCTCAGCCTCGCCGGCATCATAGCCATTTCCCCAAGGACGTGTCGTTTCTGTGGGCCTTCCTATCCTATCCCTCTCGGGATATTCCCTTGCGGGGAGGCGGTGCTGGGGATGTGGGCGGACCTTCCTCAGCCTTCCGGCCGTAACCCTCGGCCTCCTCTCCCAATGAGACAAGCATGAGATGGAGATAAAAAGGTTAGTGCAGTTCATAGCTGTTTAGCTAATATCCATGGAAAATCAGAATTATTTTTCTTACATTCAGATCTCTAAAAGCTTGGATCTATCAACCCTCTCGAAGTATCTCATCATTAGTATCATGAACGCAATCGAACCACCAGCAATCAATACTAACGAAGAACCTGTAAACGATTCCAAGAGGAGGAAGGGAACTACTAGCATTACGAGGGAGAGTCCTCCTATCGAGTAGGAAAACGCATCCAGGATTCTCCTGCCACCAAAGGCGATGATTACAATCATGGTTACGGTCGTGAATATGATTGGACCAAGGAAGCACATGCCTAGGAGGAAGAGGATATCGGTAGGTTCGGCTTCTATGCTTAATGTGAAGGGAGAGAGGAGTGCTACGACGATCAGAGATGCAACCACTGAGGCAGCCATTTGAACTGCATAGCTCATGCTCAGATAGGTCCCTCCCATTCTCTGCAGGATCACCTCGATCATGCCAGTTTCCTTCGCCCTAAAGTGAGAGCTGATCATCAAGGCTGAAATGAGGTACCACATGCCTACCAAGGATTCATAAGCCAAAGCCAATCTCTCCGTTAATAAGAGGAGAAACACTCCGGAGATCATAATGAAGGTCGCCACAGCTACTGTCCTTGCGAACCACCATTTCCTGGCACCTCCACCTCCAAGCAGGGCGAGTTCCATTGCCAGAAACTCACTTATTCTCACCTGGCTCCCCTCCCTCCCAAGTAAGTTCCCCAGATACGGCAACTAGTATAACCATGGCCATGAAGATTGCTAGGAACTCGCCTCCCAGTATCATGGGATCCACGAAACCAAAAAGCAGTGAGCGTATG
>WALU01000001.1 GCA_015522685.1 Thermoproteota archaeon | reverse complement strand
GTATTACGATACATTAATAAATGAGCCTATATAAAGCTCAAGATTTTTAGCATTAATATTTCTTATAGAGAAAGAATCTCTTATTCTACTAGATATAATAAATATTTATGCCAAGATCTTAGCTTTTAATGCAGTCAGGATATTCATAGAATTACGATTTGATTTGTGAGTGCAAACCACTCGCTTGGAACCTAGTGCTGCAAATTTGTGGTTATAAGAGGGATACCAGAGAATTTAGCTAATGCTCTTAAAGGGGATTAGTCCATTAATGTATTATTCTCTTTATATCTATAATGTGAATATTAAATAAGCTGATCTCAGCAATTTCCCTTATTTTTTTATATAATATTGAACATATTAATATGAAAAATATAGAGGGGATACCTAGGAAAGCTTTTAACTATTGTTTCGATTTCGAATAGGGCAAGGGACAATGGAAGGTCTTGGTTTAGTAAACAATGTGCTCATAACATTTTCCCTAGGCATAGTTATAGGTGTAGGTTTAGGAGCTATTGGGCTAATCTTAGGAAAATTACTAGCCCCCTCTAAGGACCTTCCTAAGAAAAAGGAACGATATGAATGCGCCAATCCACCGCAGGGGAGAGCAAGAGGACTTTTTATAATGCAATATTATCCATTTCTGATACTATTCTTGATGCTGGAACCTGTAATGATATATTCGTTTCTGTTTTTATTGGAAGCTCATAGGTACATCTTCAATGTCTCTCTCCTTTTCACGGCCATGGTAGCTATTCTAGTATCTCCCCTCATCTTTGGTATATGCTATGCAAAGAGGCTTGAACTATGGTCTATGCGTTAGAGGGTAGATAGCATGTGGGTTGCTAACTTGGATAAGGCTGCCAAGAAGGCGGCGGCATGGTTAATAAATAAGACTCCAATCAGGAACATAAGGGATTGGGGTATAGCTTTCTCTCTATGGCCAGTACACTTTACTACATCTTGCTGTGGTGCTGAGTTCGCTGCTGCAGTAGCTCCAAAGTTCGATGCTGAGAGATTTGGCTTCCTCCCCTTCATTGGGATAAGGCAGTGCAATGTTCTCTTCATAGAGGGAACTCTGAGCAAGAAGATGGGAGAAGCAGCAAAGTGGGTATATGAGCAAATGCCTGAACCTAAATTCGTGGTAGCAATGGGGGCTTGCGGTATAGATGGCGGCATATTCTGGAACAGTTACAACATAGTGAGGCCGAAGGATATACTTCCAGTAAGCGTTTTCGTACCTGGATGTCCTCCAAGGCCAGAAGGGATAGCTCAGGCCATAATTATGCTGCAAAGGAAGATAAGGAAGGGAGAGTTGGTGAAATATGAATTTTGAGGAGCTTAAGAGCAGGATTGAAGAAGGATTAAGAGAGCTGAGTGCAGAGATCAGCGGAAAAGAGCCCAACGTGATAAATATCAATGTTTCTAGGGATAAGATAGTAGAGGTAGCTAAGAAGCTGAAGGCCTTGGGATTCGATCATGTTAAAGCAGTGACAGCCATAGATTATCCCAATGAAAGGTTTGAAGTGGTTTACATAGCCTCATCATACTCCAATCTTGATTTAGCATTCTTCCTAATCAATCTAAGGACAGATCTACCCTACAACGACCCTACAACACCATCCCTCATAGAGGTATGGCCTAGTGCTTTTTACCAAGAGCATGAGGAGCATGATCTCATGGGAATAGTGTTCGAGGGGCACCCAAGGATGGGGGAAAGGTTACTCCTACCGGAATCCTATGAGGGCTTACCTCCATTGAGGAAGGAGTTCAAAATAAAGACGGAGGGAATAAATGCATGAGCTTGGAGGAAAGAGAGCTTGAAGTATTGATAGGGCCTCAGCATCCGGCATCGGGCCACATGAGAATGATAGCGAAGATAGACGGCGATATAGTGGTCGAACTCAGGCCTAATATAGGATACGTTCATAGATCTGTTGAGAAACTGGCTGAGGCGAAGAAGTTCCTCCAAATAATACCCTTAGTCGAGAGACCATCGCTAGCTGATACTACTGCCAATAATCTAGCCTATGTAATGGCCCTTGAGAAGCTTCTAGGCCTAGAGGCCCCACCCAGAGCTCAATATCTGAGGACCCTGCTGGCAGAGATAAACAGGATACACAGTCACCTTTATGGTTTAGGAATCCATGGGGTAATGATAGGCTCCTCAACGGCCTATATGTGGTGCTTCGGTGATAGAGAGCCATTCATAGAATTAGCTCAGGAGCTCACCGGAGCGAGGCTCTCATACTCCTATATAATACCTGGAGGTGTGAGGAGGGAACTACCAAGTAGGTTCACTGAGAAAGTGGAGAAAGCATTGAGATATATGGAAAACAGGATGAAGGATTACTTCAATCTCTATTTAAATAATCCAGTTACAAGAGCAAGGCTTGAAGGAGTAGGCGTACTATCCAAAGAGGATGCAATAAGATTAGGAGTGGCTGGACCGAACCTGAGGGCGAGTGGAGTTCCCTACGATGTCAGAAAGGTAGAGCCATACGCCGCTTATCCAGACATAGATTTTGACATCATAACAGAGAAAGTAGGCGATGCATTTGCTAGGGTGATGGTGAGGGTGAAGGAGATACAGGAAAGCATAAGGATAATCAGGCAGGTCCTAAAGAAGATGCCAGAAGGCCCTATACTCCATGAGAAGTATATAAAGGCAATTTCACCTAAGATGAGGGAATATATGAAGGAGACAGGAGAAGTAAAGTTTCCTGGAATATTTGCGAACCTAAGGATCCCAGCAGGAGAGGCGATAAGCAGGGTTGAGGGAGGTAGAGGAGAGGTAATTTTTCACATAATTAGCGATGGTAAGATGAGTCCCTACAGGATGAGAATGGTCACTCCTTCATTCAGGAATGTTATTCTGTTCGAGCACCTTAACAGAGGAGTTAGGGTTGCGGATATACCCGCGATTTACGGTAGCTTAGATTACTTCCCACCGGAGGCTGATAGATAATGCAGGATCTATTAAGTTTCCTAATAAGCTTGTTATTCAGGCCCTGCATATTCATTCCCTTAATATTTCCTGGGCTAACGGTCATATTCATAATGCTATTGATGATTATTTGGTTAGAGAGAAAAATAGCAGCGAAGGTTCAGCTTAGGTATGGACCTTTATATGTATTTAAGCCTCTAGGGGGAGTCATACAGACAGTAGCAGACCTCCTAAAGGATCTATTCCAAGAGCCGATAATTCCCAAGACTGTTGATAAAATAGCATTTCTCCTTACTCCTATCATGCTATTCGGCCTAGCTTACTTGCCCACGGTAGTTATACCAGTTAGTCCAACATTCTACGCGTTCAGAAGTGATCTTAGCCTCTTATTATTACTGACCCTTACGACATTAGCTCCAATATTCACCGTATTGATGGGATGGGCCAGTAATAATAAGTTTTCTCTTATCGGGGGCCTTAGAGAGGGATATTTAGTCATCTCCTATGAGATACCTATGTTTCTCTCTGCACTATCTATGGCCGTCCTTTACGGCAGCTTAGATCTAGTAGATATAGCTGAGGCCCAAAAAGGAATATGGGGACTCTTTCTTAACCCAGTAGCTGGAATATCTATGCTTGTGCTTATATACATGTCGACGGGCAAGTTCCCGTTTGAAATACCTGAGGCTGAAAGCGAGATAGTAGCTGGAGCTTATACAGAATACAGTGGAATAATGTATGGCCTAGTAATGGGTGCATCTTACGTGAAGCTCTATGTCCTAAGCCTAGTTTATGCAATCCTGTTCTTAGGGGGGTGGAACCCACTGCCAGCTTCAATGATGGATAATCCTCTCTTACCAGGAGCTATGCTGTTTGCCAAGGCATTCATCCTTATCGCCATAGGGGTATTCCTTAGAGCTGTCTATCCAAGGTTCAGGATAGATCAGGCGATGAATATAGGCTGGAAAATGGCTCTTCCATTTTCCATACTAGCCATATTCATCTCGTTAGGTATTGTTACGATAACGGGAGGCATGTGAAATGTCCGTTGATAAGACCATTCGTCATGTTAAAGCCCTAGCTACAGGCATTAAGTACTTAGTTTCAAGTAAGAGAATGACTCTAATGTATCCCGATGAGATAGAGGAATTTCCAGATGGATATAGGGGGATGATAAAGTACAATTGGGATACATGCATAAAGTGCGGCCTCTGTGCCATGGTATGTCCAGCAGATGCTATGAAGATGTATATATCAAAGGAAGAATCGGAGGAGGGAAAGAAGCCCGTGAGAAGGCCAGGCATTAACTACGCGAGGTGCGTTTTCTGCGGATTCTGTGTCGCAATCTGCCCAACCAATTCATTGAAATTCACTAAAGTGCATGATGTTGTTTATAATACACTCGAGGAACAGGTATATCCACCCGAAAAGTTCAGGGAGGGAGTTCCTAAGCCTCAATACAAGAAGAAGCCCAAAAAAATGAGAGCCATTCTGGATGAAGAGAGGGGATTGAGATATGAGCCTGTGGAGTAATCCTATTACAATGATTTTCCTTCTCTCCTCGACTCTATCAATAATAGCTGCGATATTCATAGTCTATCATAAGTCGATAGTATATTCTGCATTCTTCCTCTCAATGCTCGGGGTTGGAAATGCGATCCTATTCGCACTGCTCGGCTTCCCTATAATATCACTTTTTCACCTCTCAGTTTATGTTGGTGCTGCAGTTACATTCATACTATTCTCAGTCGCAATGTTAAAGGAAGCTCCTTCAGTTGAACCTCCTATCAAAGCCTTAGCAGTGTTATCTGTTATAATACTCACCATAATTCTCATAAAAGTCCTCTCGCCCTTCTCGGCTGAGCCTTCATTCTTCCTAAACTACAGGGAGCTAACATCTCTCCTAGTTACTAAGTACTGGTTTGCCCTCATAGTTGCTGCTATGGCGCTAATGACTGCCCTGATTGGAGCAATAACAATAGCGAGGAGGGAGGTATAAGGAAAATGGAGGTATTTTGGTATCTGATAGTATCCTCTATTCTCTTCGCTATTGGCGTTTATGGGCTTATCACAAAGAGGAACATAATAAGAATGCTCCTCTCTGCTGAAGTTATCTTCAATGCCGCACTCTTGACCTTTCTCTCCCTAGCATCATTAGATGCTGCTTATGGGGCCATGGGGGGTGCTATTGTAATAATAGCTATCTCCCTATCAGCTGCTGAGGTTGGTGTCATAGTCTCCATAGCCATAATGATGTTCAGGATGAGAAAGACCCTAGATGTGTACGAATTGAGGAAATTCAAAGGGTGATGATACGATACTGAAAATTCCCTATATGTTCCTATCTATAGTTATACCTATGATAATATCTCTAGTTTTTCCATTTCTGAACTGGAGAAAGAAGGCATTCGCAACTATCAGCACGATCCTGCTACTTATACCACTAGCAGTGATCTCCTGGCTTTCGGTTATCTACGGTCTTAGGGAACCAGTTTTGGATCCGGTGTTTTTCTCAAATCCAGCAATAGGAAACTTCTCCATGCTGCTTGACTCTATAAGTGCTCCCCTCGCTATTTCCATTGGCTTAGTCACCTCAATGATAGCTTGGTATTCACTGAAGTATATGGATCATAGATTTGAGGAGATGAAGAAAGAGGATCATAAACCAGCGAGTTGGGGAGTTTACTACATGCTATACATACTCTTCTCTGCTACAATGATAGGAACTGTCCTCTCTAATAACCTAATAGAGTTCTACATATTCCTGGAAGTAGCTCTCCTTCCAAGCTTCCTCCTCATAGCCTTCTATGGATACGGAAAAAGAGAGAGAATAGCCCTGCTGTATCTAATATGGGCTCATGTTGGCGCTTTATCCTTTCTAGTAGGTGCCTTAGTCCTCGGACTCAACGTCGGAACCTTTGACTATTTCAATCCGATAAAGATAGTCGCGAACCTAGGGTTAGGTGAGACGCTGCCTGAGGCCATAAGGTTCGCAGCCTTCATGACTATAGTGATAGGGCTCTTTGTGAAAATGGCAGTCTTTGGAGTACATATATGGTTACCATACGCTCACGCGGAGGCTCCAACAACAGTTTCAGCTCTTTTATCTTCAAATCTTATAGGCATAGCTGGATATGCTCTAATAAGAATAGCTTACGTGCTATTTCCAGCTGATTTCAGAGCTATAGCACCTTACATGCTTGGATGGGCATTATTGACTATTATATATGGAGGCTTGATGGCTTTGGCTCAAGACGACTTCAAGAGGTTCCTCGCATACTCTAGTGTCTCCCAAATGGGATATATACTCATGGGAGTGGCAAGCGTATCTGCAATTGGTATGGCAGGCGCTTTGATGCACTATGCTGCTCATGCCATTGGTAAGGCACTGTTATTTGCCACGGCAGGTGTGCTGATAACTCAGCTTCATGGACTGAGGAGCCTGAGTAAGATGGGGGGCCTCGCCTCAAAGATGCCGATAACGGCATCCCTAGCTCTCATAGGCTTCATGCATATAACAGGAGTTCCTCCTTCTCTTGGGCTATGGAGCGAGATTCTGATACTAACTGGCGTAGCTAATTTCGCTATAGAGATAAATCAATTCATCTCCACAACAATACTCCTCCTGATAGGGATAGGATTATCCACGGCTTACTCGTTCATCGCCATGAAGAGGATATTCTTTGGTAAGACCACTGAATCTACAGAGCATGCAATAGAGGCGAGATGGACTCTACTCATTCCCATGATAGTCATCGCTGCAGTAGGCATGATATTCTTCCTCATGCCTCAGTTCCTAGTGGATCCAATGATCTCCAGCTTAAACAACCTTCTCAAGTTGCCCGTTCCAGGGTGAACCTTAATGATAATGGATTATGCCTTCTTCACTTGGCTAACTCCCTATCTAGGTGCTATACTGACGCTTCTTCTAAATAGAGCAGGTAAATCTAGGGATATAATAGCTGTCTTAGCGATCTTTGGCTCTGCGATATTCTCCACATTAGTTCTTCAAGAAGAACTGACTGCTAATCATGCAATACATATATCATATCCATGGATATCATCGATAGGAGTTACTTTCGGTGTTTACATAGACTCCCTGTCCGCCTTCATGGCGTTGATTGTTGCTTGGCTTAGCTTCCTAATAGCTATATATAGCTTGAAATACATGGAAGGAGACTCGGGCCTAACAAGGTACTGGTTCTTCTTCGATTTCTTCGTAGGGAACATGCTTCTGCTGGTGCTTGCCGATAACTTGGTACTTATGTTCTTAGGATGGGAAGGCACAGGGCTAGCATCTTACGCCCTGATAGGGCATTGGTATACCGATGAGGACAGGAGGTGCATGGGAGACATAGGGAGAAAGGCTCTAGGAAAGCCTATGTGGTTCTCTCCAAGCCATGCTGGGCTTAGAGCAATGGTATTCACGAGGCTAGGAAATGTAGGCTTTGTAGCAGGTATAGGGGCGCTCTATTATCTAACAGGAACGTTCTCAATTCCAGGAATAGCTCAGAAAGTTGTTCAGTGGGCTGGTCCGCTGGCTCACAATGGTCTTCTCTTTCCATTCCTTCTGCTGTTCTCTTTGGGGGCTTTCGCCAAGTCAGCTCAGTTTCCCTTCCACGAGTGGCTTGTCACAGCAATGGCAGGTCCTACTTCAGTTAGCGCTTTAATACATGCTGCAACCATGGTCAAGGCTGGAGTTTATTTTCTTCTCAGGTTCTCTCCAATATTCGTCTTGGCTGCACAGGAAATCCCTGCAGCTAGGCCTCAAGTACATGCATTCTTCTCGACAGTGGCTATAATCGGGGGATTCACTGCATTCTTTATGGCAACCCAAGCTCTAGTCGCTAGGGAGCTGAAGCTCATACTTGCTTTCTCAACAGCCTCTCAGCTCGGGTACATGTTCCTAGCTCTTGGTTCAGCAGGACTCATCGCAGAGTTTCCACTGGGCTTCTTGGCTGGATTATCTCATCTGATGAGCCATGCGATATTTAAAGCATCTCTATTTCTCGTTGCTGGTGCTGTGATTCATGTAGTTCGCTCTAGATTTATAGATGATATGGGGGGCCTCTGGAAGATCATGAAATGGTCCTTCTTAGCCATGAGCCTTGCTGCCTTGAGCTTAATGGGGATGCCTCCATTCATGGGCTTCTGGACTAAGGATACAATAATAGAAGTAGCTCATGAATCAGGAGTCTTCATAGGATACTTCTTCGGAGTCGTAACAGCAATGCTCACAGCTTTCTACTCAACTAGAATGGTTATCAGAACATTTTTATATGAGAAATCTGAAAATGTCCTCCGTCTGGAGGAGGAGCATCGCCTTCATGAGGTCCATCTACTCATGCTACTACCATACCTCACTCTAGCCCTCCTAGCGTTCATAATAGGATTGGTATGGCCCATCTACGGTACTGAACTCCTAAAGGCCATGGTGAGTAATGTATTGGGTATAGCTGATAAGTTCTATCCTAGCCTCGAGTTCAATCTAGGAATGCTTGCTATCTCGCTAGCAATGATGTTCATGGGCATTCTGATAGCAATAGGTCTCTATTATACTTCAGGCGGAAGGAAATGGATCCATACTGCCATAAAGAATCCCACAGGTAAGGTGCTCCATGACTTCCTCTATGATAGATGGTACATAAACTCGATCTATTACATAGTTATAGTGGAAGGATTTGCCTGGCTTTCCAGGACTATTTTCAAGTACTTTGAAACTCTTATGATAGACGGCTTCTATCATTGCTTCATACCCTGGTTGACCAATAAGCTGAGCATTCTAGGCTTCAAGTACTTTGAAACAGATGTGATTGATGATACTTACAATGATAGGGTTGTCAAAGCATTCAAAGCGTTAGGCTCTGCTGTAAGAAAGATTCAGACAGGCATCATAAACCAGTATCTTCTAGTATTTTTCCTAGGACTGATGCTAATTCTCCTTTACCTGCTATTATGGATGGGATGAAATATGGAAGCTGTAATATGGTCCTTAATTGTCTTGCTAGGCGGCCTTGGGCTCATGCTTCCAACGATAGATTGTCTGAAGGAAAGTAGTAGAATAAGTCCCTATCTAACGGTATTAGCGACTGCCATAGCACTCGGGCTTCTTACTACTCTAGTAGGGAAGAGCGGATATCTCTTTAACGGAGTACTAAGAATAGGTCCACTAGCTACATATATAGCACTAATCGCAACACTAGGAGCATTTTTAGTTAGCTTAGCCTCTCTTGCTCAAGCTAAAGAATGGAGCACGTCTCCTAGCTTATATTCTCTCATGATGCTGGCTTTGCTTGGTGTCTACTTCGTGCTTTACGTGGCTGATGCATCTGTACTTGTCCCAGCATGGGCTCTAGTGTCAGTTGCTTCTTATGTGTTAGTAGGCATAAAGAAAGATGATAATTCCTTGGAAGCCGCAGCTAAGTATGCTTTAATGGGAGTTGCATCTTCATCCCTCCTAATATTTGGCTTGGCTTTGGTCTTAGGTGTGACTAAAACGAGTGCTTTTGTACAATTCACGGTAGTTCCTCATTCAATAAAAGCGATCCTCTTAATGGGAGTTATGATGCTTATAGCTTCTTTCGGCTTCAAGCTTGGCGTGGTTCCCTTCCATGGATGGCTACCTGATGTCTATGGAGGAGCTCATCCCTTGATAGTCTCATTCATCGCTGGTGTAATAAAGCTCATAAGCATAGGAGCATTTCTTAGGGTTCTCCAGCCCCTGATACCATCGATTCAAAATGAATGGTTCTGGATAATGACTTTTCTCTCCGTAATAACTATGTTCTATGGCAATCTAGCTGCACTCGTGCAGAAAAATGTTCAGAGGATGATGGCATACTCTAGTATAGGTCAGGCAGGCTACTTCCTCATAGCATTCGCTGCCTTATCCTTCTCTAACACTAAAATTATAGCTCTTGAGGGAATAGGACTTCACGTCACGACATATGTCCTAGCTAAGGTAGGAATATTCGTTGGGCTGGCTTACTTTGCTAGAAAAGGATTCGACCTCACATTGGAAGGGCTGAGTGGAGTTGGTAGAAAGTTGCCCTTCTCTGGCACATCCATATCTATATTACTGCTTAGCTTAATGGGAATGCCTCCCCTAATGGGATTCTGGAGCAAATTCATGTATATCTTCTACTCTATAATGGAAGTAGCTCCTTGGCTTGCCTTCCTTGGCATAATAAACAGTGGTATCTCAGTTGGCTACTACGCAATGGTCATAAGGTATCTACTCTTCTCAGATCCGCCAAAGGTTGATGTTAAGGAAGAGACACCAGACTTGGAGATATATGTGTTAGTAATAACCGCGCTCCTAACAATAATCCCTGGATTAGGGCTTATAAATGTACTGGCTTCGCTCCTTTCCTAACAACTGCTAGACTGCCATTCGATAGATGATCATGGAAAGTGTAAGTAAATATACTTGAAATATAATTAACTCTAGAGGTGAGCCTATGCTCCTACCTTGGAGGAGGATAAGCAACTTCACATGCTATAGATGCGGATTATGCTGCTTTTACTTTAGAGTACCCCTCAAGTCTTATGAGGCTTTGAAAATTGCAGAGGCATTTGGGCTAGATAAGATAGCAATTATTGGAGGGAAGGAGTACATAGAGAAAGAAGAAGGAAAGGCCTGTCCATTTCTTGTAAGTCGAAACGGCAAGCTTATGTGCTCTCTCCAAGATATTGGGCTTAAACCTGTAGCCTGTAAGCTATGGCCCTTTCATGTATATAAGAGACCGGAATATGGAAGGGATGAAGAAGCTTATTTTCAACACAAACTCGGAGGCTTTTACGTATATGTGGACCAGAGATGCCCTGGGGTTTCCCTAGGGAAGCCTAATCAGAAACTGATCAGAACTGTTGAGGAGGCGATAGATATATGGTTAGGGATAAGAGAAGAACAATTACTTACAACTGCAACCATTGCGACCTTCAGCGGAAATCAATGGCTATTAAAGAAAAATACCAAAGGTTTATTAGCCGCCATCTACTAAAAGTATTGTCGGGAAAGGGAGGAGTAGGTAATTGAGGTTAGCCTTGATTACTGAAATTCTATAAGCCCCGAAAGGGGTGGATTAGAGAAAACTCGGTCAATGACTGAGGATCCCCCCGAAAATTCCTATGCTCTTCTTTTATGGTATACAGGTATATCCTTTCAATTATCTTTTTATTTTCCTTGGAGGCACAGCCTAACATATGATCCAACGCTCAGCTCTATAACCCTCCCCTCATCAACGTACGTTACAAGAACTCCATTTAGCTTCGCGATTCTCAGTAACTTTAGTGGTATAGGTGGATTCTTATAATATCTATCCAATAACTCTTTCCATTTCATTAGCCCAATCTCGGAATGAATATGAGGAGGCATCAGTAGAAACGACGGTATTTCCATAAAGTAAGTGGGTGGGGCTGCAAGGTAAAACTTATCCGCATATCTACTATACCTAGCTATCTTGCTTGCTATTCTAGCCCTGCAAAAGCTATCTGGGTCTAAAGCATGGTCAGGTGGGACGAAGCCTGTCTCAACCTCGACAATAACCTTTTCATTATTTATTCCCATAACATCGCATCTTAAATCGCCCAAAGGAACCTCTATATCTACTAAATATCCTTTTTCTATGAGATGAGCTGCAATAACAAGTTCCATAGCAGAATGATTAATCTTCACTGCTCCCATTTTATAAAGATTAGTCAGTCTATCTATTAGAGGTAAGAGCCTCTGTTTTGGTACACTTATCTCTGCTATCCTTTCAGCTAATGTCTCCAGATCCAATCTGAAGGCCTTTGAATTTGGCATAAAGAATCGAGTATACTTAACTTATTAATCGTCAGGATATGTTAGTTAGGAGTGAACTGGCTTATGCATGATGTACTCTTCTAGAAGTTTAGATTTGGAAAGTCTCTTTAAAGTCTTATTCGCAAATCAAAATCACCTGAACTATCAGCTTATTTAATTTAAATGGGGCAAATCTAGAAATCTCCTAGTTACTGTAAATGGGATAGTTTTAACTGGTGAAGGAATAATCTCAGTTAAACAAAAGCCATTTAAGGACTTTTGGCCTCTTATAGACAGCTTCTTCGAATACAGTGAAATGACCGAGGAGGCGACGAAAAGGGAAGTATTGGAGGAGACGTATTTAAGAGTTAATGTGTTAAGGTAAGGCTATTTGGTGTTTACTTCAATTCAATCCAAGTAAGATCTGAGAGAACAGAATATGTGATATCTATATACCACTTGTACAGGAAGATGGGAGGTTATTCTAAAGCTTCTCTAGATGCTGGAGGAGTAGCCATCTTACAGATGAACGAATTAAAATCTCTTAAGTTAGCATTTGATCATAAGAAAATGATCCTTGATGCAGGAATACTACTGAGATAAATTACGAATACTTGTTCTCTGAAAGGATTAACTTTAAAAATTTAGCTTCATCAATTAAAGAAACCGAGTTTGAAGGGAAATGAGGGATGCAAAATGAGCAAAGAGACGCTTCCGGTTGAGTCTAGAATAATTCCAGTCAAGAGGCTAGAGGAGTATTGGGAAAGATCTATAGAAGACCCTGAAGGGTTCTGGTCAGAGCATGCACGTGCGCTTCAATGGTTTAAAACATGGGATAAGGTTCTGGACGCATCCAATCCTCCATTCTACAAATGGTTCGTTGGAGGTAAGATAAACGCTAGCTATAACGCACTCGATGTTCATATTAAAACGTGGAGGAAGAACAAGGTAGCTTACATATGGGAAGGTGAGCCGGGAGATACACGCGTGATCACATACTATCAGCTTTACAAAGAAGTGAACAGGATAGCGAAAATCTTAAAGAATATGGGCGTTAAGAAAGGCGATCGAGTAACTCTCTATCTTCCCATGATTCCTGAACTTCCGATGGTAATGCTTGCATGCGCTAGGATAGGAGCAATACATAGCGTTGTCTTCTCCGGGTTTAGCGGTGAATCTCTAGCGAGCAGGATAAACGACTCCAACTCGAAGATTCTGATAACAGCCGATGGCGCC
This sequence comes from Thermoproteota archaeon, assembly GCA_015522685.1. GTDB lineage: Archaea > Korarchaeota > Korarchaeia > Korarchaeales > Korarchaeaceae > Korarchaeum. Next base: position 1,774 of record WALU01000001.1, on the reverse strand, counting down.
TATAGAAGAGGGAAAATAATCCCCTTAAAAGAATGGGCTGATAAAGCTCTGAAGCTGACTCCATCCATTGAGAGCGTGATAGTTGTTAGGAGAACGGGCAGCAAAGTTAATATGGTAGAAAATAGAGATTATTGGCTTCATGAGCTTCTCGCTGGGATAGAACCAGATACCTACGTTGAACCGGAGCCTGTCGAGTCGACCCATCCGCTCTATATCTTATATACTTCTGGAACAACAGGAAAACCTAAGGGAGTTGAGCACAGTACAGGGGGATACTTAGCTTGGGTGTACTGGACACTTAAATGGGCCTTTGATCCACGAGAGGAGGATGTTTGGTGGTGCGCAGCTGACATAGGATGGGTAACTGGTCACAGCTACATCGTATATTCTCCCCTTATGCATGGGCTAACTTCCATAATGTATGAAGGTGCACCAGACTACCCACATCCGGATAGGTGGTGGAGTATAATAGAGAAATATGGTGTTACGATCATATATACGGCTCCAACGGCAATCAGAGCATTCATGAGATACGGTGAAGAATGGGTTAAAAAACATGATTTGAGCTCTCTTAGAATACTTGGAAGCGTGGGTGAACCAATAAATCCTGAAGCATGGAACTGGTACTATAAGAATGTCGGGGGAGAGAGATGTCCGATAATCGATACATGGTGGCAAACAGAAACAGGTGGCTTTATGATATCACCATCAGCTGGAGTGGAACTGGCTCCGTTAAAACCAGGCTCAGCAACTTTTCCATTGCCGGGCATCGATGCTGAAGTCGTAAATGATAATGGAAAACGTGTTGAACCAGGTGAAAGAGGCTACCTCATCATAAAGAAGCCTTGGCCTGGCATGCTACAAACTCTCTGGAAGGATCCTGAGAGATACGTAGAGGTCTACTATAAGAAGTTCCCTGGATTCTACTATACTGGTGATTATGCTATGAGAGATTCTGATGGATACTTCTGGCTCTTAGGTAGAGCTGATGAAGTATTGAAAGTAGCTGCGCATAGAATTGGAACTACTGAGCTAGAAAGCGTTTTAGTCTCTTATCCAGCGGTTGCTGAAGCAGCCGTTGCAGGAAAAGCTGATCCCGTCAAGGGAGAAGTTCCTGTCGCGTTCGTCGTGTTGAGAGAAGGCTATAGTCCACTAAATAGCCTTAGAGAGGAATTGGTCAAATACGTGAGGAATCAGATAGGGCCAATAGCTACACCTGCAAACATATTCTTTGTGGATAAGTTACCTAAAACGAGAAGCGGAAAGATAATGAGGAGGTTACTCAAATCAGTCGTTTCAGATCAGCCATTGGGTGATATAACAACTCTGGAAGATGAAGCATCAGTCGAAGAAATAAAGAAAGCATATGATGAGCTTAAAAAGGAACTTGAGTGAAGCCTTAAAACTTCCTTACTATTTTTTAGGTCTATCTTTTAGTTAGCATACCCTTTGCAACTTAATCTCGAAATTTTACGTTTTTAAGAAAAACTTTGAAGGGAGGATCCTAAATAAAAATTATTTGAGCTCATGAGCGTTACTGGTAATTACTTCGCGTTTTTAGGCTTATATCTTTATATTCATACTTATGATCGCTCTGGGATTAGAGTTCTTCATAGGGCTTATGTTTACTGTAAGACAGCGTAAATTCTCTATTTTTCGATCGATCGAAGAAATCAATTTAAATAATAAATAGATAAATCAAATTGTATGAAGAAATTTGTTATATGTGAGTTGACCCTTCTGATAATTAAAAGTAAGATGAATCTCACTGGAT